>PVWI01000031.1 GCA_003003725.1 filamentous cyanobacterium Phorm 6 | reverse complement strand
GAGATTTTTCGGTTTTTGGCTCGACAGGAGTTGTTACAGAATTGGGAATTTCAGAAACAGTCGGGTTTTTGGTTTCTGTTGCTGGAGATTTTTCGGTTTTTGGAGCGACAGGAGTTGTTACAGAATTGGCAATTTCAGAAACAGTCGGGTTTTTGGTTTCTACTGATGGAGAATCTGTTTTTGGCTCGACTGGGGTTGGATCGTCCTTGGGAATTTCAGAAACAGTCGGGTTTTTAGTTTCTGTTGCTGGGGAGTTTTCCGTTTTTGGATCGTCCTTGGGAATTTCGGAAATTGTGGGATTTTTGGCTTCAACTGCGGGAGATTTGTCCGTTTTTGTCTCAACAGGATTTGTCGCGCAAGTACAAATCTCGGAAACAGTTGGGTTTTGGGTTTCTGTTGCTGGGGAATTTTCGGTTTTTGGATCAGCCGGAGTTGTTATGAAATTGGGAATTTCGGAAGCAGTTTGTTTTTTGGTTTCTGTCGCTGATGAGTTTTCGGTTTTTGTTTCAACAGGATTTGTTATGGAAGCAGTATCTGCTTTTTTTTCTGCTAATTTAGTCTCGGCTTCGGGTGTGGCGTCAGCTATTAATTTTTGTTCTTTGTCTGGTAGGCTGGAATCTAAGAGGTTATCTAGGCTAGTTTTAGCTGTTTTGTCTGCTTGGCAAATACTAGAGTCGGAAGGGATGTTGTTGTGAGTTGCTGGCTCGGCTGTTTCGCCTGTTATTGTGTCTGTTTGGGGGGTGGATGTTTGTGGGTTTTCAGCGATGCTGTTGATTATTGGTGTTGAATCTTTGTTGAGGATGAAGCTGTCTATGTCTGCTTTTGTAGCAACTCCTTCTGGGCTTTTGTCGAGGGTTGGGTTGTTTATTGATAATTGTTGAATGCTGGAGTTTGTGGATGATTTTTCCTGATCTGGTATGATGTTTGTCGGAGCAATTGAAGCGGAATTGTTGGTGTATTTGTTTGGTTGCAGATTTTGGGCAATGTCGGGAATGATGGAAGTGTTGACGGTTAGTTTTGGGGTAGATGCTTCGATTTGTAACATGATTTTAGGTTCCGTTTTTGCAATAACAGTTACTAAAAAATGTAAGATTTGAGGATGTTGATTTTGAAAAATTTGCCAGCAAAGCGAGTCGATGCCATGCTAGAGTTTTCGGTTTTGGGTTGTGGATATAAGATGTGATATCCACTGGTGAAAACCTGCTAGTATGGCTGACAAAAAATTGATGGGATGTAAATTAATTGGTTTTTTCTATCTGTGATTAGCAGATGATATCTATCAGAATATCAATAACTTTTATCGATCGCAAGGGGTTTCCGGCATCTTTATGAAAGCTTTAATTTGCCTTCTGCACGCTGAAGTGTTGCACTAGGATTTTTCGGGCTGTTGAGAGTTATTCGCAAACTAATGTCCGTATCTGTTGTATAATAAGTTGTTTGATTTGTTGGTGAAAATACGAGGAAACCGATCGCACATTCAAGCCTTTAGAAACTAGGTTGTACAGTCTTGGACGCAGGCACACTATATGTAGTGTGGTGCGATTCTTAATAATTACTAACGACCAATAACTGATGACTTCGCTTAAGTGAAGCCTAAAATATGCCAAAATACGGACGAAATGTGCTATTTCTATAAGACGAAACCAGCTTTGACGAAATTTAAAGTCCCATGTTGAATGCGAACGGGAGAATATTGGCAGACAATCGATCGGCCGCGTCGCAGTGGGCGCAATCCGCTTTAGGGCTTCCCGAAGTTCAGGTACAAGCGCGTTTGCGGGGAAATCACCTGCATATTTTGTGCGAAGCGCAAGCGTGTCCATCTCAGGAATTGGTGACGGCGAGATTCACCAATGCGATCGAACAAACTGATTTAACTCGACTTTTGCCCGATCGAGCTAAAATTTATCAGTTGTTTTTGTGCGGGCGGAAAATCGGTTCCCGACAAAATGACTGGACAGTCCGGCTCGATTGCAGCAACATTCAACAGCGACATCAACAGCAACCAAAAACTGCCGAAGTTTCGCCCCAACCGCCAACAAATCCTAAAAAAGGCGGATTCTTCAGCAAATTTAAGAATGAAAATCGCCAACTCAAAGAGATATCACAGCCCGTAGAAACATCGGTTCGATCGCCCGAGGTGCGAGAAGAACTCGATTTTGACCACGAAAGCATCCCGATTGCCTCCCGCATTGAATACCCAGAAAGTTTTGAAACTTCCCCCGTGACGATCGACACGGGGGCGACACGAGAAGCTTTCAGTCCCCCCACTGCCCAGCAAGAGATAGGAATAGCCCCGACGCAGACAGGAAATCGCGGCGCGGTGGCTTTGATTCAATCCCCCGAAACTGAATCCGGCGACAGCGACTTCGGCGGTACATTGTCGGTTTCGGCGGAAACTTTGGCACGTCGGGGCTATCCAGATGCGATCGCCAGCTATCTCAGCGAAATCCTCGGCCCGATGGGAGTTTCGGTGAAAGTCAGCATTCGCGAAAAAGAAGTTAAAAAAGAAACGGTGCAACTGAATGCACCAGAAAATCTCCAGCCCAAGCAGCGCCGACTGCTGGTGCTATGCGAGTCAGCATACAGCCCCGAACCTTCCTTGCTAGCAGAACCGATCGCCAGCAGACTGCGGAAACTCAAACTAGAAGATTTCCACGAAGCCGTAATCGGCAGTCAAGTCAGTGGCGAAGCGAAGCCAGACTGGCTGCTGCGGGTTGATTTGACTGCGCCGGATACAATTCTCAAGGAATGGGCCAGGTGGGGAGATGTACCTGCGATCGCCAAACTGCTAAACCAACACTTAGCAGCATCAAGCATCGAAGTACGTGCCACCCTCAAAGAAGCAACCCTCCACCTGTTTTGCAGCAAAACTACCAAAAAAGGACAAAAGTCTCAACGGCAAGAATACCCAGATAAGCAGCAAACCACCGATGCGATCGCCCCAATCCTGGCAGCCTTCGCGCCCCAAGGCATCCGCGCAGCTACAATCTACGGCGTAGAACCCGCTACCGACAGCAAAGCCGAGCCGGAGTCGCCGATGTGGATAGACTGGGTAGACTTGCCAGCAGCCCACCACCCAGAGTTAGCTTCCAGCCCCAGAATATTGGCAGCCGAGGGCGACCAATTAGCCTTGACTTTTTTGCTCGACAGATTCCTGAATCCCAATCTCAACCGCAAGCTGGAAACCGGCGGAATTCGGGCTGTAGCCCTACACAAATCCGACGTGCTCCACGTGATGACTGAAGCTCTGACTTGCCCTGCTCAGTCGAAGGTAGGGCCTCCGGTGGTTAAATTCTTGCGACAGTTACAAATTCCCGGAGTGTTAGGGGTGCGAGTTTACGGACGCCGTGCTGGTCAGAAACTGCCCCAGTGGCGCTACGGAATCGACCTCAGAACCGCGGTTGACCAAGAATCGGCATCGACTGGGAAATTGGCTGTTTCCCAACGGGCTGTCTTGGAAAAAGAGCCACTACCAGAGTTTGCGTCTGCCGAAGAGGGGAGTTTTGGGGGTTTGGGTGATAATTTGGTGTTCGATGCTCAGACGCCCGACTCCTGGCGGCTTCCCTTCAAAATCAGCATCCCAGGATACAAGCTGGGCGAGCAGTTAGTTCAAGCTGCGGTGCAACCGCTTGTCGCTTCGGGTTTGTTTGTGGCTAACGAGGGTTTGTCCACGAATGCTGCGGCGCCAGGGGGCGTCAGAGCCGATCGCGCGGCGGGAATGGCATTGATTTGGGCGATCGCTGGCTGTCTGCTAACTTTCAATACCGATTGGTTGCTTGGTCTATTTCTCCAATCTACGACCGTCAGTCAAGCTCCTAGCGTCTCCCAAGCTTGCAGTGGCCCAAATTGTCAAAATTCATTCCCCAAGGCTCAGGACGAGTTTTCAGCCTCAGTAACTACGTCAGAATCCCCGATCGCAGTTCCGCCGTCCCAGGAGCTGAATTTGCCTCAAATTCCGCTGCAACCAGAGCAGTCCGCAAACGGAAAAAAGGCTTTCAACGGCTCTGGGTTTACGAAGCCGGGAAGTACGAGCGTTCCTGTGGCTGATGTTTCTGCTGTTCCTGTGTTCCCAACTTTGAGAAGCGAGCAGCTTGACGAGCAGATTGCGCGCTACCAAGAGTACATCCGTCAGTACAAAAAACCGCCGGATATCTTAATTGTCGGCAGTTCTAGGGCGCTGCGGGGCATCGACCCGACGGTTTTGGAAACAGCTTTGGCATCTGGGGGCTATCCGGGGCTGAAGGCTTACAATTTTGGGGTTAACGGGGCGACTCTCCAGGTTGTAGATTCGATCGTCCGCCGGATTTTGCCGCCGCAGCAATTGCCGAAATTGATTGTGTTGGCGGATGGCGCGAGGGCTCTCAACAGCGGGCGGCCGGATTTGACTTTTAGTGCGATCGCCTCTTCCGAAGGTTACAGGCAATTAGCCCGGGGTAGTTTTCTGATCCGTACCAATCAATTGGAACCCAAAACATCGCAGGAAAGCCCCAGTAATCCGATCGCGACTGCTAGCGAATTGGTGCACAATTTGGAACAAAGTCAAGCCAAGGTTCAAGAATTACTGAGTCAAAAGTTGGTGGATAGTTCTGCAACTTACAAAAAGCGCGATCGACTCAAAGGGTTTTTACGATCGCTCGCCAATCCATCAGCCCCTGCAATCAGCACCCAAACCGCCGCGGATGACACAAAAACCAATCAAAACGCCCAGCTAACTGCTGGAGGTAGAGAACTCGGCGACTTTCAACCAAACGGCTTTTTGCCGGTGGATATACGCTTCAATCCCGATACTTACTTTCAGAAGCACCCGAAAGTATCTGGCTATTACGACTCCGACTATCAAGATTTTAAATTGGCAGGAGAACAAACTGTAGCACTCAAAAACATGATCGAATTTACCAAAGTTCGCAACATCAATCTCGTGTTTGTGAATATGCCTCTAACTCAAGATTATTTAGACCCAGTGCGGACAGGTTACGAACAAGAATTCCGGCAATATATGGAACAATTAGCAGCTAAAAGCGGGCTAATTTTCCGAGATAAGAGTTTATTGTTGCCCGAAGCGCGAGCATCTTTTTCCGATCCCAGCCACCTCAACCGTTACGGGGCTGTTGCAGTTTCTAAGCGGTTGGCTCAAGATCCGATGATTCCCTGGCCGGCAAAGAAGTAGAAGATTATTTATCAGGCAGAATGGGAGTTCGTAGGGTGTGCACTGCGCACCAGTTGACTTCGTGGCCCATTATTCCCCCAGCGGTTGACTTTTTCTGTGCTACAAGAGCACACCATACAAGATGAGCCGGTGCGCATTGCGCACCCTACAAACACTGAACATGAAAAGATTGATATTTCCTGAAAACAGCAAAAATCAACAGATAAAAACTCCTCGAAAAAATCTGCCTTTAATATTTTTCATATTATCTCTAGCATTTTTCCTGTTTAGTTTGTATAAAGGTTTATTTTTACCTTTTGCTTTATCCGCGCCGCCCCCTGACAAAGAACAAACTAGCGAACAGGAAGCTTTGCAATCCTTCGAGCAGGTTGTCAAAGACTCGCAAAAGTTGGAGGGACTGTTTACCCTTTACCGCAACAAAGCAACTAATAAAGTTTATCTAGAAATTCAACCAAAACAACTCGACAAAAAATTCCTGTGTTTTGTGACATTGGCTTCGGGTTTGGGAGAAGGGGGCATTTTGAGCGGATTGCCGATCGGCGATTTCTTGTTTCAACTGCGGCGAGTCCAAAATAGCGTGCAGTTTGTCATACCCAATATCAATTTTCGCACCAGTCCGGGAGACCCGCAAGCTGGTTCGGTGGAAAGGGCATTTAGCGAGTCGATTCTCTATTCTTTGCCGCTCAAAAGCATTCATCCCCAAAGGCAAACTCTGCTGATCGACTTAGCCGATTTGCTGATGAGCGAAAAGCGCGATTTACCAGGGGTTAAGGCGATTTTGCCGATGATTTTGGGTGCTTCTTACTCGATCGATCAAGATAAGTCTTATTTTAAAGATGTGAAAGCGTTTCCGCTGAATGTAGAAATTGCTTCTATTTACGGTTTTTCCAGCGACAATGACAGTGCTGTTAACTATTTACCTTCGATTCCTGACAGTCGGGCTTTTAACCTCCGCATTCACTACAGTTTCTCGGAAGTACCGATTAATAATGGCTACCGCCCCAGACTTGCAGACGAGCGAGTTGGCTATTTTCTGACAACATATAAAAACTTTTCTGACAAGAGCGGCCGTGACCCTTTTGTGCGCTATATTAATCGCTGGCATTTGCAAAAGCAAATCCCATCCGCGCCGATGTCGCCTCCGCTGGTGCCGATCGTGTTTTGGATTGAAAATAATGTGCCTGTAGAGTACCGAAATGCTATTCGCGAGGGCATTTTGGAGTGGAACAAAGCTTTTGAAAAGGCAGGTTTTACTGAGGCAATTCAGGTCAAACAAATGCCGGACAATGCTAAATGGGACCCGACAGATGTCCGTTACAATACTATTAGGTGGTCTAGTTCTTTTGAGTCGGATTTTGCAGGCATTGGGCCGTCTCGCACTAATCCGCTGACTGGGGAAATTTTGGATGCTGACATTCTGTTGGATGCTGATATTGTCCGGCAAATTAAACAGGGCTACGGCTTTTTGGTGGAACAAAATCGATCGCTAGCGAAGAGTTTTCAAGGGAAAAATGGCTCTAATACGAGTCCTTGTCAGTTCGGAATATATTCGCGTTATTTGCCGATGCTCGAAAATGGGAATTTCGCAAAAAGTAGCGAAAATTCTCAAGGTGGAATTGCTGATGATTTGCCGACTTTGGTGGAAAGATACCAAGAGCAAAAGCGATCGCCTTTGTCGCGGTTGATGTCGAGTTCCGATATGTGTTTTGGGCTGGAATCAAGTCGGCAATTTGCGATCGGGGCAATGTCGGTGGGTCTGTTGGACAATGCACCACCTAGCAGTACGGCGACTGACAATTATGTGAATCAATATATCCGATATTTGACATCCCACGAAGTCGGTCACACTCTCGGTTTGAGGCACAATTTTCACGGCAGTACGATGCTGCAACCGGATGAGTTGAACAATATTCAGGTAACTCGCACTAAGGGTTTAACTGCGTCGGTGATGGATTATCTGCCGATTAATTTGGCACCTCCGGGAACTGTGCAGGGCGACTATTATCCAACGATTGTAGGGCCTTATGACGATTGGGCGATCGAGTACGGTTACAAAGTTCTTGGGGGCACAAATCCCAACAGCGATTTAAGGGCGCTGCAACAAATTGCCAGTCGCGCGGGGGAACCGCAATTAGCTTACGCGCCGGATGAGGATGCTGCTGGCAATCTCGATCCCGCTGCGAATACCTTCGATCTCAGCGGCAATATGCTGACGTATTCGCAATGGCAAATGGATAATGCTAGGGCGATGTGGAAGCGTTTAGAAAAGCGAATTCCGGCTGGGGAAGAGGGTTATAACGAACTGCGGGTGATGTTTGATTCGGTGTTTGGATATTATGTCAATCAGGTGATGAATGCTACTTTGTACGTCGGCGGACAGTCGTTTAATCGGATTCGCCCGGGAGATAGTAATGGGAAATTGCCGTTTGTGCCGATCGAACTTTCGCAGCAACGAGAAGCTTTGGCTACCATTGACAAGTACGTATTTGCGCCCGATGCGTTTAGTTTTGCGCCGGATTTGCTGAACAAATTAGCACCTGCGCGCTGGGATCACTGGGGAAGTCCGGCTTTGGTGTTTCCTCTAGATTACCCGATCGGCGATCGAATTACTTTTTTGCAGCGGTTTGTGCTGCGGGTTTTGCTATCTCCCACGCGACTGGCGCGACTGCGGGATGTTGAGTTAAAATCAGCACCGGAAACTGCTTTGAGGTTGCCGGAATTGTTCGATACTTTGCAAAAGGATATTTGGAAAGAGGTTTTGCAGCCGGAAAAGAAGATGCAAATTTCAACTTTTCGGCGTTCTTTGCAGCGGGAACATTTGGCAATTTTGATGGGAATGGTGCTGCGAAAAACCAGTGTTCCTGAAGATGCGCGGACTCTGGCGTGGTACGAGTTGCGGCAGTTGCGGGAGGGTTTGAGCAAGAGTATTCGGAATTTGGATCGGAATGCGGATGCTTATACGCGGGCTCATTTGGAGGAAACGCGCGATCGGATTTCTAAGGTTTTGAATTCGCAGATTCAGTCGAATTAATTTGATAGATAGATTCTCGTCGCAGTAATCCTGTGACGATCGCCTGATTTAAGTCGGCATCAGCTTGATAGCGTACATTCAAGATGGCACCTTCTGTCTTGAAGCTTTAGCTGCCATCAGTTTGTTGTACAAAGCTGGATCGCTGGTTTGTAGAGGTTGAGGCATGGCATCAAATGCGTCTGATTCGGCGACTAGGTAAGCCTCGATTTCAGCGCGGTTGGCTAGATAAAATGCGATCGCCCCATAAACCTGTTCCAGTGTCAGTAGTGGGAAAGACTGAACAATACTTTCGGGCGATAATCCTTGTTGAAAAGCATAGGCGATCGAGTCAAGAGAAATCCGAGTTCCTTCAACCCAATAGGCATCGTTCCGATACTCTATGTAAGTTTTAACTGCTACAACTGGCATAATTTTTTTTGATTCTAACTAATTCTTATTGTAGACGGATTCGATCACCAGAAGCTTTGAAAAACTAAGAGAGCGATCGGCGATCGCTTGACAAAACGTCCGTTATCTCTGATTTTAACCAAGGGGATGGTGGATTGCGATCGTAATCGACGAAATAATCGAAACTGCGATCGGATATTCAATTTCCGCAGCACGCGCAATTAAAGCCGCTTGAATGTGTTCTGGGAAGCGCCTCAAAATGACTTCGGCATCAGCAGGAGAAAGTTGTTCTTGAAGTTTGGTTGGTATGGCATTCACCTTTGGGTTGGAATTTGATAGATACATTCAAGCCACTACCCAACTCAGATTTAGCGGTCTAACGGCAAAATGCAGCGGCGGCAGATAGCCTCGAACATAGCACAAGCGGTATTCAACCGTCCGCTGCCATGAAGTGTTAGCTGGCTTCTGGGTGGCCAAGCATTACCTTACAAGCTCTAACAAGTTCTTGATGTGCATCGTGTGCTTCTGTTCCCATAGCATTTAGTTCCTCTATTTTCTCGCAACGAGGATCTTCATCCTTAAATTTATAGGATTCCATAGAAAGAAAATCACGATTTTTCGATCTCCAAGTGTTTGACCATAGTTCATTTTGGAACGAGATAAGTTTCAGCATGAAGTCTTTTCGCTTACCTTCAAGAGTAGGGTCTATAAATTCATGGAACGCATCGTTCCATTCTTGGGTGAAACGGTCAATCTCTTCTAACCATTTGCTCGGGAATGAGTCTCCGACATTACAATCACGAAGTAAGTATATCATCTCGCTGTTGTAAGGGAACTGCTCTAAAAACTTTGCAAATAGTAATCGATCGGAGCGTATCCATGAACTCGTAGCAGGAGTCGAGAATAGAATACCGCTGTCTGCCATTATCTTCAGTGCATCAGCAAGATCGCGGCTAAGCTCACCAGTAACCTTTTTGCGAGTGTTCTTATCTGCATTAGGATGGAGAGTAAAAGTGATTGGCCAACGACGAGAAGCAAGATGGAATGGCATATAATCTTTGGGGCTTCCAAAGGCGTCATTCATTACTAGGATTAGCCGCTCACTCCCAAGCGAGTGCAGTGCAAAGCCAAGTTCAAGAAGGACATTATCATTCGCAGAAGGTCTGCCTTCAGTAGACTTTGACGTAAAAGACACATCAGCTACAAAAGCAGAACTTATTTCGATCTTTGAAAAGATCGTATGCCCAATGTCTGGCAGTCCTGGTGTTTTTTTTGTATCGTGATCTACTTCTGGTCGTTCCTCAAGTTCTAATTTTCGTTGAATGACCTTCATTGCCTCCTTCAGAGCATCTCGAATGAAGTAGTGGTTAACGCACTTAGGATGTTCACTTTGCCATGAATAGAAAACTGAGATTACCATTAAAGCTCTATCGTTCCGAAAGGGCCCTGCATCTTTTTGATTTTATTCTCAAATTCTTTATCTGTTATCGAAAGATAGCGAGCACCCATAATCAAGCCAGCAATTAGAGGAATGTAAGTCCAAGAAAATAGTATACTGACTAACCCCCATCCCCAAGCTCCAAGATAGAAAAAATGTACTCCCAAACCACCTAGCAATAAAGCCAAGATACCAGTTGTTGTTCGAGATTTTATAGTTTGATTTGAAACTGCGGCACTGGGATCTTCATAAATCGAAGTAGCACGATTGCCATCCACATCAAAATCTACTTTAACTCCCTGAGTAGGGGTATTGCTCAAGTTCCAGTCTGAACCCACAAAGTTATATCTTTTTCCATCGTCGCCTGAAATGAATCCCTGATTTGCCTGAATCGAGAAACTAAGAACTGTGCCTCGCATATAAATACCTCTTACTTGTCGAGTTTTTGGACTGCATACATCAGCGCAGCTTTGAGATCGTTAAGTCCCAAGTCTGGCAATTCTTCGATAATTTGCTCAAAATTCAAACCCGCAGCTAGCAACTCTAGGATATCGATGACTCGAATCCGCATTCCCCGGATGCAGGGACGACCGCCACATTGTATTGGGTTCACTGTGATTCTGTCAAACAGATAAGCAACGGATGCTGGCATTGGTTAAAATTGTTTTAAACCTTTGTCTCTAGCTTACTTCATTTATCGCCCCAAACTCACACCGCGATATAATTCTGCGATCGCCACTTCCAGCTCAATACTCTGTAAAGTATTATTTCTAGGCGTAGGCAGAAACTGGCTCATAAACGAGTTGCATGAGTTTTTCTGATAAAATGCTTTCCATTGCATAGGTATTACCTTGAGCATCCGCAAAATCTACTAGATAAGCACGATCGTCAAAGCTCATCAGAATAGTGCCAACTTGTCCGGGTCGGAGCAAAATTGGCCCAGAGGTTTCTTTATGGATTGCCTGAATTTCTGCGGTTAAGGCAACAACATCATACTCATCTAACGTCATCATAGTATCCTTACTTATTAAGCTGACGATATTGCCGTGCCATCTCGATAAAGCGCATCAACTAAGTTGCGATCGTTAGCATGAGCTCTTGAGGATTAAACAGTTGGCGTTTGGAGGCATTGAGAAATTCGATGCTAACGGGTTCGTCACTTTCGTCATAACTGACAATCACGCCTCCAGGTTCAGAAATAGCATTAGCTGGAAACGCATCACGGAAAATAAAAATCAGAATGTCTGCTTCTGCATCGTATTTAACTTTCATCGGTATTCTCCTGCCAATATCGCTTAACTTGATTTGTCCAGTACAGAGTTAAAATTCGCCGAGTTTTGCCAATTTCAACAAAGGGTACTCTCAGAAGACCATTGCCTCGTTTAATTTGAGCCACCAAAACATCATCTTCCACGATAATCTGTTGAGGGTTGGTGAGGGCCGCTTCAACCTCTTCCCTGGTAATTCTCAATCGCTCCTCCCATTGTTGCTGACGCTCCTGGGCGTGTTTTGTCCAAACAATTTGCATATCTCCTCATACTCTCGATTCCTCGTTTCAAAAACTACGGTAGGGGGCGTTGACGAATTTGATCGCGCTCCACCACCGTAAACCGTTCCTCAAATTGCAATCCTTCGGTTTGTAATAAATTTAACAATATTGATGCTGGTTCTTCCGGCGTGTGAGGACGAAACCGCAAATAAATCACACCTTTTGGCGATCGCAGCCGCAAGCGATAAATGAGTTCGCCGTAATCGCGATCGAAGGTCAAAATCACCCGTTGTTCATCTGCTGCACGAGCCAAAACCTCGGAATCCTCAATTCCTGGAGAATCCTCGGTAACAGAAGCGACTTCAAGATCCGCTTGTCGTAGAATTCGTACACTCAGAAGTGGAAAGTTTTCATTTGCCAGAAACCGCATTAACTTGCCTCAGCAAACAGTAAAGGCGTGTAAAATACGTCTTCTTTGAGGCATTCCGCAGCGAAAGCAAACACTGCTTGGATAGATTCAGGATTAAGCGTTGGGTAGTTTTCTAGAACTTGTTGCTGAGTCCAACCTTCTGAAAATAACCCTAGAATAAACTCCACAGATATTCGTGTTCCCTTAATTACAGGCTTACCAAGCAGAATTTTAGGATTTGAATGAATGTATGCTTTCCAGTTCATAGCCAGTTTGCCTTTAGGGAGTTTTCATCTCTTTTGAAACCTTTCTCTCTAGCTTACTTCATTTATCGCCCCAAACTCACACCGCGATATAATTCCTCGATCGCTATGCTGTAATAGAGATCAGTCCCTTCAAACTTCCATAGTTTATGACCACAGCAGTATCTATTGACATTGGTACGCTCATTACACGCACTCCCGGACTGCATGGTGGATGTCCCCACATCCTCGGTAAAGGCGTTACCGTTCGCCGGATTGTCACCTGGTACAAGCGAGGATTGAATGCTGAAGAGATTTGCGATCGCATTTCTCATCTTACCCTCGCGGAAGTCTACGCTGCACTCACCTACTATCATGCCAACACCAAAGAAATTGAAACTGATTTGATCCATCAAGCAGCAGAAGCCAAGCGTCTGGAAGCTTTGTACAGTAACTTTGGTAAAGAAGCATGAGCGAGATTAGGCTTTACCTAGATGAAGACTCCCAAGATCAGTCCCTACTACGGGCATTACGGGCACGTCAAGTCGATGTAACCACTGTCAATGAAACTCAAACAGAAGGGTTAATCGACGAAGAACAACTTCGGCTAGCTGCCAGCCAAAACAGAGTTTTGTACAGTCACAATATTGGAGATTTCTGTCAGTTACATACTGAGTTCCTTGGCAGAGAGGAATCTCATGCTGGCATTGCGCTGATCTCACAAGACTATTCCGTGGGCGAGCAAGCTAGAGTCATTATGGAACTAACTGCTAATAAGACAGCAGAGGAAATGGTGAACCAGTTAGAGTTTTTGGGTAAATACTTGAAAAATAGCTAAATATCCAGATCCCCGACTTCTTGAAGAAGTCGGGATCTAAAAGCAGACTACATCACAACCGCACTGATTAAAGTGTGCACATTTTGGACAACAGCAGTAGTAAAGTTATGAGTCACAGGCAAACTATCAACCACGATTCCCGCGCACAATAGCATCAGATACAGAATAGAGTATTTGAAGAGCGATCGCGCAACGTTCTTATCCTCTGGAGTCTGCAACAGCAACCAAGCTTTTTGGGCAAAAATAGCACCGAGGAAAATCGCAGTACCCGCATACACCGGGCCCGCTAAATTCAGCGGATAGACTAGCAGCAAAGTTGCAGGAAGCATCAATAAGGTGTAAATCCAAATTTGGCGGGCTGTTTCTTCGTCGCCTTCAATTACCGGTAACATCGGTACGCCTACTCCTTCGTATTCGTCGCGAATCATCATTGCTAATGCCCAAAAATGCGGCGGTGTCCACAGGAAGATGATCCCAAACAACATCCACGCACCCCAACTCAAATCTCCTGTCACCGCAGCCCACCCAACTAAAGGAGGAATCGCCCCTGCAGCACCGCCGATGACGATGTTTTGCACGCTGTGGCGCTTCAGCCAGTGGGTGTAAATTAGGACGTAGAAGACTATGCCAGACATTGCTAGCAAAGCTGCTAATAAGTTGGCAACAACTGTCAGCAATGTAAAGGATATTGTCGCTAGGACGATCGCAAATATCAAAGCATCCCGCTTCTTGACTCGCCCCGAAGGAATCGGCCGCCACCGGGTGCGCTCCATGATATAGTCGATGTCGCTGTCGTAAATGCAATTAATCGTATTAGCCGACGCGGAAGCTAAAGCGCCTCCAGTAATAGTTGATACCAGCAATAGGGGATCTACTTCTCCTTTGGCGGCCATCCACATTCCTGCTGATGTGGTGATTAGCAACAGTAAAATAATTCTGGGTTTTGTAAGTTGATAGTAACTTTTCACTACTTGCGAAAAGTTTTCGTGGAGGCGAGGGCTATTGTTTGTAATAACTTCTTGCATTTGTGATTAATTGTTAGTTGTTAATTGTCATTTAGTCCGCTTGGAGTGGACTTCGTTTGTGTAGTATCGGTTTCAACCGCCGAATTTATCAACACATCTATTTCAAGCTGATAAAACCCGATCGCGCCAAGCCAAAACACTAAAGGCTACCAAGGTTCCAAGCAATGCAGCACCGACGGCTTGGTGGGCGACAGTCAGTGGTTCTACCTGAAGATGCAGCCGGAAAGTTGCCAATCCCAAAATTAATTGAGCAATCAGACAAACACTAGCTAAATTTCCTAATTTTCGCAAGTTTGCACTTAGTGCGGGCTGCCGCCAAGCCACAATTGCTACTACTAAAGTCGCTGCGGTAGCTGGTACTATGCCGATGATATGGCTGTTCATTACGGAACACAATTCTGAGGAACCAAAACATTGGTGCAGGGCCCATCGAGAGCCGACTAATGCTCCTAGCAAGCTTTGCAGGTAAACTAACAATGCTGCGATCGAACTTATCCAAGCCAATTTACCCGTATTGCCTGTATGTTCGTAGGGAGTTAGCATGAAACCGATGACTAGCAAGGCGCAAAAAAACAGTAAAGCTGTTCCCAAGTGAGCGGTAACGATGTCAAATCTCAACAGTTGTGTGACTGTCAAGCCGCCCAGTACGCCTTGAAAAACGATTAAAAATACTGCCCCAGCGCTGGCAATCGGGAGCCATTTTGGAATGCGGCTGCGGTAAAACACAGATAGTCCTAAAAGCCCGATCGCGCTTAAACCGATCGCCGCCGCATCCAAACGGTGAAACCACTCCAGAAATACCTGCAAATTCATCTGTGCTGTGGGTATTAATTGACCGTAGCACAGCGGCCAATCCGGGCAAGCGAGTCCCGCATTCATCACCCGCGTGGCGCTGCCTACAGCCATTAATAGCCAGGTGGCGATCGCAATTTTCCACACTAGGCCGCGGATAATATCTTTTGGCTGCCACTGCACTCCTGCTGCTGCGGTTGGCTGATTTAAAACTGAGTTTGCCATGAACTTTACCTTAGCCTTTGTTATCGATCGAACTTAATTAAATAGCGAGCTTCTACTTCTGTTGAGCTTAGCCGAGCTTAACACTCTTTTTCTGTGAGAAACCGTCATGTTTACTACCTTAACGACATCGCAATCCAATTAGTTTGTCTTTAGATATTTTTTAACTTTCCTCTTTACGCTATAGAGTATTGCAGTTATTTTTATAAATTTCAACAAACTTTAATTATTTTATCGAATTTGTGGTCGTTACAGTCTCATTCGCTGTTGAATATCCAGGAAAATCTAAAGATATAATTAAGAAAAAGACTTTTTGAAGTTTTTTATGTACTTGTAATTGCGAGTTCTGCGAGGCGATCGTCAATGCTAGAAATCGCTTCCGAGAGTTGGCCATCGCCAAGTTAAAATCACTTTTTGTCCTTGTCCTTAGCAAGTGCAGGCCAATTTTTATCACCCTTAGCAACATTCCCAGAAACATCTTTTTCCCAACCCCACTGTACAGCAGAATTGTAGTTCAGATAAAGTTTACCATTATCAATTTTCCAAGCATTGGGATCGGTAGAAGCTGTATAACCTTGACTCACAGCCCAAGCACAGAAGCCACCGTATTGAGGCGCATATTTTTCAGGATTTTTAGCAAATAGATCCCGATTTTGAGCGCTAGCAAATTGCCAAGTAGCATTGCCCCATTTGTGACTAAATTCTGGGTTGCCTTTGACAGGCTTGTTTTGGGTAAAGTAGCCTACAGGATCGGTGCCTCGAATCGCTACTCCCCCTTCGCTGTAAAATACATTCGGAAGCGCTTTGTCAGTTTTGATAGCAGTTGGATTGGTATTTTTTTTAACCGCATTTGGGCTTGCTGATGCTGTGGCTGCGGTGTTAGGAATTGCTGTGTTGCTATCTGAGTTGCCGCAGCTAGTAGCTAGTCCTAAAGTTACAATTGCAGCAGTGAAAATGGTTGCAAAATAACTGATTTTCATGTCGCCTCTGTTGGTAATTGTTGCTAAAATTTGATGCAAAAATATTGGTTACAGGACTTGGTTTATGTGCTAGTTATAGGCTAAGGTGCGCACTGCGCACCCTACATAAGAGATGAAGCTTGACTACCCTTCGGCGAAGCCGAGCGGGCAAGATGACTAATGACTAATGACTAATGACTAATGAGTGCTTCTCGGCCACTTGCCAACCCATTGTCCGCCCCGAAACCGCCACCGAGGAAACAGCAGCCGCATCATCACCCAAGCAGAAAGATAGACGGATACCCAAACTAAACTGTAATGCAGGATAAAGGTTGGTATCTTAAAATCTTCTTGCTGAATGTAGGGTAAGCCAAAGATTTCGATTGTGGAACCGAGGAATACTCCTTCGACAATGGCAGCAAAGAATTGAAAGACACCGGGCCAATCTCGATCCCACATGAATTGCTGCAAAAAGTTGTAGAGGACATCCCAAGCTAATCCTAAAAGTCCTACATAAAATAATACCCAAAAGTAAATTGGGTTGTATTGAGTTCCTAAGTAACCCAAGTAAAATGGTAATGAGGCTAGAACTCCAACGGTAGCTAACAGAAATATGCGAGTTTGCCAGCGGCCAAATAGTGTGGGTGTCATAATTGATTGTTGATTGTTGACTGTTGACTGTTGACTGTTGATTGTTGATTGTTGATTGTTGACTGTTGACTGTTGACTGTTGATTGTTGACTGTTGGCTGATGACTAATGACTGTTGACTGTTGACTGTTGGCTGATGACTAATGACTAATGACTACTGACTAATGACTAATGACTACTGACTAATGACTACTGACTAATGACTACTGACTAATGATTAAGGAGATTGATTGGTTGCCCATTTCAGCCATTGCCAAAGGGAGCCGATGCCTTCGAGATGGCGAATTTTTGGAGCTTTGGCTCTGGCTAAACCTTCGGCTGAACGGTGCGCGGCGTATTGCAATCCCAAAAAGGTGTCAACTGGTGCATAAGGCCCTCCCAACGTCATCACTCCAGCAGCATAAATTCGAGCTTTGTCGTTCCGCATTTCTACTATTTCAAAGTCGTTGGCAACGTGAAGTCTGCCAAAGGGATTGAGTAGCAAATTGTAGTGAGTAATTAGATCGTCTAACAAAGGATTGTCTTTTGGCTTAGCTTCTAAACCGGTGGAGTCGATAATAAAATCGGCTTTGATTTTTTCTATTCCTTCATAATTTCCGCTTTTGATATAGGTGATTAATTTGCCAGCTTGTTGCTCTACTCGCTCTACTTGACCGAATTTAATGGTGTACCATCCTGCTTGCATTCCTGTCTTAACTATGCTGCGCCAATCTTGACGGCTGGCGGTAGTTGTACCGCCCAAAGCTGTTAGCATTTCGTACCTTCCTTGGGGACTAGCTGCTTCTAAAATGGCGCGCATATCGCCGCCCCAAGTGCCTTTTGGCCAGTTATAAGGTTGGAATTCCCACTGATTTTCTACGTGTCGCTGGGCGAAACCGAATTTGTTGCCTTGGGGTTTGGGCGATTGCATTAAATTTATAATGTTAATCTGCTTGTTTGAAGAGCGAATTTCATGCAGTCGCTGCAAGATTCTAGAAGCAACAATTCCTCGCCCGCGGACAATGACAATGCCGCCTTGGCTAGCTAGCTGTTTGTAAACGTGTTCGTGTTCTTCATAAGCATTTACTACTGATTTGAAATCACCTGTTTTGGCGCGGTATTCTTGCAAATCTGGCAAAAATCTAATTGCTGGGTAGCCGGTGGCTAGGTGGATGTATTTTGCTAGTAAATATCGGTGTTCGCTGCTGGAATTTGGTGTGGGTACGGAGTAGGCGATCGCATATCTGCCGTCGTCGGTTTTCCGAATACCTCGAACACGCCCGTAACGGAGTATTTCGTCCCAACCGATCCGTTTTGCTTCTCTGTCCATTGAGGCGAAAACGTTTTGAGCTTGTGGTGTGTAAGTATCGGCAAATACGGGTTCGGAAAAAACTTGCCACAGGTGTTTTAATCCAGAACCAATTTGACCGGAAGCGAGTTTAGTTGCGGATTCTCGTAGTGCGTATCCGGGCCAGCCCCAAATATTGTCGGGACAGGAATCGGAACCGGATCGAATTCTTTCGTGGGGTGGAATTTGGGAATTGCGGCAGAGTCTTTGATAGCGTCCGTAGGGCTTGGTTTCTAAGCTGATGACTGCTATTTGTTCGCGGGGAACTCCGCAAGTTCTGATCGTATCTACCCAAACAAATGTTCCCATGCCGCCGCCAATCCCTACGTAGGTTGTTTCTTCAATTTGCTTGCCGGTGGCGCGCAATTCTTGGACGGATACTCGATCGCGCGCAAATATCTCTGGCGGCGGAAAAGCAGTTAAAGTATGAGGAGTTTGAGGGATTTGAGGTATTTGTGTTTGGAGGGCGTCGGTATCTAGATTGAAGGATATCGTGGGCGATGGGGCGGCATTTTGTTGTACTTGGGCTTGTTGAGAATTGAGAACGTTTGTATTGGGATTGAAGATAATTGTTGATTCTGGGGCAATAACTTTGGTGGGTTCTGCTGCTGCTACTAATAGTCCGATCGCCAAACTGTAGGGCCCAATTTGGATTGTATCTCCGTTAGCTATGGGTTTCGTAGCTCCCACAATTTTTTTGCCGTTGAGGAATGTACCGTTGGCACTGCGATCGGCGATCGACATTTGACCACCCACTGATGAGATCAATGCGTGAAACCGCGAAATTTCTTCACTTCGGAATACGGCCCGCGAAACAGGCTGTCCATCAATGCTGGTGGGCATCTGACCGATTTCTCTGCCTAATGCTACAGGAATATTGAAAACAGGCTGCCTCATTTCTCCGGTGACAGGATCTTCCCAACTCAGTTGAATTTGCATAACTTTTTTCACAACAACTAAATTACTGTAAATTACTGGTGTGCGATCGCACATTATGATTTTTCTAAACTTGAGAATTTACACTTTCCCGATCGTCATCAGTGATTCCAAATTCTAAAATTTAAAATGGTATTACCCTAATATTCCTTACCCTCACTACCTCAATACTTGCGATTCTCCCGATTGTATGCCTTTGCCGCAGTGCGGACAAAAAAGACCGAGATAATCATGGGGCAGAATGTGACCTGTGGGACATTTTATGCCGTAAACTGGCTGAGGGGAAGGCTGATTTATTTGTGGTTGCTGTTGCTCGATCGCTCTTATTTTTAAAACTATTTTTCCCAGTTGAATCTGACTGCCAACTTTCAGAGGTGCTTCTTCCTCCAAGATTTTTTGACCGTCAACAATTACCGGGTTGCGTTTGGCTGGTAGCTGTTCCCGCGTCAGGTTTCGCACCCAGAATTTATTAGTGCTGGTGTTAAGAAATATTTCAACGTGCAAGCGAGACAGACTTCTTTCGTTCTCACTTAGTGCTAAGTCGCACTGGTCTCGATCGCGACCGATGCGAATTGTACCTTGTTGTTTTGTATGGCTTGTGGAAGTGAAGGTTTGCGATCGCTCCTGATTTCCTTCCATCCATTCCAGAGTTAACTTATACATAGTTACCTGCAAAAGTAAGATCCTGCTTCGGACTTGGGGATATTATACTGCTGAGTACCTCGCACTTAGTCTAAAATTAAAAAAAAAATGTAAAAATATAATTAGATTGCTTTTTCCCGCTCAGGTCTTCTTCCTTCTTTCTCCTTCAATCCGTTACATCCGTTACAAAATCCGTTACACTCATCAGTTGCCGAACTTCCTTCCTTCCTGAGTTGCATCTAAAACCTAAAATCTCAAACTGTGCAGTCATGTCCCAAAAAAACGAAACCGCCGTTCTCGTATTATCGCTCCTAATTACGATCGGGCTAGCAGGTGCAGGTATTTGGTGGCTGACAAGCCGCAAGGATATCAATGTCGGAGGTTTATCACCAGAAAATCAGACGATTTCCAAGTCTCCGACGGGAAGCTCGCCGCAGTCAGAGCAGCAAATTCAGCAGCGTCTGAGTGGCGGAAAAAAACTGCTAATTCCAGAGCAAGCAACAACAACCAAACAATCAGCAATACAGGCGATCGCCTCTGGCAACTACAACGCGGCTATTTCCGACTTACAAGCATCGCTAAAAACCAATCGCAACGATCCCGAAGCACTAATTTACCTCAACAATGCCCGCATCGGCGATCGCAAATCCTACACAATTGCCGCAGCGGTTCCCATTGGCGCGGATATCAATGGTGCTCAAGAAATTCTGCGGGGCGTCGCTCAAGCTCAAAATGAAATTAACCAAAGGGGCGGCATTAGCGGTACTCCGTTAAAAGTGCTAATTGCTAACGACGACGACAAGCCAGAAATTGCCTCACAAATTGCCAGTGCTTTAGCAAATAACTCAGAAGTTTTAGGCGTAATCGGGCATTTTAGTTCTGATGCAACGCTAGCAGCCAGCAAGATTTACCAGCAAAATCAATTAGTCGCAATTTCTCCGATCAGTACGTCTGTGAAACTCTCAGGAATTGGCAGCAATATATTTCGGACAGTGCCGAGCGATCGGTTTGCGGCGAATGCTCTCTCCCGCTATATGCTGACAAAATTGCAAAAGCAAAAAGCTGCTGTTTTTTTTAATTCTGCTAGTGGCTACAGCAAATCTTTAAAAGATGAATTCGCGACTGCTCTTTACGGAGATGGAGGACAAATAGTATCGGAATTTGACTTTTCTAAGGGCAATTTTAATGCTGGGGATAGCTTTAAAATTGCGATCGCCCAGGGAGCAGAAGTGATTATGCTAGCAGCCAATACCGCCACGCTCGATCAAGCTTTGCAAGTAGTGCAAGTAAACGCCAAACGCCTGCCGTTACTCGCAGGAGATGACGTTTATACTGCTAAAATACTGCAAATTGGTGGCGCAGGAGCCACAGATATGGTGTTGGCAGTTCCTTGGCACATTCTCGCAGATCCGCAGTCCAATTTTCTGCAAACGTCCAAACAACTTTGGAATGCAGAAGTAAGTTGGCGCACAGCTTTAGCCTACGACGCGGCGACAGCATTAATTGTCGGTTTAGGGCGCAATCCAAGTCGTACCGGGATTCAACAAGCTTTGTCGGCGTCGGATTTTTCGGCAAAAGGAGCATCGGGCGAGATTCGATTTTTACCTTCGGGCGATCGTAATCGAGCAGTTCAATTAGTAATTATTAAACCAGGAAATCGCACCAGTTATGGTTACGAATTTGTGCCGATATCGGGTTTGTAAATTGTATGGTAATTGTTATAATGTTTGTCGAAGACTGGGCGGTTTAAACCATCGTCTTATCTAAAATTATGCTGTTATGCCTCCCAAAAATAAAGCTCCGATTGTCATTTTGTCGCTGTTAATTACGATCGCCCTAGTAGGTGCAGCTATTTGGTTGCTGGCTGGCCGTAGCGGCGCAAATCTCCCAGTTTCATCGCCACAAACCCCCAATCTGCCCTACGACACCGAAACCGCGGTAGTCAGGGACGCAAGTGTGTAGCGAATTTGAGTTAAACTTGCGAAACTCCGATCGCCCTAACTCGCCGATTTCTCTCAAAAACCGCCCGCGGTTTAAAAGCAATTCTCAACAACAGCCACAGCGATCGCCATTCTCCGGGTGTTTCCTGTCGCTTCCACTGGCCAGGGCGACAGTATAGCATTTCGATCAAGCAGCGGTGTTGGCTAATACTCAGGCGATCGAACACAATTCGCACAGTAGGAAATTCCGCAAAACTGCACCCTGCTATATCCCTAAAACCAGACTCCAACTGAGATTTATCGCTCACCAGCTCAATCTTAGCCACAGGAATCAAACACTTCTCTTCCATAATTTTCAGAATCGCCGAGTCGCAATCAATCAAATCTCTGGCAAAACTAGGCTCTGTGCCCAACTCAACTACAGACTGCACTAGCGATCGACTCGATTTGACTGTTGTACCCTGGGAAAAACTTCCCTTAACAGCATATTTTGACAAAGTTTCTCCTATGACAAAAGCATCTTGTCTACCTCGATCTTTCACCACAAAACTGGGCCGCTCAGTCAGAGCAACTTCAGCGCCACTTTCCGAAATAACAGTAGTTATTCCCCAAAAACTTTGACCGCCCACATTCAACTGCACCACCCGGCGTAAATTGAACCATTCGTAAATATCCGGCTTAGGAATATCCACCAAGATCAACAGCGCAATCCCCAACATCAGCAGGTTATAAGCGCTCCAAATCCATCCCAAACTCACACCTTTAAACAAATCTGCACTTTCTGATATTGACTGTAAGCTACCCACATTTTTAAGTAAATGAAGGTTTAAATTCTGGTACAAACTAAATGCTGTAGCTGCGAATAAGACAATCAAAGGCCATCCCAGATTCCAGTTAAAACTAAAGCGATCGCTCGCAATTCCTTTCGGCGTTACCTTAAACCCTTTCTCAAAGGGATTCAGCATCGCACTCACCACCGTCACGGCCAAAGGAATACACTGGACGAACGAGTAAACATCCGACAGCAGAGCCGATCGCGATCGACGATTTAGCCACGAAAACACAGTAACTTGCACCAAATAGTAAGGCAAGAAAAAATACAGCAATTCCCGCGCATTTGCCCGCAAAGGAAGTATACCCAAAAACGAATAAGCTAATGGCATCAACAGAAACAAAACCCTCGTTAAACTGGTAAACCAGTGCAGCAATCCTTCCAGGTGAGACAACCTTTGTACGAATCTGAGACCGCGAATTGTTAAAGGATTGGAATCAATAAAAAATGCCTGAAGTGTTCCCCGCGCCCAGCGCAGCCTTTGAGTTAGATGAGCTTCTATATTTTCAGCCGCTAAACCAGCGCTCAATTTTTCATCTAAATAAACTAAGCGATATCCAGTTGCTGACAGCCGAATTCCGGTAAAATAATCTTCGCAGACTGAATCAGTGACAAAGCCTCCCGCTGTTTGTAGGGCGCTGCGCCTAACCACAAAAGATGTACCGGAACAAATCACGCTATCGGCGCTGTCTTTGATGATTTCAATTTGCCTATAAAATACTTCTTCTTCCGGTGCGAGGACATTTTCCAAACCTAAATTTCGGGCAATGGGATCGTGGTTATAAAAACTTTGGGGTGTTTGAACGAGGGCAATTTCAGGATTCTGAAAAAAGCCAACTGTTCTGGTTAAAAAGTTGGTAGTTGGAATAAAATCTGCATCGAAAACTACAATTAGTTCTCCCTGAGTTAAGCCTGTGGCGTGATTGATGTTTCCAGCTTTGGCGTGAATATTATCGGGTCTGGTTATATAATGACATCCCAGTTCTTTTGCCAGCAATTTGATTTCTGGGCGCTTCGTATCGTCGAGTAAATATACTTTTTTATTGGCATAATCTAAAGCTTGACAGCCGATGACAGTGCGCCGCAAAATGAAAGCAGGTTCGTTATAAGTTGGGATAAAAATATCTACGGATGGGGCAAAGTTGCCCTCTGCAACTGCAACTGCCATGCGATCGGCTTCTTGACGCCTGTCTTTCACTCTCAGCATTAAATAGAGTTGAATGCTGGTGGTCAAAACCATTAACATTTCTAGAAAAAACAGCCCCAAGCTAAAAATACCGTTGAGCGGATCGCTTAAATTGAGAGTAGCGAGCGATCGCCACAAAACGTAGCGAATGGTTAAAGCCAGAACTATGGCGACTACAACAGCACGCGACCATTTCTGTGGCTGAGGCGAAATTTTGATTGCAGCTAAAGCGGCCGAGACGAGTACAAAAGTCGGCACTAACAAATACATTTTGCTCGCAGCAGGCACTTGCAGCCACACAGGCGGGTTTTGTTGCCGAATGTCGATTGTGGCAAAAATGCCACTGACTGTACCTTCACGGGCAAACCAGGCTGCGGCGATCGCACTTACGAAAGCAACAGCCCCCAGCACGACTAGCGTTGCGGTCGGTACGCGGGAAATCCGCCAAAAAAAGCGGCGTTTCAAGTCTTGAAGGTTAAATCTTGAAGTTGTCATAATAATGTGAAATTCCCGATCGTACCTGTAACAGTCAAGATTTCCTGCTGTCTACTTTTTAATCGCGTTGAAAATTCCCAAACACCCCATTTAAGTATATTTACATTTTTTAACATTCTGACAGTCATATGATAATTCATCTTGCTTGCTGATGGCAAACTGCTCAGCAAGTCCAATCCAGGCAAAGTATAGTAACAGATCCTTGAGATTGCGTGCGATCGAATAACTACAATAAAATTGGTTCGTAGTGAGGACTTTAGTCCTCATAAAACTCTGCGGACTAAAGTCCTCACTACAAACCTGTTCGTAGTGAGGACTTTAGTCCTCATAAAACTCTGCGGACTAAAGTCCTCACTACAAACCTGGCGTCTTTGCAGTTATTTCAACAAAAAATTATCAAGTCTACAAATCAAAATAGGACTGCTATATCAAATTATAGCAATCCGTAAAAGTTAATAATTAGACGAATTTTACATCTAACTAAAGGTAGATTAATTTTATATTATTTTAAAAAAGTTACCGAGTTCGCAACACAAAAACTCAGCTATCAAACAACTAATCAGAAATTGCCAATTGCGAGATTGCATAGCGGGCGACAGCCAGACCAACTCTTGCCTGTTCTATTTCCGACAATTCGGCCCAAGGTCTTCTAGTCTCCATCATCACTTCCATCCCGGAGGAATCAGCCTCTCGCATTGCATAAGCCAAAGGACGCGCCAACACCTGCAAATCTTCCTCATCCCACTGAGGCAAAATATCTAATACGCACTCAACCATTTGGTCAGCTAAAGATTGATACTTAACAGTTGCGTTTTGGACGCTTTTAGCGATGCGGGCCAGAAAATCTTGAGGAACGCGAGCAAATTTCTCGCCCAAAGACTTTTGCAAAGAAGTCGCCAACCAAACTTGTTCTAATTGCGCGAATAAAACTTGCGACTTCTCGGCGATATCGCTGTCACTGAAGGAATCAAATAGTGAAAATTCTTGGTCTAGGTCAGCCAAATAAGATTCTGATTCAAGCTGTGCAGGATTCCAGGGATAAGCAACATCAGTCTGAACAATTGTGGCGAGCAGTTCCATCTCAGTTTGAGTTTGCGAGTCGGAAAAATATTGAGAATCAGGAGATTGGATAGCCATGATGTAATACCTAAGTGGGAAAGGGAAAATATAGAAGGTGGGATCTGTCAAGTGCGAGTTGCTAGTTGTGAGTAACTCTTTTAACTTGAGATTTGAGACTCGACGCCCGAAAGTTTGCTGTTCCGATCGCCTTTCGCCTTCATAAGCTACACCCGCACCTTAATTCGTTCCGCAATCAGTCTCACTGTAGCCCGAAGTTTTTGCAACCTCAATAGTGAACTCAAAAACCTGACCTTGAGAACTACCAAATTTTAGCTGAGTACCCGATTGCAGCAGCAGTTCTTGGTGGTGAACTCTCACCCATCCCTCCGGCCCCAAAACTAGAGTCCCGTAGCGAGAAAAATCGCGCAAGAAGTAGCTAGACTCACCCCGGTGATCTCCGATACTGTTGCGACAGAAAATCTCGGCGTGTTTTTGAGAAACCCACTGTTCTCGAATCACTACGTCGTTTTCTTCCCAGCGGCCGACTCGAACCATACCAGCGCTAATTGGCCAAACCTGATTGGTTGATTCGGTGGATTTGACATTTGGTCGATCGCGCCCCCGCAAATAAGCACAAGACGGCAAACGTCCCAGCCAAGTAGAGGAATTCAAAGGTAATTCCGTTTTGAGGTCATCTACCGGTTCAGTCAGTTGACCGTCAAACTCCGGGTGCATATACAGTACGGGCAGCGTCCAAGCCGGTTGATTGAACTTGTACAGTGTCAGTAACTGCTGTCTGGCGACGGCGACGGCGCGATCGATCGACATCCGCCCGGCCAAAGCTTGAGCAAAGGTTTGGATAAAACTCAGGGCTTCGCGATCGGCGATCGAATCCCGCATCCCCAACACCGCCGGCACCCCGTGATGAATCAATACCTCAGCCAAACTGCTGCGGGCGATCGCCTGTTGCTGACCGTTATTTGAGTGCAGCCTCTCCACCGCCGGCTGAGCTCCCCAGCAGGCATTAAACACCGCCAGAGTCACGCGACACCGAACTAAAACCTGAGCCAGTTCCGTACCGTTCATCGTCGTGTCCGGCGCTAAAAATAGCAAGCCGCCGTCAGGCCCCGGTATCCCGTGGCCCGAGTAGAACAGAATGTTATAAGCTTGCGTTTCCAGCCGAGAAATTAGTTCTGCCGGAGTAGGTTCGATCAAAGTATCAACGCGAGTCGGAACGCTGATGTCGAAATATTTGTCGCTGTCGTCAGTTTGAAAAGCACTTTCGAGAACCCTAGCGAGGGCGACTGCTTCTGCTTCCAACTGCAAATGACGGTTATTGCCACTAGAAAATACAGAATTAGCACCGCGGCCTGGTTCTGCTTGTCCCAAAACTAGCAAAATATTCAGCGATTCCGCAGGACGCAGGGGCGGCAAAGGCTCAACATTGCTCGTAGTACGGCTGAAAAGCAGTTGCTGCGACAGAGAAATTGCCGGTTGACCGGCTTGAGGCTGCATAATTTCCCAAGGCAAAGCAATTAAATAGGGTTCGCGCAAGTCTATACGCACTCGCAGGGGTAGACTTTGCCCGATCGCGATACCTTTACTTTCCTGAAGACTACCCTGAATCGGCCCTTCAAACAGCCATTGCCAAAGATTCATCCCCAACTGCTGCATCAGGCGGCTGCTGTAGCTAGCCGGCGGCGGCGGCGGGTTTTGCTCACCCCTCTCAACCAACCCCCCTTGACCGAGGCTCAAAGGCACAGGGGGCATGGGTGAAAGTGACTGTAGGGAGTTAGGGGTTCGTTGTTCAATTTCTGCCAGTATATTATGGTTGTTTTGGGGCGAGACGAAACTGCCATCAGGATTTAGGGGCAATTCGTGAATTGTCCCGGAGGGCGAAAACATTTCCTGCCAAGCTTTCCAAGATTGGGACAGGGCCAGCGGCCACATACAGTCATGGTGAACGTACCCGCTCGGATATGGAGCTTGTAGAACCCAAGTGGCAAAATGGTTTGCCCCAGCGGTTCTCAGGCGAGCGATCGCTATACTGAGGCAAGGACTTTCAGGGCGCGCCATTCACAACTACCAACTTGCTGATATAGAGGTCGATCGACTTTAACTATTCGTAGTTTATCGGTTTTGGGGTGCGATCGAGCGCGAGAGATTGCTTTTTCATTCAGTTGACAGTTGACAGCGACCTCTACCTAAAAGGAAGAGGATTGGAGTAATGAATAGTTTTATTTTAATTTCTCCCCGATCAGGGTTCCGGCTTTAAACCAATTGTTTCTGGTAAATTTTTAATTTTACCTACTGCCCAAAAATTTCTCTAAATTCGGTACATCCACCCAAGTTCCCGTAGCATTCGACTCAGTAGTCAAATCCATCAACAACTGAGAGTAAACCCCTTCTTTGAGCGACGGTATCAAAGATTTCCCCGCATCAATTGCTTCCACCCACCTATCCACTACTCGAATAAACGCTGCAATTCTGCCATCTGGATAAACTTGAGGAAACTCCAATCTTTGAGGAATCTTAATTTCAGCTAAAGGTTCTCCACCTTGGGAACCCCACAAGCGAAATCCGTGGACGTAATCTTGCTGGTTGTCGCTTCCCAACACCAACGTACCCTTACTCCCGTAAATTTCGACCCAATGTCCCCGCCCTTGATAGGTAACAGAACTCAAACAAACTTGACAAGGCGTTCCCCCGGCCAATTCCAACATCAACGTGCAAGAATCATCAGCATCAACAGGTTTTAAATTTCCCGAATCCTTCGGATCTGGCCGCGCCGAAATTCCTGTAATCAATTGTCCAGAAAGCCTTTGCACCGGGCCGAACAGCCAGCTAATATAATCAAAAACGTGAGAACCTGTCGCGCCCAAAACTCCGCCGCCTCGCTCTTTTTGCGCGTACCAATTCCAAGGGCGAGTAGCATCAGCGCGGCCGGAAACCAACCAATCAATCTTAATTAAACGCTTTTCTCCGACATATCCTGCTGCCAATAATTCTGCTAGTGTTTGCCATGCGGGAATGAACCTAAACTCAAAGTCCATTGTGGCAATTGCTCTCGAACCACTATTTTGAAAATCGGTTTGAGATTCGCTGTTTGCTAATCGGTAAAGTTCCCTAGCTTCATAAGCTGTCAGGGCTGTGGGTTTTTCTAATAATAAATGTTTGCCTGCTTCTAAGACAGTTTTTGCCATTTCAAAATGCAAAAATGGCGGCGTGGAAATGCTGACGCCCGCTACTTCGGGGATGGCGACTATATCTGCGATCGAGTTGCAAGCGTAGGGGATATTATGGGTAGAGGCGATCGCCTGAGCTTTGTCTAAATTCCGGTGGTAAACAGCCACAACCTCTGTCCGGTGGTGTGCCTGGAATCCGGGAAGGTGCACTTTTTGACCGAAACCTGTACCAACTACTGCAACGCCAATTTTTGACATGATTTAATGGGGATGGGGATTGGGGATTAATTCTTTGATTGAGAGGTCAACCGCTGATTAACGCTGATTAACGCTGATTATTTTAAGATAGGAAAGTGATTGAGTGCAATGTTGTCGGCTCGTACAAAAGCTGATCCCTAGATGAATTTATGACAATATTGTTGAATCAACCGGGTTTTTGTAGTTTTGTTAAAAAAAATTCCTAAAATAGTAACTATTACCTATTGATTTTTCGGGATTTTCGGGATATATTATTAGATAATGGGAGTGGTGACTTAAATTTAAATTTTGTCGCCACTCCCATTATCTAATAATACCTCTTGAAACTCTCAAAGTCAAGCTTTTTACCCTAAAAAAAAAGGCGATTTTTTTTTATTTTCATCACAAAAAATATTTAGCAGATGACTAATTCTCCGCTATTAGACCCTAACTTCTAGTTCTGGCGTGGGAGACAGTCCATTCAATTACTTGTTTGCCCAAACTAACGCCGTCAAACAAGTCAATTTCTCTGATCCCTGTAGGGCTGGTGACATTAACTTGGGTGAGATAACCGCCGATGATATCAATCCCGACAAAGTACAGTCCGTCTCGTTGCAGCACTGGTGCTAACTGAGTGCAAATTTGACGTTCGCGATCGGTAATTTCGGTTTTTGCGACTCGGCCACCGACGGCCATGTTACCGCGAAATTCATTACCGGTGGGAATGCGGTTAATAGCACCGATCGGCTTCCCGTTTAAGAGGATGATCCGTTTGTCTCCGTCTTTGGCTTCCGGCAGATATGTCTGAACCATGACTGGAACTTGCCCTTGTTGAGTGCTAATTTCGACTAGGGAGTTGAGATTGCGATCGCCCGGTTCCAAAAACAAAATGCCCTCGCCAGCTTTGCCGCCCAAGGGTTTAAGAACTGCGGCGCCTTTTTTCTCAACAAATTGCCGAATTACCTGCTTATTTTGAGAAACGATTGTTTCGGGGATCGCTCCTTCAAATTGCAAAGCGTACATCTTTTCATTCGCCGCCCGCAATCCTTTGGGACTGTTAACGACCAAAGTTTTAGCGGGATCGATGCCGTCTAGAAGGTAAGTAGCGTAGAGATAAGGAACGTTGACTGGCGGATCAGTCCGCATAAATACTGCGTCCATTGTTTCTAGTGGTTGCAAGGTAGGCGGTTCTACCTCGTACCAAGCCTCAGCAGCCTCCCAGCGTCCATCTACCTGTGTTACTGGGGTGAGCGTTACCCGAGTCAGCATTGCCCAGGTTTTGCCGCCGATGACGCTTAATTCGTTGGCTTGAGTCGCCCAGACTTCGTGACCCAACTCTTGAGCGGCCTCCATCAGCGCTACGCTGGTATCGTGTCCTGGAATTAGTCGCGCGAGGGGATCGATGATGAATGCAAATTTCATGGTCAGTGATAATTAAGAATTGGTCGCAGGCAAATTTGGGCAAACTCAAAATTAAACGGCGAATCGCTTATTTTGCTAGCAGCGGATCGAGCTGGCCTTGAGCATCAAGTGCGTGCATTTCGTCGCAGCCGCCTATGTGTTGGTCGTTAATGAATATCTGGGGCAGGCTGCGGCCTCCGTTGGCTCGATCGGTCATTTGATCGCGTGCTGCTGCATCTCCGTCGATCGCATATTCTGTAAACTCCACCCCTTTTCGTTTCAGCAGTGCTTTGGCACGAATGCAAAACGGGCAGGTTCTCCAAGTGTAAATTTCTACTTTAGGGGTCATCAGACGCTCAAACAATCACAATATTTTTTTATTGTAATCTTAACCAATCTTATTTTAATTTTTATATATAGCAACTGCCTGACGGTTAGGACGTTTTTAATGGATCTTCGCTATGCGTGCTCGCAACGGAGCTTTTTACCCGCTCAGATTCTTCCTTCTTTATTCTTCCTGAAGCGGTTTATGAGCCCTGAGCATTGCCCGCTCGCGTAGTCGAAGAGTCGAAGGGCAGGATAAACGCCCTGCGTTGGGGCTTCTTCCGTCTTCCTTCTTCCGTCTTCCTTCTTCCGTCTTCCTTCTTCCGTCTTCCTTCTTCCTTCTTCCGTCTTCCTTCTTCCTTCTTCCTTCTTCCGTCTTCCGTCTTCCTTCTCTAGCAGCCAGCAAGCTGTGAAGTGATTATTTATACAATTTTATTTAATTTAGACCTAAAAATAAAAAAAACACCCGCGCTTTAACAAAAAACGGAGAGATTTTGAAAACAAGCAGCAGCTTGGGCCTGCCTACCGTTGCTGACCAACTTGTTTGTTTCGTTTTTTGCCAGAACAGATGATTCCTACGCCTGTTAGCAGGAGTGCTACCACAGTACCGGGTTCTGGGATAGCTGTTGCCCTCAGAGCGTTGTTGTTTGGTCTATAGATGTTAAAAGTAGGCGAGGGTATCGGGCTTGGGATTACCGTAGGTGTTTGGAGTACCGATGGTGGAATTATTATGGCTGGTGGTGGTGGTGCTAATTCGACTACCGACGGCGGTACTGTGGGTTCTACTATCGGTGGTGGTGATACGACTACCGGCGGCGGCACTATGGGCGGTACTGTCGGCTGTACTATTATCGGTGATTCGACTACCGGCGGTATGGATGGTAGCGGCTCTGGGGTTGCCAGGGGCGATGGGACTATCAGCTCTGGGGTTGCCAGGGGCGATGGGACTATCAGCTCTGGGGTTGCCAGTGGCGATGCTACCGGCTCTCGCAGGGATTCTGGTGATTGAGTCGTGGGGGAACCGCCAGGGCCGCAGGCACTTGAGAAGTTTCCGGGCCCGCACACGTCTATTGCTGAAGCCGGAGGGGCGGCAGCTAGATAGTAGAACCCTGTTGCCATTGTGGCCCAGATTCCAATTGCTAGTTTTGCCAGTGGCGTACACATAACTATTTAGTAAAACAGTGGTAAAATCGGAAAGTAGAAATAGTGTTACAGATTAGCGTTGCAAGACGGGCAAGGAGTTCAGAGTTGCTAGAATAAGTGGGTGTTGTCTCTCGCGGACGCCTGTAAAAGATAGTATAGCGCTTGAGACGATCGCCCAAACACTTTAGTAGTCTTATTTTCTTTTACATTTTTTCTTTGACGTTGACATCACATTAGCGGTTTGTACTGCTTGAAGCAACATCTTTTTTTGCAACCTCTCAACCAACAGCCGTTACAGCCATTAACAAAGAGTGTTTTTACCTTGACCGCCTCCTGAGATTAATTATTCTACCGATCGCAAACTTAAGTTGCTGTATTGTACATTGCAATGCACAATCTAACTACTCTTTTATGATCTCATATTTTGACAAGGTATGTCCTCAGTATATGTACGTGTATTCCCGAATGTCAACTACTTAAGGGTAATGTTTAAGTATTTACCGAGGGTAGAGAGCGTATTGAATGAGCTGAGCTAGTCTGTCGCGGAGAGTTTCCATCCCGAGACCTTTGGCCGCTGAAATAAATACGGCTTGAGGAAACTCTTCTCGGGCGAGGGCGAGAGTACCTTCATCTACAGCATCGATTTTGTTAAACACTACCAGCGCTGGCCCGGGAGTTACGGGCATATCTGTCAAAATATTCATCACCGATCGAATTTGGCTCTGCCACGCGGGATGAGAGAGATCGACCAGGTGCAGCAAAGCATCGGCGTCAGTAACTTCTTCGAGGGTAGCCCGAAAAGCGTCGATCAAGGAGGGGGGTAGTTCGCGAATAAAGCCCACTGTGTCTGTGAGGACGATCGACAAAGGTTCTCCGGTGATAGCGCCCGGAATAGTCAGTTTTCGGGTGGTGGGGTCGAGGGTGGCAAATAATTGGTCGGCCGCGTAAACCTCGGAATTGGTAAGCAGGTTGAGTAGAGTCGATTTACCCGCGTTAGTGTAGCCGACGATCGCGACTGAGGGTACGTCCATGTGATGCCGGTTCTGCCGCAGCCGGAAGCGGTGAGCGAGCAGTTGATTGACTTCCTGTTGCAATCGAGAAATGCGTTTGGCGATCGTCCGCCGTTCGGTTTCGAGTTTGGTTTCCCCTGGGCCTCTGGTACCGATGCCGCCACCCTGTCTCGATAGTGCCTGACCGCGACCTCTGAGCCGAGGGAGAGTGTACTCTAACTGAGCGAGTTCGACTTGCAATTTACCCTCGCTCGATCGAGCTCTTTGGGCAAAAATATCGAGAATTACCTCCGTGCGATCGACTACACGGATACCAATTTGAATTTCCAAATTACGTATTTGTGCGGCGGACAAGTCACGATCGAATACCACGAGGTTAGCGCTAATCGTCTGAGCGGTGAGGGAAATTTCCTGCACTTTGCCTTCGCCGACAACTGTCTGCGGATGGGGGCGCGATCGTTTTTGGCGCACTGTTTGCAGTACCTGACCCCCGGCGCTTTCAACCAGCCGCGTGATTTCTGCGAGTCCGTCCTCAAAATCCAGTAGAGTCATATGCTGAGTCATTACACCCACAAGTAGCACTTTGTCCTGGTCTGCATCAACCTGCTTAGCAACAAACTCTGCTTCAAACTCTGCTTCTAGTCCTTCCACCAAATCCAGAAAGTCTTGGTTGCTAAGGTCGTCCAAACTCTGAGGTTCTGATATTTTCCAGGGAAAGTTTTGAGTTTTGATTGGTGAGTTTTGAATAGAAGGCTCTTGAATTGAAGACTCTTCTATTTCATCAGTCGAAGGTTGTTCTAACTTAGCGCTCAAAACAGAGAACTCAAAATTTGGCCGCTCTCCCTGGGGTATTAGGTGAGCAAGATAAGTTTCTTTGATGTAACCAGTCCCACCACCGCCACGGCGCTGAAATCCTCCGCCGCTCAGCGTCAGCCAAACCAGGGCGTCCAGGCGCTGAATTGCCATTGCTGTGAGGGCTGCTTCGCTTGGGATTTCGGGCTTCAGATGGGTGGCGATACAGCGAATACCACTGAGGCGGCCTCCTCCATAGCGGGGCAATTCTAGGGGCGCAATCTGGGTTTGGCGGGGTGTACCGACGCCTACGCGAATTACTTGTCCTCGGCGGTTGATGTAGGTGCAGATTGGTTTGTCTATTTCGGTGCTGATGGCGGCGACGCGCTGGGCGAATTCTACCGTGGTGATACGATCGCCCGGTAGTCGCTGATGGTAAAGCTTTTCGAGTTGCTTGAGCTGGCTGGACTTTAGACCTTGAAGATTGCCGTAGATGGTTTCGATAACTGTTTCTCCCGATCGATCTGTTGATCTCCCATTTTAGGTTAACTAAGGGGCGATCGTGTTCTGCTTTACAGTTTAACTTTACCGAAATTATTGGGTCTAAAGCCCCGTCCTTCTAGGACGGCTTTTTCTTAGTGAGCGACCGTATAAACTCTCCT
>PVWI01000209.1 GCA_003003725.1 filamentous cyanobacterium Phorm 6 | reverse complement strand
AATCTGGTGCTCACAAAATTCAAGGGATTGGTGCAGGATTCATCCCGGAAGTGTTGAAACCAGAGTTAATTGATGAAGTAATTGCAGTTAGCGACGAAGATGCGATCGGCTACAGCCGCAGGCTGGCGAGAGAAGAAGGATTGTTGTCAGGAATTTCTGCCGGTGCAGCATTGTTCGGTGCAATTCAAGTTGGCAAGCGTCCCGAAAATGCTGGAAAATTGATAGTTTTTGTGCAGCCTTCCTATGGCGAACGCTATCTCAGTACAGTCTTGTTCAAAGACTTAGAAATTCCGACCGTCAGCCAACTTGAAGCATTAGTTTAAAAACTCAAAGATAGCAGTTTTTATCTAATCTTGTTGAGTATTGGATCGAATTGGTCTGATTTCGGTCAATCGGCCGGACATGGTATAACTCCTGGGAGTATCTTATTTTTGCAAAAAGCATTTTTTGTTATAAGCTGTCGCCCATCTAATTTGTATATAGCAATCCTTTAGAATTCGCAAAATATGTAGAGTAGTGCCAGTATCCCGTACCTACTCTTACATATTTACACAATTCATTTAGGATTGCTATAGCACGGCTCTGGGTGAGGGGAACCCTACAAAACTGTTGCAAATTTTTTCATAATTAATCTTATATGTTAAGAGAGAAGAAATTATCGAAAATATTAGTGATTTTGATCTAGATTGAAATAGCGACAGTAGCCGAGAAGTACCGCTGTCTATAATTAAATAATTCTCGTTCTCAGGGTGGGAACGAGAGAATCAATATTTTTTACAATATTCATTGACTGTCGCAGCACAAAGATTGACCGCCCACAAACTGATACAATGCCCAGACTCCTGTCGCGAACAATCTAAACATTTTAGACAAAAGTTCAACTTTCCTGCTTCCAGACTAATGTCTGGAGTCAATCTAAAATCTCAAAGCGACTGACTTCAGCGATATTCTATTTGCCTTCCGCCAGCAACTTTTCAAAATCCGCAGCCGGCACAGGAGGACTGAATAAATATCCTTGCATGGCATCGCACTCGTAGCGCCACAGAAAATCTTTTTCGGCTTCAGTTTCAACTCCTTCGGCAATTACCTCAAGACAGAGACTGTGCGCCATTTCAATAATAGCTTTGACTATCGCTGCATTTGTGCAACCGTCGGTGATATTACTGATAAAACAGCGATCGATCTTTAAAACATCAAAGGGGTATTGGGTCAGATAGCTTAAAGAAGAATAGCCGGTGCCGAAATCGTCAATAGAGATAGAAACTCCCAAATCTTTCAATTGTTGCAAAGTGGCGATCGCACTTTTGGCATCCTCCACCATCAAACTTTCGGTCAGCTCTAATTCCAAACTGCTCGGTGCTAAACCAATTTCTGCTAAAATTTCGGCAACTCTGCTGCTGAGATCCGGTTGGTGAAATTGGCGCGGCGACAGATTCACTGCTACCTGCTGCAAGGAAAAACCAGCATTTTGCCAAACCTGTATTTGTCTGCAAGCTGTCCGCAAAACCCACTCGCCTAACTGTACAATGAAGCCAGTTTCTTCGGCATCTGGAATAAATTGGGCGGGCGAAATCAGCCCTTTTTCGGGATGCAGCCAGCGCACTAAAGCTTCAGCGCTCACGATTTTTCCAGTCTGAACATTGACCTGCGGCTGATAGTAAACTTGGAATTCTTCTCGTTCCAAGGCTGCACGCAAACTTGTTTCTATCCGATCTAATTTGTCGGAGGCATCTGGGAGTAATGGGTTGCTTTGCGATCGCAAATTATGCTGCTGTTCGGCAAAAGCTGCTTGTTTTTTCAAGCGGCTGGATATCGCACCCACAAGCTCAGCTTTAGTAAAAGGTTTTGTGAGGTAATCATCTGCTCCCAATTCCATACCTTGCCGCATTTCAGAGCGCTCGGCTTTACCGGTCAGAAAAACAAAAGGTACTGTAGCAGTAATAGGGTGCGATCGCAAGGCCACCAGCACCCCATACCCGTCAAGTTCCGGCATCATCACGTCGCAAAGAATCACGTCAGGAAGACTTGACACCGCGGCAGATAAACCTTGAGCTCCATTGGATGCACCCGTCACGTCAAAACCTTCAGCTTTGAGGAGTTTGAGAATATTCTCCCGAATTACTCGATCGTCCTCAATTACCAGAATCTTTTTCATATGTCATTCCCTGAAAGCAATATAATTGACCCTGTAGTTGCACCCGATCAGCGCGATCATCACTAAAAATGCACAGATCGATCGACTCAACAGCCGCATATTTTTTGACAAAAATAGCATACGCCCCTGAAAAACACTAATATTTCAAGGACAACTAGATTAATGTTTCTCTGCTTACTCAGTGTCGTCCGTATTATTACGAGGTTAATTAATAAATGTCTAACTAATTTTAGGCGATCGCCAGTTAGCAGCGCCCTGAATAACTGCTAAAATGGTTGTACCGCTAGAGCGATCGGCTGCAAACAATCTCAGCCTATTTATAGCAGTTGCCCAAACAAACGCAACTGCAAGCAACTAGCAAACCCTTGCAGAGTAAGTATTGCCTCATTATTTAGTGTAAAATCTAGAATCTCAAACTTGTACGATCGCAAAGCCGAAGTATCTAAAATCTCAAATCTAAAATGACATTACCTAGTGGATTCCCTGAGCCGGCACAGATTGGCGTCATAGAAGTTAAGCAATATCCTCAGTACCGCGCTGTCACCTACACCCACGCAGGCGATTTGCGACAAGCTACAGGAATCGCATTCAATCCCTTGTTTGAACACATCAGCAACAATCAAATTGCGATGACAACGCCAGTAGAAGCGCGCTACACGGAAACTTCCGAGCAAATCGATACAGTTCCGGTTGCAGAAGTTTCCTTCCTCTACCCGGCACCAAATATCGCCCCCAGCAGCGTTAACTCTGCTGTGGAAGTCACGGATACTTCACCGATGACAGTTGTCAGCATCGGCGCGCGCGGGGCCTACACTTGGGAAAGTTACGAAAATAACCTCCAGAAACTCAAAGATTGGCTTCAAGAACATCCCGAATACGAAATAGTCGGGCCGCCGCGCCGCTTTTTTTACAATTCCCCGATGACGGCGGAAGCAACTAAAATCAGCGAGGTGCAAATTCCGATCAAACGCCGCTGACGTGAACGACTAATTCGCGAAAGTGGCCGCGCTGGCGGTGTTCCCAGAGATAAATTCCCTGCCAAGTTCCTAACAATAATCTACCGCGCGCGATCGGGATTTGTTCAGAAGTATGAGTCAGCGCAGTGCGAATGTGCGCCGGCATATCGTCTGGGCCTTCCGCATCGTGAATGTAACTCGCGCCCTCCGGTACAAGTTTAGCCAAAAAGTTAGCCAAATCCTTAAGTACATCCGGGTCAGCATTTTCTTGAATCACCAAGCTAGCAGAAGTATGGCGCAAAAACAAGCTACAAAGTCCTGTTTCAATACCCGAATTCGCCACCGCATCTTCTATCTTAGGAGTGATGTTGCACAGAGACTTCCCTGTAGTTTGAATCTTGAGTATTTGCTGATGATGAATCATATCATCTCCGGTAAAATAACCATTATAAGGTTCGTAGTGAGGACTTCAGTCCTCTCTTTTTTGAGGACTGAAGTCCTCACTACAAACATCTAATATTTTAAACATTCAATCAGACTGTTTGCAAAACTATTGAATCACCGTCATCCTAATCGCCCTCTTTAAAATAGTCTACAACAGCTTGGGCGATCGCCTCAGTACCATTTTTATCCAACTTATCCGACAAACGCGGCGGATGTAGCGGCTGTCGCAAAAACCCCCAATCCCCCTCAAAAAACTCCGCCGCCGTCACAACTTGATGTTCCGCATAATTTTTCAGCCACTCCAACAACACCGCAGCTTCCGCAAAACCTTCTCTCATAATAGAAATAACAGGTATTTCCAAGCGCAAAGCTTCCGAAAAAGTGCTGTATCCCGGTTTAGAAACCAAGCGCCTGCAGACAGGCATCATATCAACAGGACGCGGTAAAATCGGGAAAGATTGTGCAAACTCCTGATTTTTGACTTTAATCAAATTCGGCAAATCGGGAGCTCCCCCATCAAAAGTAATAAATTGCCAATCGCTAAATTGCTGGAGATTGTGATAAGGAATTGCTTCTAAACCCAGCCCGCCAAAAGTCAGCAACACAGTTTTTTCCAGCGGTGATTTAATTCCGAATACTTCCCGAATTTCATCGTTACTGTAGCGAGGATTACCGCCAGTCAAGCCGACATCTTGAATATTTGGAAAAGCTGGCATCGGTTCATGTAAAGGCAGGCGAAAAAGCCGATCGCACTTTCCGAAACATTCACCAATCCAATCAGCCATTTCTACAAACTCTCCGCCCCAATCTCGATAGATAAAATCCCAGCCAAAATTGCTCATCATCCAGCAAGGAACCCCAGCAGATGCCGCCATTCGCGCAGCCAAAGGAGGAATATCTGCCAACACCAAACCCACCCGATTTTGCTTGATAAAATTAACTTCGCCCGCAATTATCGAATTTTGGTTTTTCCGAATTTCCCGCAACTTTTCCAGCGTCGCCTCTTTGTCCATATGCAAACTATCAGCTTGCACGACTCCCACATCAAAAGCGCGGGGACGGAGGATAAAGTCGCCAGTAATGTAACATTCTAGCAGCCACCGAGGTGCGGTTGTGGTGATAATTAGTAAAATATCTGGATTTAATTCTTGAATTTTTGCAGCTACGGAGGAAACTCGGACAGCGTGACCAAATCCGTGATTGGTGATGGCAATATATAATGTTGGTCGAGACATTGATAATAGGGAATAGGGAATAGGGAATGGGGCATCGCGCGTTGGGAACTGCGGTAGAGACTCGAAGGCAACAAGGGCAAGCTTCAAGCGACGCACAACGAACAATGATACAATTAATTACTAATGACTAAGCTATTCTGCATTTAAATTGTATATTCCGGGCGGTGCTGCGGAGCAAGAACCCAGAAGAATTTTATTATTTCTTTAGATCCAATTTAAATGCTAAGTAGCTGATGTTACCGATTGATATGATGTCCGATAGTTGTATAGGCACTGAAAATGTAAAAACTCATCAATCGGACGCGCCATCAGACCAAACAGGCAATTGATTAATCTTATCCAGGGTAATATCTACATACTTTTCACCGTTACTTGCCTGATTTTCCCCAAAATATCCCTCATCGCCGTCGTGCTTCTGAGGGCCACTGAAAGCTTCTGCATAGCGGCCTTGCAAACGAGATTGATTGAAAGGAGAAGTCGCGAACCAGTACCAGCGAGTCGGAAAAACTATGCCGCCAATATCCTCAATTGAATCGCGAGTGCCGCGAAAGTGGAAAATGCGATCGGCCTCTGCAAAACCATTTTCTCCCGAAAACACGCCCCCAACCGAAACAACCGTAATTTCTGCCTTCAGCCATTCTTTAAGATAACGAGTAGCACCCAAAGCAACTTGTGCGCCGCCGCTAGTGCCAATTAAAATAACTTTCAAAGGTTGTTGAGGATTAACTGAAATGGGAGATTGAGCATTCATGCGATCGATAATTGCATGAGCAATTCCCTGATTGTATGCAAAACCGTAGCGATAATCAAGAGAAATTGCAAACCTCCAAAGATTGCGGATTTTGATGAATATATCCCCCGCAATCGGCCCGCTTTTTGCCTGTTCTGCAAACCGCCAAAAAGGAGCTAGCCACCGCTGTCCTCCTAAACTTTTGTTAGAAACTGAATAAGGAAAAACATCGCCCACTGCTACGCACTGCGGGTGACTTTCAACTAAACGGTTGAGAAAAAATGCTTCTCCCGGTGTTAATTCGTCCCCCGAAAAATCGCCAACTCCCGGTAAAAAGATGATATAACAATTGAGCGGCGAAGACTTGCGGGCTTCTAGATTGCCCTTGTTTGAGGGCAATATCTCCGGCGGATTTTTCTTGAACCCCAAAGTTTCGGCACTTTGACCCAGCCACCATATAACAGTTCCCACCGGCGAAAGAATCCCCCAAACTAGCAGGATTAGAGCTGCGATGAGCAACAAATTTAAACTTCCTCCGCGCAGCCACGCAAATATCTGCAAAATCAATCTTAGCATTTAATAAAATCTGGTAGAATGCCGGTTATACCAATTTAATGTGAAGTTGCACATATTCCGATCCCCCTAAATCCCCCTTAATAAGGGGGACTTTGATAGGAATCTTGTCCCCCCCTTATTAAGGGGGGTTAGGGGGGATCAGATTCGGGAGCAGCCTCATAAAAAATTGATATTAATTACCTAATTATGTAGAAATATTTTGGTGATTTTGCTGTATTAGAGCTTATTTTGTCCTAGTTGTCAACTATCTTGAGGAGCAGGAGTTAAAGGTGAGGGGAGAAGATTCAATTGCAGGTTTGCGAAGAACGCTTTGGAACGCACTTTCTTTGAACAGCAACTTTTACGAAAAAACTCCCTACACTGCCAGAACGAAGCGGATAGCTTTAACGATTGTAATTTTAGCAGCGGTGTCCCGCGTTTTTGGCAGTGCCGTCATTTTGTTAATCAATCGAACTGAGCTATCGGTGTTATTGTTAGCACTTTGGATAGATGCTTTGGCACTGGTGGGGGGTTATTATTTTTGGACTTTCACTATCTTTAAAATTGGGCAGTGGCTGAAACCAGGTCATGTAAGTTATGGGGAGTTGTTGGTTCCGATCGGATTTGCTTACGCCCCGCAAGTGCTGAATTTTTTAACGTTAATTCCCTTGCTGGGAGAAGGGATAGAGCGGATATTAGCTGTGTGGAGCTTGCTATCTGTAATTGTGGCGGTTCGCCAAGGTTTGGATCTTAAAACTCGCTGGGCGGTGTTAATCGGTTTTGCGGGTTGGCCGCTGATTCAAATTGCGATCGGGTTTGTAAAAGTTATTAAACAGTTGCTTCCACAATGGCTTTAAAGTCAGGAAATTGTAACGATCTGTCGTCCCAAAATCCCTTAAAAACTGGTTTTAAAAGTTATCGAAATCTCTGGGGCGAGGAGGTGAATAAGAGGAATTAACAGGCGCTGAAAATTGGAATTTTGCGATCGGGCGCGCCCAGAGGTTCCTTAACCTGTTAAAATAAAATTGGTTAGGGTGGAAATACTCGATCGAATAACCTCATTTGAAACAAAAGTATTCCTGGTTAGCGATCGAGGTACTGTCGCTAGCTGGCTTTGAGAGAATGCTTGACAGGGGAGCGGCAACAAAGTAAATTGGGAGACGGTGAATAACATGGTTGATGACATTAATTTGTATTGCCACTTGCCGATCGCACAGCCCGACGGCAAACACACCCCAACTATTCGGCTCTCCCCACTGTCCGCCTCCTCTTAGTAGCGATACATTGAATAAAAGGAAATACACAAAAATTTACATATATAATTTGTGTAGTGTTCCAAATCGCTCCTCACCAGCAGCGATACAACCCTCGCCAAGACAGTAGGATAGAAAAAATATGTTTGAACGCTTTACAGAACAAGCCATTAAAGCAATCATGCTAGCCCAAGAGGAAGCGCGGCGCCTCGGCCACAATTTTGTAGGCACCGAGCAAATTCTCTTAGGACTCGTCGGCGAAGGCACTGGCATCGCTGCAAAAGTATTACTGGATATGGGCCTCAACTTGAAAGAGGCGCGCAATGAAATCGAAAATATTATCGGTAGAGGTTCCGGGTTCCTCCCGCCGGAAATTCCGTTTACGCCTCGCGTCAAGCGCATTTTTGAGACGGCACTGAACGAAGCGCGACAGTTAGGCCACAATTATATCGGCACAGAGCACATCCTGCTGGGGCTGATCCAAGACGACGAAGGTGTGGCGGCGAAGGTGCTGCAAAACCTGGGGATCGATCGCCAGAGAGTTCGCACGCAGGTAATTCGTGCAGTGGGAGAAGTAGCCGCAGTTGGAGGCGGCAGGGGAGATAGCGCAGATCGCAAAATCCCGACTTTAGAAGAATTCGGCACCAACCTAACTAAGCTAGCCGCCGCCGGCAAACTAGATCCAGTCGTGGGCCGCGAAAATGAAATCGAGCGCGTGATTCAAGTGCTGGGGCGCCGCACGAAAAACAATCCAGTGTTAGTAGGCGAACCGGGAGTCGGCAAAACAGCCCTCGCCGAAGGCCTCGCCCAGCGAATTGTCAACAGAAACGTCCCGGAAATTTTAGAAGACAAACAAGTAATCAGCCTGGATATGGGTTCGCTGATTGCTGGTACAAAATTCCGAGGCGAGTTTGAGGAACGGCTGACGAAAATAATGGCCGAAATTCGCGCAGCAGGTAACATCATTCTGGTAATTGATGAAATTCATACCTTAGTTGGTGCAGGCGCGATTCAAGGCAGCATGGATGCTTCCAATATGCTCAAACCAGCCCTAGCCCGAGGCGAATTGCAGTGTGTAGGCGCAACTACCTTGGACGAATATCGCAAATACATTGAGCGCGATGCTGCTTTAGAACGTCGCTTCCAACCGATCAAAATCGGCGAACCAACTGTGGCTGAAACAATAGAAATATTGTACGGTTTGCGATCGGCCTACGAACAGCATCACAGATTGACAATTTCCGATGCAGCTATAGAAGCAGCGGCTACACTGTCAGACAGGTACATTAACGATCGATTTTTGCCAGACAAGGCGATCGACCTAATTGACGAAGCAGGTTCCCGCGTTCACGTCCTGAACTCGCAAACCCCGCCCGAAGTTAAAGAACTCAAAAAACAACTTCCGGCTGTCAGCAAAGAAAAAGATGCTGCTGTGCGCGAACAAGACTTTGATAAAGCTGGAAAATTGCGCGATCGCGAATTAGAAATCGAAGCCCAAATCGCTGAAGCTACGATCAACAAAAGCCAGATCAGAATCTCTCCCATCGTCACCGAAGAAGACATCGCCCACATCGTGGCAAATTGGACGGGAGTACCAGTTAGCAAGCTAACAGAATCGGAATCGGAATTGCTGCTGCACATGGAAGACACATTGCACCAGCGCTTGATCGGTCAAGAAGAAGCTGTCAGCGCAGTTTCTCGGGCGATCCGCCGCGCGCGGGTTGGCTTGAAAAATCCCAATCGCCCGATCGCCAGTTTCATCTTTTCCGGGCCCACAGGCGTAGGCAAAACCGAACTGACAAAAGCCTTAGCAACATATTTCTTCGGTTCCGAAGAAGCGATGATTCGGTTAGATATGTCCGAATTTATGGAACGTCATACCGTTTCTAAACTCATCGGTTCGCCTCCGGGTTACGTCGGCTACGACGAAGGCGGCCAACTAACAGAAGCAGTCCGTCGTCGTCCTTACACAGTGATATTATTCGACGAAATCGAAAAAGCTCACCCCGATGTCTTCAACATGATGCTGCAAATCTTGGAAGACGGCCGCTTGACTGATGCCAAAGGTCGGACAGTAGACTTCAAGAATACACTGCTGATCATGACATCAAACATCGGTTCGCGAGTGATTGAAAAAGGCGGCGGCGGTCTTGGTTTCGAGTTTAATGAAGGTGTCGCAGACGCGCAGTACAGCCGCGTTCGCAACTTGGTAAACGAAGAATTGAAACAGTTCTTCCGTCCCGAATTTATCAACCGCTTGGATGAAATTATCGTCTTCCGCCAGTTGAATAAGGAAGAAGTCAAGCAGATTGCGGACATCCTGTTGCAGCAAGTCTTCGGCCGCTTAACCGAACAGGGTATTACTTTGTCGGTGACAGACAAGTTCAAGGACTTGTTAGTTACAGAAGGCTACAATCCCAGCTATGGTGCTCGACCATTGCGCCGCGCCATCATGCGGTTGTTGGAAGATGTACTGGCTGAGGAAATGCTGTCTGGGAAGCTGAAAGAAGGCCAAAGTGCGATCGTGGATGTGGATGAAAACGGTGTGGTTAAGGTATTGCCGGGTGGCGAACCTGAACCGAGATTGCCCGAATTCGCATTAAGCCATTAAGTGCGATGACACGCAGATAAATAACGTCTGATTAAAAACCCGGTTTTTTCGAGGAACCGGGTTTTTAATTGAAAAATGCCAGTTTCTAGGGTGCGCCGCAGCGCACCTTATATCATGTCCGGTCGATTACCATAACAAAAACGGTTTGTAGTGCGGACTTCAGTCCGCAGCTTTTTGCGGACTGAAGTCCGCACTACGAACGAATGTGATTGCGGTTAATCGATCGGATACAATATTACCCTATAAATAGCATCCGATTTTTTGGGATTAATCCTAATTAGATGAACAAACTAGGCGACACTTTAAAATAATCACCGAGTGCCTTAGCTTGTGCTTTGCTAATTGCTCGCTTGCCATTCACAACCTCAGAAACTACGCCACTCGATCCAATGATGCCCACTCTCGTCAGCTTGACGGGTGCCGCTGGCTTCCATGATGTGTTGCAAAATCTCGTGAGGCTCTGATTTGTCGATCGGATAGTTTGGGCCTCGTAAACTTCAATTAGCGTTACCAATAACTTGTATAAAGCTCTTTCTTCGGGAGTGCGGTTTTTGGCGAACGTCAGCGGCTCTGCCAATGCTAGGAGGCGATCGTATTCTTCCTCGGTTTCGATCGCCCGTGGAGCGACTTCTGCCAGCAAATTGCTATAATTAGCTTGATCAAAAGTAAGGGTCATTTTTCGATTTATCCCAACACATTATCTACAGCAATTTCTAAATCTGGAAAAGCTAGAACCGACAAAGCCTGACCCCGCTGAAATCTTTGAATATTTTGGTATCCCGAGGGAGAAGGTTCGCGATAGACTACGACACATTGCTCGTTAATATCTACCAGCCAAACTTCTACAATACCCGCTTCGGCATAAAGAGGAATTTTGATATTTCTGTCAGTTTCAGCAGTTGTATCGGCTACTTCCACAATCAATAAAATATCCTCCAACTGAGGATGTTCCGATTCGTAAAAATCATCACGCCGCCGCAGCAAGGAAATATCCGGTTGAGGTTCCGAGCGATCGTCTAATTCTACCGGATCTTGGACTCCAATGGTTACTCTCGATAATAAGCGGATATAGAATAACTCTGTCAGACGCTTGACATGAGATGTGTGCCTTCTACCGACGGCGGCCATTTGAACAATTTCTCCTCGAATCAATTCAACTTTATCATCTTTGGTAAAGATGCCAGATTCAATCATCTGATGATATTCTTTTACTGTGAACAGGCGCTTGATTAACTGAGTTGTCATCATTTATTTGGCGCTCCTTCTAAGATAAGATGTGTCACCCAGATTTGTTTGGGATTTGACTGATGTTTGGTAAATCTGGTTAATCCGCCGTTTTCTTTTGGATTGCTCTGGTTTCACAAGTTCAAATTGCGGCGCTAAAAAAAGGGATTTTTACCTATTGACTTTAGTTGATTTCTGGGTTATATTTTAGATAATGGGAGTGGTGACTTAAATTTAAAAATTGTCACCACTCCCATTATCTAAT
>PVWI01000208.1 GCA_003003725.1 filamentous cyanobacterium Phorm 6 | reverse complement strand
TTTCCCCCGTCTTTAACGTAGAGTTTACCCCTTCCCCGCAAGAGACTAATCGCCTCGTCCAAGATAGCTATCAAATCCGGCGCAATCTTTTAATTAAATTTAACGGCGACAACATCGACCAAACCCTGCTGTTGACAAATCTGCTCAAACCTAGATTTCCCGACATGATTACAGTTCAAACCCTGACGGGGAACCATCAAACGCCATTAGGGCAAGATGTTAGCTGGCCTGTGGGTCAAATTTTTACTCCCTTCGACGCGATCGGGCAATGGATGAAACAAGAAGTGTATCGAGAATTAAATGAATTAAAACGGACAATTCTGCTGTGGCTTAATCCTCTGTCAAATAATTTTAAATCTTAAAGTTCAGATATTAGCTTGGCGAGATTAAATTTAAAAATTACCCATAAACTCTATCTGTAGTGTTTAGGTTTTACCTGACCGCTACCAATAGTGTTGAAAATCCGTTGGCGTAAGTCCTAAAACTGCCAAGGGATGTCTCAGCTATGCACTCATAGCGGCGATGATCCTACTTTTCCGACTTTTCCGACTTGAAAGATCCGACTTTTCCGACTGATTTGAGCCTGAGTCGTGAGTTAACATGGTGATAGGTGCATCTAAGGCTAGGTAAATTACTGCCTAAATTAATCGCAAGTTGTTTGTCCACTTAGAGTTTCGGCACCCACAGATGTTAATTTCTAGTTCTGCATCAGTCCCTTCCTCATGCACTCCAGATATAGATTCAGCTTTTTGGAAATTATGGCAGGATAATCAAGATTACCTTTACCGTTGCTGTCGCAAGTGGATGGGCAACCCAACCGATGCGGAAGATGCCCTCAGTCGCGCGATGCTGAAAGCTTGGGAGAAAGCAAGAGATGGTACGGATGATATCAAAAACTTTAAGGCTTGGTTAACCAAACTGACTTATAACCTGTGCGCCGATATCCATCGAGAGCACAACAGGGGTGCACTAGGAGTTGACAGTTTAGACACCATTGCTATAGGAAACGAAACCGAATTAATTAGCCAAGAAGAAACACCAGTTCGCGCTGCTATGCAGCGCGAACTCGAATTATTTTTTCGTGGCGCAATAGATGAGTTGCCAGATAGATTGCGCGAGACTTTTATTCTCCATTTTGAGTCAGGGCTATCTTATCAAAATATTGCCGAACAGCTTAATATTTCCTACGATAACGTCCGCAAGCGGATTTCCCAGGCGCGGGCAATTTTGCGTCAGCGGTTCAATGAAAATTTCTCTGAAGATGGGACTGACTCGGATTTGTCTAATCCTAAGTCGAGGGTTTCTCCTCAGTCTGCCAAAGGGAAAAAGTCTCTGAATATTGTTGAAAAAAAACCGGTTACAGAGGAGATTGAAGAAAGAGAAATTGTTGCCGGTGGGGAAGTTCAAGAATCGGTTTTAGTGAATGCTAAATCTGATGGGGAGATAAAAGAAAGAGAAATTGTTGCCGGTGGGGAAGTTCAAGAAGCGGCAGTGTGTGTTTGGCATCGAGGGGCGAATAATCGTTCGCCCCTACGGATCTTAGCTAATAGTCTGGGGGATGACAGCGAAAAAGCGATCGCGCCTAACGCCTACAGCCGATTACTTTCTGAGTCTGGGGAAAGCCAAAAAGCTCTTGGTGTGCCGTCCGCATTAATGCAGCCCGCACAGGGCTGTTGTACCATCAGCGACTGGAATCGGCTGTATTCCCAGTTTCTCAACAGAGAAAACCCATACTTGACCGATGTTCGATCGCGCGAAATGCGATCGGGCCAGGGTGCCGGAGGCATATCGCGCCAGGGTGCCGGAGGCATATCGCGCAGCCTTGCGTCTTCTGTATCGCTTTTTCCACTGTACAGGAGGATGTGGGCAGACAGTGGCGGCGACTGGCTTTGTTCCATCTGAAAAATAGGCCGGCAGAAAATCGCTTTACATCAGTAGTGCGTAGGTTGGGCCCGTGGAACGAACCCTCCGTTTCACTCCGCCCAACATTTTCCTTAACCCAAGCGTATTGGGCATTAATGCTGCCGCGATCGCAGCAATCCCCTATATTCCCGCTTTCTCTATGACCCAGCCCAAAAACGGATACCGTGCCACGTACTTAAGTCGTGGAAAGATAAAAATTTTAGACCCTAGTTCAAGCTCCCAGATTTATCTGTGGGGTAAATCTAAAATCTAAAATCTAAAATCGATTGACTGGCGCTGGGCGCGATATGGCGCTAGGCCGAATTTGGCATGGAAAAATTCGGCATCCCGTTTCGTCAATCTAGATTTTCAGGAAGAGATGGACTGCGTAGCAGGAATTGGTCAAATCCTCCCTCGAACCACGTCATCCCCCAAAGGTCAGAGATGTTATCTATCTAAAGACTGAATAATTCACAAATCGCCTTCGGGAAACGTCTAACTAATAGAACACAATAAAACCAACCCTGGAGTTCAAAAATGATGATACGTCGCCTTGCTTTAGTTAGCGGTCTAGCGGTTCTCAGTGCGGTGGCTTTCGCCTCCCAAGCCGGAGCCCAAGCAGTACCACAGGATGTTCAATTCGGCGGTAATATTACAGGGACTTGTACCTTTACTGGTACTACAGCCGGTACTTTGGCTACTACAGGAGTCAACAACCCCTGGGTTGAAGCCAGTACCGGCACTACCATTGGTACTATTGGTACTGCGGGTCAAACAACAGTGAACTGTACTTCTGGTGGCGCTCTATCTGTAGCTGCCCCTGTTCGGGTAGCGGCACCTGCTGCCTTTGTTGATACTATTAAGCAGGCTGTTGTTTACGATGCAACCGCCAACGCCTTCACATCCGCTGGTGCTCCTTTCGATACTGGTGGCTGGACCAAACCAACTACTGCTTTAACGATTCCTGCTAATACCAACCGTGTTTTGAGAGTCGGTATGATTACTGGTCTTAATACCATTGGCACCGGAGCAGTGCCTAGTGGAACTTATACGTATCGCGTCACGCTCACCGCTACTCCTAACTAGAGCCGAGTGAATAAGAAGCCTACTTTCTGAATCAAGTCAGGATTCTCAAAGCTAGTTATCTTAATTTTTGGGAGAGGATTGGATGCTTTGCTTCCAGATCCAATCCTTTTCCCAGGATATTTCAAATCAGCGTGTGTTAGACATCTCCCATAATTATTGTGGAACAGGCAGGATGCCTGTTCAAAACCTGCTTGTTAGGAGAAGTATATTAGACAAATCAAGCATGAAACTTGCTTCAAAGAACTTTATTTTATCCCCTATGAGCAGTTACACAAACAGACCAGGCTTTACTGGAAAATCGTGGTTTTCACAGTTAAAGATATCCGAAAAAACCGGGTTTATCGCCCTATCCTCCTTGAGGAGTATTTTGCTATCTAGCTTTTTATTATGGGGAACTGCTGCTAGAGCCGACATTGGTATTTCCCCACAAGTAATTGAAACTCAAGTTCAACGGGGTCAAGCCCAAGGAACAATTACGGTTCGGAATGGAGATGCCAAAGAATTTCGCGCCCGTGTTTATAGCGCCCCCTTTACCTACGATGCAGAAAAAGGGTTTCAACTTTTAGAATCCAGTCCTCAAGATTTGACTCCCTATCTGCAATTTTCGCCCAGAGAACTGCAAGTCCCTGGTTCGGATGAGCGCAGAATCCGCTTTGTTGTGCGCTTTCCTCCCAGTTTACCTGATGGTGAATATCGCGCCATGCTGTTCACAGAAAATTTAGAAGCGATAATGCAGGAAGAAACAAATACAACGACTGGTGTCACCTTGAGAACGGCAATTGTTCCCCAGGTGGGAGTTGCTGTCTATGTTCGCAAAGGCAACATTTCCCACAATCTGAGTGTAATTAGTGCTAGATATAATCCTCAATCCAATCAAGTTCAACTCTTGGTTCGCAACACCGGAAAAGCCAGTGCCATTCTTGAGGGCGAGTGGACGCTTAAAAAGGGAGAGCAAGAGATTTACAAGGGCAGAGGCATAGATAGCACTGTCATTACTGAAGCGGAGCGTTATCTTACTGTTGATTATGCTAATAAATTAGAACCGGGAGAATATCAACTGTCTGGGAATTTGGGATGGGGGGTCAACCGCACTAATAAAATTCCTTTTAGTGTGAAGCTTACTGTTCCATAAACGCTCCTAGAGAGCCGAGGGAAGAAAGCGGGTTTCTTGGATAGAGAAAACCCTAATTTTATTGAGAACCCCAACGAGAACCAGGGTTTCTGGTATCACTCAATGGACACTCAACTAGAGACTATTACTTACAACAATTAGCAATTGAATAGATTACCCGTGTGGGGGGTCATGCGTCAGGCATCAAAATTTTATGCCTGACTCAATAGCACGCGGGTATAGATGTTAAAGGGTGCATCTAATTTAGCAAAAATAGCAGTTATCGCATCAATAGGCTCCAATCCTGCCATGCTGAAAGCACCTCTCAAAATATTCTACTTTCTGAATTTAGTTCTCCTCATTTTAATGAGTGATGCTGGCTTCAAGGCTAGCTTAACTTTAGCAGAAATAGCACCGACTACAACGCCAAATGAAACTCCTTCAACTCAAAAAAAGCCCCAACCACAAAAAGACCAAATAACGCCAACTCCAACCATTGCACCCCCGGAAAATATCCAACCAGAGCCAGTCCTAACCCCATCAGCAGAAATAGCACCGACTACAACGCCAAATGAAACTCCTTCAACTCAAGAATATCCGCAACCCCAAAAAGACCAAATAACGCCAACTCCAACCATTGCACCCCCGGAAAATATCCAACCAGAGTCAGTCCTAACCCCATCACATGAAACAAAGCCTGCCTCAAACAATTTAACAGATTCTACGACTTTTATTATCGGGTTAAATGTCGGAAATCGCAATGTCAATCCGGGGAGTTTAGTGCGAGGAAAAGTCACGGATACGGAAGCGATCGATTTTAAAAATTGGCTAATTCCTTATGAGGCTGTCCTGGAAGCTTTAAAATTTACCTCTAAAGTTATATCTGATAATGAAGTTGAGTTGCGCTCACCATTTAAAATTGTTCGGCTCAACCTCAATCAAATTCGCAACGATCCTGAATTGGGTTTAGTGCTTTCCATTCAAGAGATTAAAGATATTTTCGGAATCGAAGCGAAATTTGACAGCCGTGAATATGCTATTGTTTTTGATGTACCTGAAGTAATAAATTCAACTACTAACCGGAGAGAGCGACAACCTGTAATATTAGAAGGTTTGCCCAAAATCTCTGCCCCAAATTTAACAGTGAGTCAGGTAGAACAGCGCGTCAATCTGAGCGGGACAGACAGCCGGAGTAGGACAGAAGGCTCTAATTTGACGAATCAGGGAACTTTATCGGCTGTTGGTACAATATTGGATAGTAGCTGGTTTGTGGGGATTAATCAACCCAACTTAACAGATAATCAAACTTGGCAATTATCAGAACTACAAATTCTTAGACAAACAGATAAGAGTGATTATTATTTCGGTTCTCAACCGACTTTTTGGCGCAGTCGAAGTGGGAATGACTTTTGGGGATTTACCACCATTCAACGTCAGGGGTTTTCTCCTTTCCCCATCTATGGGAGTGGCGGTGCAAATCCGACCCAGCGCTTACAACCAGAGGGGATCGCCGCCACCGTTATAGGTCGTGCTGAACCAGGAACTTTAGCGCGTCTGGTGAGCAATATCTATAGTAGAGACGTAATTGCCGAGCAGTTAGTTGATGCTTCAGGAACTTACCGCTTTGATAATGTTCCCGTCGGCAGACAAATTGGCACAAACTACCAAGTGTTACTGTATCCGGGTGGACTCCTGAGTGCCCAACCGCGAATTGAAGACGCTCGCTTTAGGATATTACCGGAACAATTGCCCGCAGGAACATCCGCACGGGTTATTTCTGGCGGATGGCAACGTCGATTAGATACGAATGATTTTCTGGGCGAGTTTAGACAATTTAACGCAGGAATAGTGCAAAGGTGGGGACTGACCCAAGATTTAACTGTTGGTGTGGGTGGTGTTTATGACTCATCGTTTAATGGTTTGGGAGAGATATTTTATCAGCCTAGTGGTTCTCCTTTCAGAGCCGTTGTTTCTGGCTTAATCGGAAATAACATAGATGTTAATGTCGATGCAATCTGGGATGATTATCCAAATTTTTATGCCAGAGTGAGTAGCGATTTAAATTCGATTCGCTATAACCTTGATTGGCAAATCTCACCTCAGTTTAGATTTTTAAGTAATGGCACTTCAGACCAAGGTGCAAATTTTAATATTCAATACTCGGCTGGTGGTGCGAATTCCTCAACCCTTGCCATAGTGAGTGTTAATACAGATCGTCAGTTGAGTTGGAGTCTGGCTCAAAGTTTAGATAAGTTATACTTTACCCACCGAGGAAATACTGTCAGCACTTTCTCTCAGTTATCATACCAACTTAATCCTTACCAATCTTTATTTCTAAATTACCAAACTCTCAGTTCCTCGAACAATGCTAATTTACTAACGGCTTACTGGAGTTATAGATCGCCAACTCGCACTAGGTACGGCGAGAATCTTTGGCAAACGGAATTAGGGTATAGAATGGGTTCTCAAGGATCGGGAATTTATGCGACGGCGGGAACGAGTATTTTACCGGGTATTTTGTTACAGGCACGTTATGAGGGAGTTTCTCTGACTTCGGATCAAGGTCGTTTCAGTATTCAATTGGTTTCTAGTCTGGGTTTTCAACAGGGAATTAGTCCAGGCGATCGCCGATTGGAACGCCTACGCACTGAAGGGGGTTTGTTAGTTCGACCTTTTTACGATCGCAACAGCAATGGAAAACGGGATAGAAATGAAGAAATATATACAGATAACTCGGAGTTTCTCATTGTCAACAACGAGGTCGTGAAACCTGGGCAACTCGATATTAAGAAGGATGGATTTGTCCTGCGTCTTCCCCCTGGAACTTATCGTGTAGAATTAGAACCCGCCGGGTTTCCTCCTGACTTTCAACCTTCGGTTAATGCTTTTGCCGTTGAAGCCGTTGCAGGAAGTTACACACCCATTATAATTCCGCTTCAACCCTCTTATACTGTTGGTGGAGTCGTTACCGATGCAGAAGGAAAACCGCTTGCTGGCGCACGGGTAGAATCTATTTCTACCAAATCTAAGTCATCCGTTATATCTGTTACTAATAGTGCTGGGGTTTACTATCTAGAACAGTTGCGACAAGGAACTTATGAGTTAAAAGTCAACGGTAAATCTGTCCCTAATACAATTACGATTAACGCCCAATCTGAGACTTTGCAAGAATTAAACTTAAAGTTGCCTTAAACATAAGTATGCGGACATAAATAATGCAAGTTGCTAGTTATATTGGGCGTTGCGAGCTTGCTAATAGCTAATTGCGAAGAGCGCTCTGAGCGGTAATATAGCATTTTTTTAGCGAGCCATTAGCTATTAGCCATTAGCCATTAAGTAAGTCGGTGGGAAAATTCATAAGTATGTAACAAAACATTAAGTAGCACGCTCGAAGGTATATTTAATGGCGTTGCACATTTATGGTATGATACAGGAAGCTACGGGTACAGTTTTTATTGATATTGATGGACTGACAGTCGGGACAAATCATACGTTTTGTTAGTTGGCTAGATATTTTGAGCATACCATAAATGTGCAACGCCAAAAATATTAGTGTTATTTTTGATCGTCGATACAGGGCGTATAATTTTTGACGATCGACAGACAGTTCCGATCAGCCGTTCTCGTATAACTAAGACTGTCTGCGATGTCTTTCATCAACTTAAGCCCCCGCCCGCCTGAAGCTTCAGGATCGATTTCTGACATATCTCTAATTTTTTTGTCTAAATCAAAGGTCGGGCCCGAATCCCAAATTTTAATCTCTACAGATTCAGTACACACCGTCACCTCAATATCAACCGGCAAATTCGGCTGTTTGCCCTGGTGGGCGTGGCGCACCGCATTGGTAAAGCCCTCAGCCAAAGCCAACTGACAGCGTATCCACACGCTGGTGGGAATTGCCCGATCGTACAATTGCGCAAACCAGGACAAAACAGGGTCTAAAGCACTCAGACCACTATTGATTTGAAGATCCGCTTTCTTTAGGACTTGCAACTTTTCGGAACCTTTTAATTCAATCACGCTCTGCCACTGAAATTATAGTTCCATAAAATAGAGGCAAATATTGTATTGCCTTTACTTTACGTTTTTAACTTTTTTCCCACAAGGCGGGCCAACATCACCGATCGCAGTGATTCACCGGCCGCGTCATTTTCCGCGTTCTCGATCGGCTGCGGGCAATGTCAAACTGGGCAAAATTGAATGGGAATTTTATAATACTAGCTTTTGCCGCTAGCAAAGTAAATGTTAAATCCACTAATTAGCTATTTATGATACCAGAAGTCCCGCCCCCATGTCAATTCGACCCTGCTGCCCAAAAAACTCCATCAAAGTTTATATTCTGAGTATAAACTGGGGGTGAAGTTCGATCGCGACAAAATTTCCATCAAATTTCAACGTAAATTGAACTCAATGGCTGGCAGGCAAAAGCATTTACCTGAAAAGCGATGTCAGTAGACTATACTCAATCTCAGACAAGCGCGCTGACAGGATATATTTTTAATGACCCCCAGACCTTTGAAAGACTTGTAGTACCTGAGTGCCCATGTTTCAAATTCTGGTTATAGACGATGATACTGCTGTTCAAGAACTACTGAGAAGAACCCTAAAAAAACAGGGTTACGAAGTCACAGTAGCAAGCAATGGCGAAGACGGTGTAGCCCAGGCGCAAAAATTGCGTCCGGCTCTGATAATTTGTGATTGGATCATGCCGCGCTTGACGGGCATTGATGTTTGCCGTCGAGTTAAGGCAGATCCGGATCTGTCAACTACACAATTCTTTTTGTTGACTTCTTTGGGGTCGATCGCCGATCGAGTCAAAGGGCTCGACGCCGGTGCCGATGATTTTATCTCGAAGCCGATCGAACTCAACGAGTTACAGGCGAGAGTACGGGCAGGATTGCGGCTGCACCAACTCAGCCGAGACTTGAAAATTGCCAAACAAAATCTGGAAGCAGAGTTAGCTGAGGCTGCCGAGTACGTGCAGTCGCTGCTACCCGATCCGATGACGAAACCTTTCAGCATTGAGGCTAAATTCATTCCCTCCCGGCAATTGGGGGGAGATTGTTTCGACTACAACTGGCTGGATGCCGATTATTTGGCGATTTACTTGCTCGACGTAGCCGGTCACGGTTTGCGGGCGGCACTGCCTTCGGTGACAGTTTTGAGCTTGTTGCGATCGCGCACGCTACCGAACGTTGACTACTACAAGCCCAGCGACGTTTTGCGGGCTCTCAACACCACATTCCAGATGAGCTACCAAAATGACAAGTATTTCACCATCTGGTACGGCGTTTACAACCGGATCGAGCGCAAATTAGTTTACGCCAGCGCCGGTCATCCCCCAGCCGTGTTGATTTCCCGATCCCCCACCAGCAGTCCTAAAGTCCAGCAACTAAAAACCCCCGGAATGCCGGTCGGGATGTTCCCAGATGCCCCCTATGTCGATAATTGCTGCGATGTCGAGGATTTGAGCACTCTCTACATCTTTAGCGACGGGGTATACGAGATCCATCAACCTGACGGCAATATCTGGGGGCTTGACCCTTTCATCGACCTGCTAGCAGCTTACAACGGTGGAACTGCCGACCAGTTAGAGCTGGTTTTGAGATACACTCAAAAACTGAATGCTAAAGCGGTTTTTGACGATGACTGGTCTTTACTAAAGGTAAACTTTGGCTAACTGACGAATGGCTGCACATCTTTGACCAAATAGCCATTCGTCAGCAGCCCAAAGATTTAGTTAGCAGAGAGAATTTTGCTATTAAAAGCATCGCGGGTCAGAAATATCTCAAAAACTCGATCCATGCTGGTGAGTTCAAATAAAATGCGGATTTGCTCGTTGATCGAACAGACAACTAATTGACTCCCAGCGGCCCGGACTGTTTTGAGCGCTAAAACTAAAGCACCCAAGCCAGAACTATCCATAAATGTCACATCTTGGAAGTCGATCAATACCACATCGGCTCCCGCTTCCACTAAGTCGCTAATCTCTTGGCGGAATTGACTTGCCTTGGTGCCGTCTAAAATGCCAGAGGGCTGAATAATTTTAACTACAGGACTCATATTTTACGGTTGGAATATTAGAATTACTATCCAGACTAGGCTAGTATAGCTGCGAGATGGACTCCGATCCAATTGACACTCCCCAGCAGTCAAGGCGTGGGGATTCTTAATTCATCGACTGACCTTTAAGCGCTATGTCCTTTCGGCAATTCTCAAACCTTTCAACCGTACAAAAGTACCAATTGACGAGCTTAACTCACAACTACCCCAGAGGGTCTATCTCCAAAAGCGTATGCTTGATACGAGCAAGCAAGTTCGGGTATGCCCTACCCTACTTAACAAATGAACTACATTATTTGTTTTCTGGTAAGCGAGAATGCGTTGATTCTCTAGCTGTTTTAAGAGTTTTCGCCGCTCTGTGTCCAACAATTTATACCGAAAAGTGTGTCTCAACTGTTTCACTATGGTAAAGGAGTTTAACCTTGACTATCAAAGTATACTATCAAGTACAAGCAAAATTCCGGTTTTTAGGAATGGAGCTAAGAAATTAAAGCCGTCCTAAAAGGACGGAGTTTTAAACCCAATTTTCTGCTGAATGAATCCGTCAGAGAGGGAGAATTTTTGTTCTGGTGAAGGACTTCTGCCACGATCAAACCGGGCTAACTTTGGCGCGGTAGAGAAGTTTTTCACCTTGTCTGTAGCCTGTGTAGCGAACTTTGACAGGTTCTCCGGGCTGGGCTGTTCCTTCGATCAACTGGTGCTGTTGGGGGTTGTAGGGCAGTTCAGCTCCCACTGGGGCGATCGACTCCACTCCCCAATGCTGCAATAACTGCTCGACGGGCCGCAGCAACGGCAATAGTTTATGGGCCCGCAACTGTTGATTTTCCTGAGCTTTGCTCGCAGCAGTCGGCCACTGCAACATCCAAGATTCTAATATCTGCACGCTAGAGAGCTGAAATTCCTGTATCACAGATGCTCGCTGCTGTTCGATCGTAGCTTGCAGGCGCTGATATTCCTGTTCTATTGCTGTGGATGCGGGCTGTTCTAACTCTACATAGTCTGGCGCCAATGTTGCCAACAGTTCGTTTAAGGAAATTTGCAAAGCTTGACTGATTTTGAGCAGGATGTCGGCTCGGGTTTGCAGGGCTAAGCCGCGACGCAGGCGGCTTAGCTGAATTTCGGGAACTCCTGCTTTTTGGCTGAGTTCTCGATCGCTCGAAAGCCCCGCCTGTTGCATCAGCCGTTGCAATTGAGGAGCATAATCAGGAATATTAGCTGCCACGAAAAATTCATCCAAATTAACTACCAGCCGGGAAGTCCCTCGGTATATTTAGAGGGGATTAATCTGAGCGCTGCGCGAAGTACCCCGAATAAATTACCG
>PVWI01000207.1 GCA_003003725.1 filamentous cyanobacterium Phorm 6 | reverse complement strand
CAGTTCATAAGCTAAAATTCAAGGTAGGTTATAAAGAATAAAATTATAACACATTTTCCTTGCTATGCAGGACTACCAACTTTTTTATCAAGACATTTGTTAGATCGGTAGTTCAACGCAGTCAAATTAATTTGATAGTATACGATATAGAGATGGAGGAAATTGCAAGGTGGCAGATTTAAACAAGTATCGAAATTGTATTCGGCAACTGCTTGCGGAACACGCTAAACGTATTTCATTAAATGATGATATTGAAGCTCAAATAGTGGCTGATCTAGAGGGCGATCATTATCAATTGCTTTACATTGGTTGGCAAAACAAGCAGCGAATTTTTGGACCTGTGATGCACTTTGATATTAAAGATCGCAAGATTTGGATTCAGTGGAACAGCACAGAAGATGAGGTTGGCGAGCAGTTGTCGGCAATGGGTGTACCAAAGGATGATATTGTCGTTGGATTTCATCCACCTTATATTCGGAAGTTGACGGATTATGCAGTAAGTTAGGAGGCAATTTAAAAAAAATAGATTTTACGTCACTGAATTGCTACTCGGAACAAGACGAGACAAAGGGCGATTTGACTCAAAAAATTGAGTTGACAAATGCGAGAAAATGAGTTATGTTTTGCGGAATTTGCGATCGAGCTACTGCATTTTTTACTGGCTCAACCGATGATTTGTGCTTGGAAGGAGAGCTTGCAGCTTAGCCTTGATGGTATCCTGCCGCGTTAGGTTATTGCCAGCGATCGACCGAATCGGCCTCAACTTTCGCAGCGCGGCGCATATTTTCCCTGTATTCCCAATGGCCGACTTGCTTAGGAGCCGATAAATCATATACTTTGTCAAGTTAAGAAAATTTTTTTAGATTCATCCAGGAGCTAGCAAAAAAAATGTACATCGTACAAATTGCCTCAGAGTGCGCCCCCGTTATCAAAGCAGGGGGTTTGGGCGACGTAGTTTATGGTTTGAGCCAGGAGTTGCAGAATTCTGGCCACACCGTCGAGATTATTCTGCCCAAGTACGACTGCATGAGGTACGACCACATTTGGGGGCTTCACGATGCTTATCGGGATCTGGCGGTGCCTTGGTACGATGGCGAAATATTATGCGATGTCTACTGCGGCTGGGTTCACGGGCTGTTGTGTTTTTTCATTGAACCTCGATCGCAAGATAACTTTTTTAACCGAGGCTATTATTACGGTTGCAATGATGACAATATGCGGTTTGCATTTTTTAGCAAAGCTGCTTTGGAATTTTTGCTCAGAAGTAATAAGCGCCCGGATGTGATTCACTGTCACGATTGGCAAACTGGTTTGGTTCCAGTGATGCTGTTTGAAGTTTACAAATACAATTGGATGGAAAATCAGCGAGTCTGTTATACCATTCACAATTTCAAACATCAAGGTATGGGCGGTGGCGATGTTTTGCAAGCAACGGGTTTGAATCGAGATGATTATTATTTTCAGTACGATCGCCTGCAAGACAATTTTAACCCTTTTGCCATCAATTTTATGAAAGGTGGCATTGTGTACTCGAACTTTGTGACGACGGTTTCGCCGCACCACGCTTGGGAAGCTCATGTCGGGGAGTTTGGCTACGGTTTGGGCCACACTTTGCATTTGTATCAAGACAAGTTTCGCGGGGTGCTCAATGGTATTGATTATGATGTATGGAATCCCCAGAGCGATCGCTATATTCCAGATCACTACACTCAGGAGGATTTGGCAGGAAAAGCGGAAACTAAACAAGCTTTGCGCGATCGGCTTTTGCTGCGGGATGCTGACAAACCGATTGTGGCGTTTATCGGTCGTTTAGATGACCAGAAAGGCGTTCATCTCCTCCACCATGCCATTTATTACTGTCTGAGTAAAGGCGCGCAATTCGTGCTTTTGGGTTCGGCGACGGAAGCGGGAATTAACGCGCATTTCCAGCACGAAAAACAGTTTTTAAATGATAATCCAGACTGCCATTTGGAACTAGGCTTTAATGAGGAACTGTCGCACTTGATTTATGCAGGCTCGGATTTAATTGTGGTTCCGAGCAATTACGAACCTTGCGGGCTGACTCAGATGATCGGGTTGAGGTACGGTACGGTTCCTGTGGTGCGGGGAGTTGGGGGTTTGGTGAATACTGTGTTCGATCGCGATTACGGCACCAGCCACACCCCCGAAGAGCGCAACGGTTACGTATTTTACCAAACTGACTACTCTGCTTTAGAGTCGGCGCTCGATCGCGCGATCGGATTGTGGTATGACTATCCTGATGACTTTGAAAAACTCATGATTCAAGGCATGAATTGTGACAATTCGTGGAAATATCCAGCTAAAGACTATGTGGAAATTTACGAGCTAATTCGACACAAATAAGTTAGTCAGTAGTCAGTAGTCATTAGTCATTAGTCATTAGTTATTAGGTAATTGTTAGCTGTTGACTGTTAACTGTTAACTGTTAACTGTTAACTACTGCCAACTGCCAACTGCCAACTGCCAACTGCCAACTGCCAACTGGTATATCTATCCAGACAGAGATAATGTTTTGAGTAAAAAGGCGGGGGCGGAAAGTACGAATGCAGCTTGTAGGGTTTTCTTGCCTGTCGGTGCGAAGTGCGATCGTATAAGATAGAAGTATAGAAATTAAACGGCTGGTGTTCGCCCGCCCTACAAAAAATGAATTCACAACTAGAACAACAAGTAACTATTCTGCAAGACGAAACAGTAGCGGCAGGCAATACAGCAAACCCAACGGTTGAAACACCTTTATTCGCCTCAGAATTTGCAACCGAAGAAAAAGTCAGAGTGGAAGAATTTAAGATTAGTGGCGACAGTTTAATTGGGAAAGTCAAAGAACTAATTCAGCGAGGAAAACTCCGCCGCCTCGTCATCAAAAACTCGCAAGGGCGGATTTTGGCAGATATTCCACTGATGGCGGGATTGGTAGGCGGCGTTGCAGGATCGGTAGTCTTTCCAATTGCTGCTGTACTTGCTACAGTAGGAGCAGTTGCGGCTCATTTGACTGTGGCTGTTGAGCGCAAAGAGTGATTATATCAATTCCGATTGCATCGGAATTATTAATATTACCGAAATCAGGAGACGGCAGTGCCGTTTCCCTACGCCAGATTAATGGTAGGGAAACGGCACTGCCGTCTCCTCGCTTATCATTCTGGCGCAGCCGGAATTGATATTACCCCGTTTATTAATTGTCTGATCAACGCAAATTATCGGATACTTTGGCCGCAGGTTGGTCTAAATAATTGTAAACAATCCGCGAAATCCGACGCACAAAATCTCTGACAATTGGGTCATTGTATGGACGTTTTACAAAAATTGCCGCTAAATAACGCTTGCCATTTGGCATATCAATAATTCCCGCATCGCCAACTACAAAACCGATATCTCCGGTTTTGTCAGCAATCACTGCTCCCGCGCCTAAACCCGAAGGTAGCAGCGTTCTAGTTGTGGTGCGCCTCAGTAATTCTAAAGCTTGTTCTCGACTAGATTCAGAGACTAATTTATCGCGAGATAGCATCGCCAGCAGCTTTACCATATCGACAGAACTTGTGGTATTTGTTCCTTGAAAATCACCTAACCAATTGCGAATTCTGGTGTCAGTTAATCCCCAACTGCGAAAACGCTCGTTGAGTTTGGCAATTCCCCCCAAACGTTCGATAATCATGTTGGTGGCTGTATTGTCGCTGATGGTAATCATTTTATCTACGGTTTCTCTGATGCTAAACCGAGTGTTATCTGGTTCGTCCTGCATGGTTCCAGAACCGCTGGCCACTAAGTCGGACTTCATAACTAATGTTTCATCTAAGCTAATTTTGCCCGCATCTACATCTTGATAAAAGGCAATCAGGATTGGTAATTTGATGGTACTAGCGGCTGGAAATACTCGATCGCCCTTGATGTCTAAATAGTCTCCTGTATCCAAGTCCAGAAAGAACATTCCGGCGCTGAGGGATCTGTATTGGTCGATCGCACTTTCAATCTGAGGCCTAATTGGGCTCATTTCCGAACCCGTCCGCATCGCTAAATCACCCGCATAGTTTCTGGGATTTGGTGCAGAAACAGTTACGGGAACTTGACCGGGTTTTTGTTCGATTTGGGTAATATCTGCTGGTGGAAAAGACTCGTTCCCTGCTATTTGTTCGGGATTGGGTAACTGAAATGACCAGCGAGTGGCAGATTCTTTAATCACTCGGACTTTTTGCGGGTCTAATTTATAACCGGGAGTTAATTGGATGACTAATCTGGTGGTTTCGGTGTCAAATTGCCCGACTCTAATTTGTTGAATAGCTGAGTTGTAGCTTTGAGGAGTTTCGGGATATTCTAAGACTATTCCTGGCAAATCAATTACTAAGCGCGTGGGATTTGCAATGAGTTTAACTTGCGGCTGAACTCCTGAATCTGTTGTTAAATTGAGTTGATTTTGGCTGGCATCGAAGTGCCATGATGTTAGTGTATCAGCTTTTGCGGGCAGGGCGATCGACAAAACACTAATTAAAGTAGGCAACAGCCATCGGAGTTTTGGAGTCATGTGTGAGGAGTAAGAGTTTAACGGCCACGAAAAAGCGGTGGTGATAGCATTTTCAACCGCTTTCGGGGCGAACCACATAGCATCATACAGTGAACTCTTGCCCGCAGCCGTATGTTTTATTATTTTGTTTGAGAATATTCGGTTTCCGGGACTCAGATCGAGTCTGTTGGTATTACCCATTTTTCTGCCAATCTCGCGCAGGCAGACTAAAATTTGGATAGTTGCGAAGTCTCGGCGCTTTAGATAACAAATTCTAGTTGTGCGATCGCCTTATTTCTAGCATTTTCGATCGAGTCGATCGCACTTTTGGCAAAAACTTGGCTTTTGGCGACAAATCGGCGATCGCTCAAATGGTCGTAAGCTTCCCAATTACCGCTAACTTCGCAGTCGTGCCACATAAACCAGCCGCGATAGATTTCGCCGCTATCAATATCATCGCACAGAACCAGCCAATCATCGCCCGTGAGAGCGCTGTCATCTAAGGCTACCAATTCAACCCACGCAAGTGCAGTGCAGGCATCGATCGCATCAGCATCAACGGAGTCAGATTTGGTGGCGGTAGCTGTTGGCGAGTAAAGTGTAGACTTCATAATTTCTCCTTGATTAAAGTAACAAATTTTCTACTTTTGAAACTGACTTGGTATGGGAATTGAAAAAACTTTGTTTTGATGAATATCTGGTTGATCGAATTTACCAGCGGCTGATGCTTCTGTTAAATTGTTAAGTGTGTTAATTGTGCAAATAGCCGCGGTTCCTAAAGCTGCCATTGCCAGTCTGTGTAATATTTTACTCATTTTGATGCTCCTGTTTGGCTTGATGTATCTACTCTAAAAAAAATCAGTGGTTACTCGCAGGGGAGATTGGGGAGTTAAGAAAAGTTTTTTCTTTTCAAATATATTCAAAGGTTGAAGCCGTTATCAGGACGGAGTTTAAGGAGTCATCGCCCAAAAACCCTCTCTCCGTAAAATTCCTTAAGTTCCGGTTGGATGACTATCTTCCTTAAAATCGCTTAAAATATGCAGTTAAGGCGTTAAACTTCCTATATTCCTGCCCCCTTTCACTGCAAGCGAAGTGCTCAAGTCAAAACGCGATCGCGGTCGCATTCTCACCGCCTCGGGCTTAAAGAAACTTAACGAGGCGCTCCAAGAATGGTCTGACCGATATAACATTAGAGGTACTCTGACGGAAATCGAGGCCGAGTGTGGCGTCGGTATCGATACAGTCAGCAAAATTAAGCAGGGTAGAGAAGGTGCGGATTTGAGTAAAATTCGGCAGTTATTCGCGGCTTTCGATCTGACTCTGGCGAATGGCGACCACCGATCGGCTAAACTAGACGATGCCGAAGATGTCGATGAGTCGGACAATTTGCCGACTGCGGAAGATACAGCCAGCAGCAGCAGAAGTGTTAAAGTATTTGTGAGTTATCGCAGCGCCGAACCCGATCGCGAATTAGGAAAACAGTTGGAAATGGCGCTAAGTGCGATCGGGCATACAGTCTTTACCACAGAAAACAGCATTAAATTAGGAGATAATTGGTTCGATCGCATTAACTTCTTCCTCAAAGAATGCGATTATCTATTGTTGCTATTGCCGCCAACAGTCAGCCAAAGCGAACTGCTAACATATCAAGTTCAGCAAGCAAAAGAACTGCAAGACTCTCGCCCTGACAAGAAACCAATAATTCTCCCGATCCGCGTCGGTTTCCCTCTCAACTCGCCTCTAAATCACGACTTGCGCGGCTATCTGTACCGAATCGAACAAAGAGAATGGTGTTCTCCCGCCGACACTCCAATTCTAATCGAAGAAGTTCTGAATTTGCTAGCAGAAACTCCTGCACAAGTCAACAAAGAACTGGAAGATTTAACGCCAAACCAAGTATTAGAAATTAGCAGCGATAATATTCCGTTACCCGCCGCCGAACCGGAATTACCAGGAGGACAAGTCGATGTCGCTTCTCAGTTTTATGTAGAACGCCAACCCATCGAAGAACGCTGCTATCAAACTATTTTGCAGCCCAGCGCCTTAATTAGAATAAAAGCACCGAGACAAATGGGCAAAACGTCCTTGATGGCAAGAATTTTACATCACGGAGCTCGTCAAGGTTATTGCACAGTGCCGCTAACTTTTCAGTTAGTAGATAAAGCCGTATTCGCGAACTTAGACAAATTTTTAAAGTGGTTCTGTGCTTACGTCGGGCGCGAGTTGCACTTGGCAAATCAATTAGACGATTATTGGGACGATATTTTCGGCAGCAAAGTCAACTGCAAAGATTACTTTGAAAAATACATTTTGCCGCAAATAGACAGTCCTTTAATATTAGGATTAGACGAGATCGATCGCGTTTTCCAATATCCCGACATAGCCGAAGACTTTTTAGGATTGTTGCGGGCGTGGCACGAAGAATCGAAGCGGCGCGATATCTGGAAAAAATTGCGCTTAATTGTAGTTCACTCTACCGAAGTTTATATCCCGATGAATATCAATCAATCGCCTTTCAATGTCGGATTACCAGTTGATTTGCCGGAATTCAACGCTGGGCAAGTCCAAGATTTAGCAGCACGCCACAATTTAAATTGGTCAGATGCCGAAGTTGCGAAATTGATGGCAATAGTCGGCGGACATCCGTATTTAGTGCGAGTTGCATTATATCACATTTCGCAGTCAGAGTTGACACTTGATGAATTACAAGAAAGTGCGTTAGCGAAGCCCTCGAAGAGGATCGCCGATGCCGGAATTTACAGCGATCATTTGCGCCGCCAACTGTGGAATTTAGAAGAATATCCAGAGTTAGCGGAGGGAATGAGAGAGATTGCGGCGGCGGATTCTCCGGTGCAATTAAAGTCGATGCAGGCGTTTAAATTGGATAGTTTAGGGTTGGTGAAATTGCAGGGAAACGAGTGTATTCCGAGGTGTGAATTGTATCGGCAATATTTTCGATCGCACTTAAGCGCGATCGGGTAAGTTCGATCGCTCTGTTATCATATAATTCCAGATATTGTAGGGGCGGGTTCACCGAAAATAATCGCCTAAAACTGACAATCTCATAAACCCGCCCCCACCAAACGACAAATCACAATCTACCTCTTTTTAGATTAAAAAAGCCCATGAACGATATTTTTTTGATAACATCCGATAATTGGCTAGACTGGATAACCGTGTTTGGCTATCTAAGTTTGACTGTTTTCATTATGTGGCGCATTTTGGCTGCAAGTTAGGTGTTAAGATTGAGGTAAAATAAGAGAGTAATCAACTCCCGCAGACTATGATGTCGCCTGTTGAAAGTGTCGCAGCAATCCCGAACGATTTGATTTTGCGCTTGAGCGTCGAGCAGTATCATGCTATGATTCAAGCGGGCATTTTGACGGATGACGACCCAGTAGAACTGCTAGAGGGATGGCTTGTTTTCAAAATGCCAAAAAATCCGCCCCATCGAGTAGCAACTCGCCTTGTCAGAACTGCTTTAGAGAATATTTTACCTCCCGGATGGTATGTTGATTCTCAGGAACCGATTACGCTGCAAAATAGCGAACCAGAACCGGATATAGTGGTTGTGCGAGGGGATACGCGGCAGTATCTCGATCGCCATCCGGGCGCTGAAGATGTTGCTATTGTGATCGAAGTATCGGATACTACGCTTGGGCGCGTTGGCGAAGCCCTCGAAGAGGATCGCACTATCAAGAAACGGACTTATGCCCGCGCCGGAATTCCAGTTTATTGGATTGTCAATCTGGTGGAAGCACAAGTTGAGGTGTACGATCGACCTTTGGGAGATTCCGAACAACCGGATTACGGGCAAATGTTGATTTACGGGCGATCGACTGTTTTGCCGATTGCGATCGCAGGAGTTACAATTGGGGCGATCGATGTTGATGCTCTTTTGCCTTAATTTTGATTGAAAGCTAGGTAATGAGCACAAATCCCAAACCATCATACTATCAAGTCGGCGGCAGTCTCACAAATAACGCTCCCAATTATGTGAAGCGCCAAGCAGATGACGATTTTTATAATGGATTGAAAGCCGGGGAATTTTGTTATGTTTTGAATTCCCGACAAATGGGCAAATCTAGCTTGCAGGTGCGGACAATTCAACGGTTGAGAAGTGACGGAATTGCTTGTGCGGCGATCGACATTTCGGAAATTGGCAACCGCGGCGTGACTCCCGAACAGTGGTATGCTGGTCTTCTCCGCATTCTCGAAAATAACTTTAATCTGTCGGATGTTGTCAACGTGCGGACTTGGTGGCGCGATCGCAATTTTTTAACTCCGGTTCAAAGATTGAGCGAATTCATCGAAACCGTACTGTTAGTCAACATTCGCACCAATATTGTCATTTTTATTGACGAAATCGACAGCATTCTCGCCCTAGATTTTCCCGCAGACGATTTTTTAGCGCTAATTCGATCGTGCTACAACAAGCGCGCCAATAACTCAGAGTTCGATCGGCTAACGTGGGCACTCTTAGGCGTAGCATCACCGGCGGATTTGTGCCGTGAGCAAAATTCCAGCAGCAGCACGCCTTTTAATATTGGCAAGGCGATCGAGTTAACTGGTTTTGACGAAACAGAAGCGCAACCGCTAGCAGCCGGGTTGGCAGAGATAACAGACGGCTCTGGTGAAGTTTTGAGAGAGGTTTTGTATTGGACGGGCGGGCAACCCTTCTTGACTCAAAAGCTGTGCAAACTTTTATTTGAAAATGCACCCCCCCCAGCCCCCCCTTGCCAAGGGGGGGAGCAAGATTTGATTCACACCCCTTGTCAAGGGGGGGAGCAAGATTTGATTCAAAATCCGGGAGAGTGGGTTGAGAAAGTAGTGCGCTTGAAGATTGTGGAAAATTGGGAATCTCAGGATGTGCCCGAACATTTGTCCACAATTCGCGATCGGCTTTTTAGAGAAAACCAGCGGATTGTCAGAAGACTCGGATTATATCAACAAATTTTAGAACAAGTTGAAATTGTCCCCGATGGTAGTGCGGAACAAATGGAATTACGATTAAGCGGATTAATCGTCAAGCGCCGGGAAAACTTAACAATTTCTAATCCTATTTATGAAGCTGTATTTAATCAGAAGTTAATCGAACAAAAATTAGAAAAACTCTCGCCTTACTCGGAAGCGATTAAAGTTTGGCTGAATGCTAACTGTGAAGATGATTCCCAACTGTTGCGAGGAGATGATTTGCAGTCGGCATTGGTTTGGGCGGCAGATAAAAGTTTGAGAAACGAAGACTTTCATTTCTTGACAGCCAGCCAAAAACTGATTTTGAGCGACCAAAATCAACTGCTGCTGGCAGCTACGCGCGAAACCAAAAAAGCTGTGGGTGATGCTGCAAAAGCCTTGACGGAAGCTGACGCAGCCAAGCAAAAAGCCAAACAGTGGATAGGAATCGGTTCGGCGGTACTGGTAGGATCGTTGATTGGGGCGATCGGCTTTTCAACTCTCGCTTACCAGCGCTTTAAGCTAGCACAAGCAAGTATTGAAATCGAACAAAATGGCAGCGATGCTTTACTGTTGGCGGTATCTCAAAAAACCGAAAACGGCGAAGCTTTATCAGAAGCTTTATTGAGGGCGATCGCCTCTGGAAAAAGATTAAAAGTTTTGGTTGAAAACAAACCCCGTTTAGAACAATATCCGGCAACTAGACCACTGTTAGCCTTACAAGTGATTCTAGATAAAATTACTGAAAAACAGCAGATCAAAGCATCATCACTTTCGCAAATAAAGCTGAACTGGCAAGCTCATGCTGGTGCAGTTACTAGCGTAAATTTTAGGCCAGATAGCCAAATTCTGGCAACCGCAGGAATAGACGATAGAGTTAGACTTTGGAACTTTTCCGGTCAGAAAATTGCTGAATGGAAAGCTTTGCAGCAGTCAGTTAATATGGTGATCTTTAGCCCAGATGGTAAATTTTTAGCGACTGCCGGAAGGGACAGCACAGTTAAATTATGGAATTTATCAGGTAAAAATATTGCTAAATTTAAAGGAATTCAAGGCTCTGTTACCAGCATCAGTTTTAGTCCCGAAGGAAAGTTTTTGGCGGTGGCAGGAATAGACAGCAGTGCTGCAATTTGGAACTTGTCAAAACTACCAAAAGTAATATCATCTAGTGTGAAACTTCCCGGTCATAACGGCTTAGTGAGAAGCGTTAATTTTAGCCCCAGTGGCGATTCTTTAACGACTTTAGACGGCAAATCTACAGTGCGAATTTGGAATTTGTCGGGACAACTGAAAAAAACACTACCGGTGCAGGCAATTGGTATCAGTTTCAGTCCTGCTCAACAGCAGTATCGCTTTGCTACAGTAACATTAAATGGCAAGGTTGGGCTGTGGAATCTGTCAGAAAAAAAATTAGTTAGTGAATTTGAAACCTTGCATTTAGATGCGAAGTCAATTAGTTTTAGTCCCGACGGAGAAAGGCTGGCTACGGTGGGAATTGACAAGACTGTACGGCTGTGGAATTTAGCAGGGCGGCAGGTTGCTCAATTTGAGTTTGAAGAGAATGTTGTTAGTGTGGGTTGGAGTCGAGATGGTAAGCAAATTGCTGTAGCTGGAAGCAATGGCACTGTCTGGCTGAGACAGGTTGAAGGGTTGGAAGAATTGCTGAAGCAAAGCTGCAATTTTCTCAGCAGTAAACCGGAGTATTTGAGAAGGGTTTCAACTATCTGTAAGTAATAAAATCATTAAGAATACAGACACGGCAATGTCGATAGATCGTCATAAGTAAGGTTCGTAGTGCGGACTTTAGTCCGCAACTTAAGAGCGGACTGAAGTTCGTAGTGCGGACTTTAGTCCGCAACTTAAGAGCGGACTGAAGTTCGTAGTGCGGACTTTATTCCGCAACTTAAGAGCGGACTGAAGTTCGTAGTGCGGACTTTATTCCGCAACTTAAGAGCGGACTGAAGTTCGTAGTGCGGACTTTATTCCGCAACTTAAGAGCGGACTGAAGTTCGTAGTGCGGACTTTATTCCGCAACTTAAGAGCGGACTGAAGTTCGTAGTGCGGACTTTATTCCGCAACTTAAGAGCGGACTGAAGTTCGTAGT
>PVWI01000206.1 GCA_003003725.1 filamentous cyanobacterium Phorm 6 | reverse complement strand
ATTCAGTTAGGTAAAAACAATGCAAGCTGAAGAACTACTCAAACGATTTGAACTCGTAAAAAGATACACAGAAGGCGACAGAAATTTCACAGGAATCAACCTGAATGAAGCTAATCTCAGCCGCATCAACCTCAGCAAATCAATTTTAAGAAAGGCTAGCTTATTTGTCACCAACATCAGTGGCGCTAACTTGAGCGAAACTGACTTGAGCGAAGCTAACCTGAATGTGGCGAGACTCAGCAGCACCAATCTCTCGCGGGCAATTTTAAACGGGGCGACTCTCAACGTAGCAAACTTAGTGAAAGCCGATTTAACTGGAGCTCAATTAATCGGAGCATCCCTGATTAGAGGTGAATTAGTCCGCTGCGAACTCAGCCAAACTAACTTCAGTGGCGCTAATCTGACTGAAGCAGATTTAAGAGAGGTAAAACTGACAGAAGCTAACCTGTGCGGTGCTAATCTTTCCGGTGCAAATTTCAGAGGTGCTTCGGCTTCATCAGCTAACTTTACTGAAGCTAACTTGCACGGCGCGGACTTGACAAAAGCAGAACTTAACGGCGTCAATTTGAGCAATGCCGATCTGAGACAAGCTTCTTTGCAGGAGGTGAATCTGAGCGGTGCCAATTTGAGCGGAGCTAACCTTAAATGGGCTGATTTGAGCGGAGCTAACCTCAATGGCGCCGATCTGAGCGGTGCTCAATTCAGCGGAGCTAACCTCAAGGATGCAGATTTAAGAAATACTAATTTAGCTAATGCTCGTTTGGTGCACGCTGATTTGACGGAAACCAATTTGATTAACGCAGATTGGGTAGGCGCTGATTTGACGGGAGCAACTTTAACAGGGGCAAAACTATATTTGGTTCCCAGGTTTGGGATTATCGCAGATGATATTACTTGTCAGTGGGTTGACATGAGTCCCGCAGGCGATCGCACTCAGATTCAAAAATTTAATTCGTCATCAGAATCGAGAAGATTTTTAAATCACACGCCTGGATTAGTCCAAATTGTGGTTGATGCACTTTTAGACCACTCAGCAAACAGCACTTTAGCGACAGCTTACAGCGAAATAGCTGAAAATTACGGGCCAATGAGCTGTCCTCCTAATATTGAAGTCGGCTACCGCCGGACAACTCTCACTTTTAGATTTGATAGCGACGAGCATTTATTGGCAGCAGCTTTTTTGGCAATTCTTCCTTTTGATGATGCCTTAGAAACTCAGAAAAATCTGATGGCGATCTGCAAAAATATCGAGAATCAAAATTTGGAAAAAAAACGGATAGTGCAGTTGTGTAAAGCATTGAACGCAGCGAGGAATAATTTAAATGAGGTGATAAAAAGGCTGCTAATAGCAATAAATCCAGGTAAAAAAATCAATTTTTTTCAGTCACCTACCCGGACTATTTTAATTAGTTCGGGACAGGAGACTTTGACGGTGAATTCTCATCCGAGTTTTGGTAGGCGAGATGCTAGTAGTCAGGAAAGTAAGTTCAGTTTGCCGATCGGTCAAAAAGTAGTTGATTTTCTGGCAAGTTTTGATTATCTTGATTGAGCAATCATAAATGTGAAATCGATTGATTGAGGTAGAAGTCCATAATTCGCTGCTCCGTTTCCTGCGATCGAACTCGGAGCCACAGTGGCCACATCATTTGACAATGGCGCGTCTCGTGGCGCGGGCTTTGCGTTTGGGGCGCAGCGCTCTGATTCAAACAGGGCTTACCGCAGGAGTCTATCAACGGCGGTATCGAGTCAGTTATTTGATGCCGATTTTAATGTGGCCGGAGCCTGTGATTTTAGTGGCGCCGACACGGACGATCGAGCATTTGAGAGCAGTGGAAATTCCGCGATTGCAAGAGTGGCTGCAAACCGATCGCCCGTTAGCGTTAGCGAAGCGATCCGAAGGAAAGCCCGCCCCTACGGGGGCTGCGCCAACGAAGAGGATCGCCACTTATGACCAAAATACCAATTTCCCAGGACTAATGCTAGCAGATCCCGAATCTTGGCTAGCGTCGCGCTTGGCGACTGATGCGCAATTTCACAGCAAGATTCCGACAATTATTGATGGTGTGGATGACTTGGAATCTTGGACGCGCCAGCAATTGACGGCGTGTTTGCATCCGGGAGACTGGAATGACTTGATGGTGGCTGTACCCCAGGAAGTCGATGCAATTCTGCAAGTGCGGGTACTGTTAACACGGGCTTGCTTTCAGCATCCAGCGAAACCTGATGAGTGCTATTTGTTGGAAACCGCAGAGCAAAATATTTTGAAAGGGCTGTTTGAAAGAATCGAGCCAAATTCGCTGATTCCGGCTGCTTGGAGCAATTTTTGGCAGCGGTGGGAAAGCAACGGAAAACTGAGATGGGCGCAAATTAATCGATCGGCTGGGTCTTTTTCTCTGTACTGCGCGCCGATTCAGGTAGCGGAGGTTTTGAGCAAAATTTGGGACGATCGGGCTGTGGTGTTGATTGGTGGGGCGGTGGATGTGGAACAAACGGCTCCGATTTTCCGACAAATGCTGGGACTTCCAGAATTGACTAGCGTTAAGTTTTCGCCCGATCGACAAAGTGAACTAATTCAACTGTATATTCCCAACTGGCTGCCACTGCCGAATACACCGGAATTTCAGGGAGTTTTAATTGAAGAAATTCGGACTTTGCTGTTGATGAGTGTGTCGGTGGCGGGTTTAACTGTGCTGATCGTCGGTGATGTACCGCTGAAGGCTCGGTTGGCGGCGATTTTGGCTTCTGAGTTCGGTACTCGGGTGCGGGTAGAAACAACTGATGTGGGGGAGAATGGGATTTTGGTGACTGGGTGGGAGTTTTGGCGCCAACATCAAGGGGAATTGAGCGCGCCTCATTTGCTGGCGATCGCCACTTTGCCGCTACCTTCGATGGAAAATCCTTTGGTGACGGCGCGGGTAGCTTATTATAAGGAACGGCGTCAGGATTGGTTTCGGTTGTATTTGTTGCCGGCGGCGTTGAATGAGTTGCAAAGGGCGATCGGGCCTGTGCGAGAACGTCAGGGGGTTGTGGCGATTTTCGACACTAGGGTGCTTCACCGCAGTTATGGACAGCAGGTTTTGGCGGCGATGAGTCCGTTTGCGAGGATTGACTATCTCGATACAACTTGGCTGACGCAGGCTTGAGAATACCTATTAGCCTATAATTTTCTTAGGTATTGTGATTGAAATTTAATTAGTAAACAAAGATTATGGGCGAATCTAAACGTCGCAAAGAGTCGATCGGCGACAAATACGGTACAGAAGAGCGTATCTATCCGTGGCTGCCGATCACGAAAACCCAAAGCGCAGATTTTGTGAAGTGGACAAGTCGCGGAAGCTGGACGGGAATTAGTTTGTTGGTTGGTTGGTGGATTGTGGTGCGGTTTGTGGGCCCAGCGGCGGGCTGGTGGGTGGTTGATTGATGCCAGACTCGACAAATGCCTGTATTCTTGGCATTGTGTCGAGTTTAACTCGGAAACCAGCGGCTGAATTTTTTGGAAAAATTTAGTTGCGAATTTGGAGTTAGTATGTTATGTTAGTTATCTTCGGGCGATTGGCACAGTGGTAGCGCGCTACCTTCACACGGTAGATGTCACAGGTTCAAATCCTGTATCGCCCATCTTATTAAATCTATATATATCAAGAGTTAGGGGGATTTAGCCAAGATTTTTGGCTTTACATTGACTATTAACTATGAAATGACTATGATTGCTCCAAAGCCATAGTCAGGATTAAGCTATGAACACTACACAGAAAGCTACCAATGGTAAATACAGAAATCAGACATATCTGACTGTTGTTGAAGCAATTAAGCCAAAACCAGCAATAACTCTATCAAAATTGTGGGAAATGTATGTAGTTTATAAAGCTCCGACAGTTGCAGTTAGCACTCTTAAAAATGCTTACAGTGCCATAAGTTCTCATGTTAAAAAGCTACCCAAACAATCTCTTGAAGATGCCGTAGAAATAAGAGATTATTTGATTAATAATTTCAAGCCCGATACTTCTAAAAAATATTTAAATAATATCACAGCTTGTTGTGATTGGGGTGTTGAGTATGGTCATATTTCTAACAACCCTTTTTTAGGTATGGCCAAGAATATCAAAACACAACCTAAACAATTAGAGGACATAAAACCTTTTTCTAAAGCTGAAAAAGATGCCATCATAAAAGCTTTTGAGACAGATCGTTACTATAGCCATTATGCCTCTTTTGTTAAATTTCTTTTTTTTACAGGATGCAGGACTTCGGAAGCTATAGGGCTAAAATGGAAACATATAGATGCTGACTGCCACCACATCTGTTTTTGTGAATCTTATGTTAGAGGAAATAGAAAAGGTATTAAGACGGGCAAACCAAGGATTTTTCCTTGTAATGCTCAATTACAAAACTTTCTAAAATCAATTAAACCAGAAAGTTGCGAGCCAGAATCTTTAGTATTCCCCAGTCCCGAAGGTAAAGAAATTGACGATCACAATTTCCTAAACAGAGCTTGGAAGGGATATAAAAATAGGCATGGAAATAAAGTCGATGGTGTTGTAACAAAGTTGGTCAAAGAAGGTCTAGTTAGTGAATATAGGAGCCAGTACCATACTAGGCACACATTCGTTACACAATGTCTAGAAGCTGGCATCAATGTTGTACAAATAGCAAAATGGGTGGGTAATACTCCTGAGATAATTATGAGGCACTATGCGGGAATTACTGCTGCCATCGAAGTACCTTTGTTGTAGAAATATCAGCACAAAAGTTTAAATTAAGTAAGTAATATTTATCTACTACTTTTTGGGCTGTTAGAAGTAGATGCAAGACTTACTGAAACAGCATTTAACCTACGCACAAACTGATCGATCGCCCAAAACTACCATTTTCCACTACAAATATACTACAATAAGAATGTAGCTCGTGCCACCGCAGGAGGTTCCCTCGTGACAAATCCCAATCTTCCTCAAAATTTCAACTTAATCATCCCCGCAGGAACCCAAATTGTCACCAAAATTGAAGTCAAAAATCCTGCAACTAGCGAATCTTGGAAACAAGGCGCAGTAGGTGCCATCGTCAAATCGCCTACAGACAATTCCCACGCATATTTAGTCAAACTCCCAGACGGAACACAAGTTAGTTTGCGGCGACACGAATTCAGCATCCGCAAACAGTTTCAAAGCGAAGGATTGCAGTCAGGAGGAGATTTTCTCGCAGAATACAACCTCTATGATTCTGTGATTTACCGCTGCGTTGTTGGTTCGAGAGCCTACGGTTTGGATAACGAGCAATCCGATACAGACAGGCGCGGAATTTACCAGCCGCCGGCCATTCTTCATTGGTCGCTTTACGGCATTCCAGAACAATTGGAAAACCAGGAAAATCAGGAATGCTATTGGGAACTGCAAAAGTTTCTGGTTTTGGCACTAAAAGCTAATCCAAATGTGCTAGAATGTTTGTACACTCCTTTGGTAGAAACTCTTTCTCCTGTCGCTGCTGAATTGCTGGAAATTCGCGAAATCTTTCTTTCGCAATTGGTTTATCAAACTTACAATAGCTACGTTTTGTCGCAGTTTAAAAAGATGGAGCAAGACCTCCGCAATACTGGGGGAATTCGCTGGAAGCACGCGATGCACTTGATTCGGTTGTTGCTGTCGGGAATTACGGTGCTGAAGCAGGGTTTTGTGCCGGTTCGGGTGCAGGATTTTCGATCGCAACTTTTGGCTATCCGCAATCAAGAAATATCCTGGGATGAGGTGAATCGCTGGCGGTTGAGCTTGCACTCAGAGTTCGATCGCGCTTTTGCAGAAACTTCCTTACCAGAACGTCCTAATTATGATAAAGCTAATCTGTTTTTGATTAAATCGCGTCAAAGTGCGATCGAATAGTTCGTAGTGCGGACTTTAGTCCGCAATCCGGGAGCGGACTGAAGTCCGCACTACCGAATAGTTCGTAGTGCGGACTTTAGTCCGCAATCCGGGAGCGGACTTCAGTCCGCACTACGAACCTTAGCCATCGACTTGACATGATATAACATAGAAAATCATGGTAGAATACATCTCCGAATTAGTTAAGATTATCTCCGATCGACCTTATCCGCTGTTGTTTGCGACTGTCAGCGGCTCGCACTTATACGGGTTTCCTTCCGCAGATTCTGATTTCGATTTGCGGGGAGTTCATATTTTACCGCTACCAAAAGTAATTGGACTGATTTTGGGAGACGAAACAATTGAAGTTTCGGAAGTTCGGGAGAAAATGGAACTCGATTTAGTCACTCATGATATTAAGAAATTTCTTGAATTGCTGTTGAAGCGCAACGGCTATGTTTTGGAGCAACTGTATTCGCCGATCGTAGTTTATACTACTCCTGAACATGAAGAGTTAAAGGCGATCGCCTCCAACTGCATTACCAAGCACCACAGCCACCACTATCTCGGTTTTGCTCAAACTCAATGGCGATTGTTTGAGAAACAAAGCCCGCGTCGGGTGAAGCCGCTGCTGTACGTTTACCGGGTGTTGCTGGCGGGGATTCATTTGATGCAAACGGGGGAAGTTGAGGCGAATTTGGTTAAGCTTAACGACAAGTTCCAGTTGTCATATATTCCCGATTTGATCGATCGCAAGCTGGCTGGTGCGGAAATGTCTGTGCTCCAAGATACAGATATTGAATTTTATCAGCAGGAGCGCGATCGGCTAATCAATGTATTAGAAGAAGCCAGTTTGACAAGTCATTTACCGTCAAATCCTGATGCAAAAATTGCTCTTAATGATTTTCTGGTAAAGGTGAGGATGGCATCTTTGAATTAAGCTGTTTTATTTTTAAATTGCAGGTGGAGGACGGGCGGGACGCCCATCCCACAATAGTTTTGTGAGCTTTTTTTATAAAATGAGATATAGTAAAAGTATGGTCCAACCCTTGCACCATCAGAGGTAACAATGCAAATCACCTTGAGTCCAGATCAAACCCAAGTCCTTGAAGCTTTAGTAAAGCACGGTCAATATTCCTCTCTTGAAGAAGCAATTAATACAGCCTTGCTGTTATTGATCGACGACCTTACTTTATCCGATAGCAGCAACAACCCAAACTATTTAGCTTGGGTTGAAGCAACTCGGAATAAAATCAATATAGCACGAGAACAGGCGCAACGCGGTGAGTTGCTGAATGCAGATGATGTATTAGCTCAACTTAGAGATAAGGTGACAAAAGCCAGACAAGTAATAGTATGAATCGCTTGCTAATTACGATCGAGGCTAGTCGAGATTTATCTGAAATTTCTGATTACTTTTTGGCGCAAAGTCTAGATGCTGGCGATCGCTTTGTAGAAACATTTGGTAAAAAATGTCAGTATCTAGCCGAGTATCCATATTTGGGGCGATCCTATGCACACTTTGCTCCCAATTTACGTGGTATACCAGTGATGGGATACATCATTTTTTACCAAATAGTTGGTGATGGTATTGAGATTTTGCGAGTTATTAGCGGTTATCGTAACTTGCAGGATGTTTTCAATACTGATTGAGCAAAAGCAATGCGAACTTTTTCAACTTCTCATCTACCTGAAAAAAGCATCGAATTCAGAATTTGCGAAGTAAAAAATAGACTATCCTACAAGGGACGTTTATCCATAAATTAGCTATGAAACAATGGCGAAACTTTTTGAGGAATGAATTCCTCACTACAAACTTAAATCATACCTGCGCGGCGTGTACACCCAAACATCTCCTCCATATTTGCGCGGAATAATTCGAGTTTGACTCGAACCAACAATCACTAAAGTTCTCATATCCGCGTCTTCCGGCTGGAATTCGCCCAACTTGCAAACGCGCACGGATTGGCCTGGTCTGCCGAGGTTTCGCCCCAATACAACCGGGGTTTTAGGATCGCGAGTTTCTAACAAAATCTCGATCGCCCTTCCGAGTTGCCAAATCCGCTGTTTCGAGATTGGATTGTAAAATGCCATAACTAAATCCGCCTTTGCAGCCGCCGAAATCCGCCGTTCAATCACCTCCCAAGGCTTGAGAATATCCGAAAGCGAAATCGCGCAAAAATCGTGTCCGAGGGGTGCTCCGATCGCAGCAGCGGCCGCCTGCATGGCTGAAATGCCCGGTGCTACACGAATATCGATGCCTTGCCATTCAGGTTTGGCATCAAAGTCGATCGCCTCAAACACCGCCGCAGCCATCGCAAAAATCCCCGGATCTCCCGACGAAACCACGGCGACAGATTTGCCGGATGCTGCTAAATCTAGGGCAAAACGGGCGCGATCGATCTCTTCGCGGTTGTCGGAATCGTGCCGCTTTTGTCCTTCCCGCAGGGTTCCGGCTAAGTCGAGATAGAACTTGTAACCCACCCAATCCGTGGCTTCCCGCAGGATTTGTTTGACTTCCGGCGACATCCAGGGCGCGCCTCCGGGCCCGGTACCGACGATCGCGAGTTGGCCGCGGCTAACTCCGATCGCGCTAGCATCGATCGGTTCGGTAGCAAGTGCGATCGCGCAATTCAGGGCTAAAGTGCGATCGCATTCGACTATTTGACTGTTTGCACCGGCTGCTGTCAGCGCAATTTGTGCCGCCTGATTTTCGCTGAATTCTATTGAGTTTAATTTGACAAGTTCCGATTGATTGAAAAAACGGACTGGGACTTGAAAATATGCTGAAACTGCTTCTAATGCCGGATTTCCCATCTCATCTTTTAAGGCAAAAAATCCAGCAATTGCAGCGGCCGCTAAATTTGTTTTTGCCAGTAATTTATGCACGCAAGATACGGCTATTTCTGGCTGAATATTCGATAGCTGTGTGAGTGCAACTGCCGCAATTTGCGGGTGGTAAACTAAACAGTCGGGTGTGGGTACAATTGCTTTTTCGGTGACGCGGATGGTTAATTTGGCTGCGGGGGCGATCCTCTCCGTTGGCGTAGCCCCCGTAGGGGCGGGCTGCGAAGTAGGCAAATTGCTCTCCCAAAGCCAGCTAGCTTTGCCTTCTAGGCGTACTTTCGCCCCGGCGAGCAAATTTGAAATAAAAGTCTTCGCGTCCTCTGGATTGGCTAAATAATAGCCTTGGGGAGGACTCAGCAGCGCGGTGCGAAAACGGATATCTCCCGTAGTTGTGATTGCAGGTTGGACGCCGAGGGCTGCTGCAATCTGTCTCGCCAAGTCGTTGACTCCGTGCAAACCGCCCAGCAGCGGTACAACAGCGCTTCCGTCTTCTGCTACTGCTAAAACTGCTGGTTCGGCACGTTTGTCTGATAGCAGCGGGGCGAGGGTGCGGATCAGGATTCCGGCGGCGCAGATGCCGATAATTGGGGTTTCTGTTGCGAATAATTCCCGCAATGTTTCGCCGAAGTTGCTAAATGTAATGTTTGTGTCGGAAGTGCGATCGGCTAAACCGTAAATCTGGGAACCGGGGAAGACTGCGGAGATTGTTTTGGCGATCGGTAGACTGTTTTGACCTAAGATAATTATTGCGGGAGGAAGTGGATTCACGGTTATAATTCTGGCTGTGTTCGGATTGGTTTGATTATTTTAATCTGTTCTTAGTTCAATAAGCTGAAGTGCATTTAAATTGTAGAGTCAAGTTTGGTAAAATGCTTGTGGGTAGGCCCGAAAGCCCGCACAAAAAAATACAATTTAGATGCGGAACAGCTTAAGGCTTTTTTGATGAACCGCTTTCGTCGCGTAGCACGTAAAGGAAGAAGTTGATTTCTATGATTTTAGGTACTCATTTATTTTGTCGATCGCCCAATTGCGACTACAAACTTGATAAACTGGGGCTTGTATGGTAGATCAGGCAGTCCTGGACGCAAATTTTGATTTTTTACACTACCAATAGTCTAAGGTGCCCAGTGCACACCCTACAAATAGAGTTTGCGCGTCCAAAACTGTAAGGTTTACGGCTAATCCTCGGAAACCCGGTTTTTTAGGGCAAATTATAGTATACAGAATAAACAGACTCTCAATTAGTTGCAGTTTAGAATGATCAAATTTTTAGGATTAGTTGTGTTTGGGATGATAATTGCGATCGCCTCTGTGGCTGTGGCGGCTCAACCTTTGTTTGTCGCTTATCCTCCCGCTAACCACAAAACTATAGCCGATCGCATCTTTTTAATCGGTACAGCCCCACCAACGGGACAAGTATCGGTAAATGGCAACCAAATTTCACGCACCGCAGCAGGCCATTTCGCCCCGACTTTTCCGCTGCAAATTGGCGAAAATGTCTTTAGCTTGCGTTACGAAAATCAGTTGGTCAAAATTCAGGTGACGCGTCAGTCGAATCAGCCGCAAGTCCCCGCAGGATTGGCTTTTGCGAAGGATTCTCTGACGCCAAAAGTGGATGTGGCGAGTTTACCGGGGGAATATATCTGCTTTGGGGCGATCGCACCTGCGAATGCTACAGTCTTGGTAAAATTGGCAGGCGCAACTATTCCTTTAAAAGCTCGATCGCAAGTCGAACTCCCAGACAACAAATCCGTACTTTTAGGCGAAAACTCCCCAGTCAAAAAAAGCGGCATGGAACAGTATCAAGGCTGCGCTAAAACCCCCCCCAACCCCCCCTTAGCAAGGGGGGGCGATGAGTCTAATTCGTCCCTCGAAAAAGCGCAAAAAGTTGATTTAGGCGTGCCATTGTTTGAGCTAACTGTGAATAATCAAACAATCTCTCAGCCAGCTACTGGCAAAATTTCGATTCTATCTCCGGCGGAGTTGGAAGTAGCAGAAGTGACAGCAGAACCCGGTGTTGCTCGAACCGGGGCGAGTACCGATTTCTCTCGAATGACCCCGCTGCCAAAGGGAACGCGAGCCACAATTATCGGGCGAGAAGGTGAATGGATTCGACTCGATTACGGTGCTTGGATTAAAGCATCGGAGGTGCGAATTGTCAAGGATGCAGTACCAGTGCGATCGATTATTCGCAGCGCGCGATCTCGTCAAGTTTCCGGTTGGACAGAGGTCTTATTTCCCTTAGAAATACCAGTCCCTGTTACCGTCCAGGAAGGAGAAAAAACTTTCACCCTAACACTGTACAATACTACTGCTCAAACTGACATTATTCGGCTCGATGATGACCCAGTAATTTCGCGTTTGGTATGGCAACAAATAGCGCCGCTGCAAGTACAATACACTTTCAATCTCAAATCTGCCCAGCAGTGGGGTTATAAGTTGAGATACGATGGCACGACTTTAGTGCTGTCTTTGAAACACCCGCCAGTTAGATCGGACAAAATGCCCAATTCCCAAAAACAACCGCTATCAGGAATTAAGATTTTGATCGATGCGGGACATGGTGGGCCGGAGGATTCGGGGGGTGTTGGGCCGACTGGCTACCGCGAGAAAACAGTGGCTTTAATTGTGTCGAAATTGGTGCGATCGGAATTGGTGAATCGGGGCGCAAATGTGGTAATGACGCGGGTGGAAGATGTCGATTTGGATTTGCCACCGAGGGTGGAGATGATTCAAAAAGAGGAACCGGCGATCGCCATTTCGATACACTACAATGCTTTGCCCGATAACGGCGATGCGATTAATACTAAAGGGGTTGGCGCTTTTTGGTTTCACCCCCAAGCGCACAGTTTGGGAATGTTTTTGCACAATTATTTAGTTGCCAAACTGAACCGTCCATCTTATGG
>PVWI01000205.1 GCA_003003725.1 filamentous cyanobacterium Phorm 6 | reverse complement strand
TTATGGGAGAAGTCTAATAGTTATAGCTTTTCTCAAAAAGGTGAGAAGTTGAGATTTTCCATTTTTCGATTTGAGATCGTGTCCGGTTGATTGCTATAACAGAAATAGTTCGTAGTGCGGACTTCAGTCCGCAATATGGGGCGGACTGAAGTCCGCACTACGAACTGAACCGGATCGCGGTCAATCGACCGGACAGGATATAACGGTTATTTTACATGATTAGATATCAAGGATTCATGGGCTGAAGTTGCTGCGGCTGCATTTGCTGCTGATTTTGGAGCTGAAGTTGCTGCTGCTGAATTAGAAGTTGCTGATTTTCAACATTTATTTGTCGCTGTCTGTCTTCAAGTTGCAAGCGTCTGTCTTCAAGTTGCAATAATCTGTCTTCAGTTTGCTGCTGTCTGTCTTCACGTTGTATCTGTCTCTCTAGCTGTCTGTCTTCACGTTGCTCTTGTCTGTCTTGACGTTGTTCGCGAAGCTGTCTGAGTTGATTTTGCCGATCGAAGTCTCCTCCCAAAAATAAGTTCTGAAAAGCATTAATAGTTGCTTGAAACCCAGTAAAAACTCCGCTAACAGCGTTGATCCCATTTGCAACTCCTGTTATCGGCTGCAAGAAAGTGGCGATATTGTCTCCTACCCTGGTATAGCCCGATCGCGCTACGAGAATCACATCACCGTTGCGGAGAGTTGGGTTATTGTCAGGATTTAACCCTTGAGCAAAATCCACATTAATAGTACGACGAGAAACAGTACCATTGGGATTCAAGCGTAGCAGTTCTACCTTGTCTTTTTTCGCTCGCAATTGGTTAAAACTGCCTGCGGTTAGCAAAGCTTGATGCAGCGAAGTATTCGGCCGTACCTGCAAAGCCCCTGGTCTAATTACTTCTCCTACAATATTGATGTTAATCGCGTTTGGAGCAAAGCTGCTAGTTGCGACTTGAGAAACTTCCGCTAAGTCTACAGCAGGTGCTGTCGGGATAATCACGCTATCTCCTTCTTGCAGCAAAATATCTTGAGTTGCGTCGCCTTTTTGCAGCAAATCCCACAGATTTACCATGATAGTTTGTTCAGTACCTCCTCTGATTCGGCGGCGGATTTGCACGCGGCGAATGTCAGCTTCTGTTGTGATACCGCCAGCAATTTTGAGTGCTCTAGTGATCGTTGGTAGGCCCACAACGGCTCCTTGCTGTTGGTCGATAGATACAAAACTCAACTCTGTTTGTTGGTTGGTCGATCGCACATCGGAAGCAAATACAGTATAAGGCCCTGGCCGGTTCACTTCGCCGACAATTACCACACCAATGGGTTTAGTAATATCAGCGGAAAAATTAGCACTGGCTCTTTGACGGACTTCTTGAGTATTCAGGGCACTTGCTGTCGGTACAAAAATTGTATCCCCATCTCGAATGGTAACGTCTTGACGCAAATTTCCCGTGTCTAAAAAATCCTGCAAATTAACAGTAGTAACTTGCTCGGGGCCGCCTCTGCGGGGACGGCGAATTTGGACGTTTCGCATATCTCCTGCGGATGTCACCCCTTTTGCAAGTTGCAGCATTTCCATCAAAGTTGGGAATTTTACTCCTCCTCCGGTTCCTTCTCTGACGGGATTAATTTTGTAGGAACCAGGGCGAGTAACTTCACCCGCAACACCTATATTTAGGGGTCTAGTAACCATCAGAGTCACGGTAACAACAGGAACATTGATGAAGGGTTCGTATCGATTGGTAATGACGGTGGCGGCTTGTTGGAGTGTCAACCCTTGAATTGAGACGCTGCGAATGATTGGCAAATTGAGAGTTCCGTCAACTAATACTTGATATTCTTTGCTGAATTCTGGGACGCCGAAGATATCTAAAGCAATGCGATCGCCCGGGCCTAAAGTATAAGCTGCTTCTTGTACCAGCGAACCGGAATTGCCGATCGGCGGCAAAGTCGAACCAGCAGGTGGCGGTGGCGGTACTCTCGGCCGAGTTGGGTTGCGAGGGCTTGCAGGAGTTCTGATCGCAGGCAACTGAGCTATACTGGGCAAAGAATTGCTCAGTAGCAGCAGTGCTGACAAACTCAGACTTGTGACGGTTTTAACGGTATGTTTCATGTTTGTTCCAGGGTTCCAACGTGCCAATGATTGAGAGTGATTTGGTTAATGGATTTTAATTTATTTTCTCTGTTGTTAAGTCTAGCCTCGCTTCGCTGCAAAATCCAGAGGTGGAATCATAAACATTGTGCGATCGTACTTGGTAATCTGGTCGTCTGTTTATAAAGAAAATGTAAAGCCAGCGCCAATTTCTTGATATAATAATGATCTACTCTTATTTGCGAGTCAAAAATACGTGGGACTTAAGCTGGATAAGGTGATTCCTTGGGGTCGCTGTTTGGACGAATACATAGGAATGTTTAGCTTGACATCAAGTGACCTCAAGCTAGCAATTCTAGATTGTGCGGGCGGGCCGGCGAGTTTCAATGCCGAAATGACTCGCCAAGGTAGAAAGGTAATTTCTTGCGATCCAGTTTATCAGTTTTCTGCGGTGGAAATTGGCGATCGCATCCAAGAAACATATCAAACTGTAATTGATGGTGTTAAGGCCAATGTAGACGGCTACCTGTGGAACAGTTTTGAATCGCCCTACCAACTAGGCGAAGTGCGGATGGCGGCGATGCAGGATTTTTTAGCAGATTTTCCGTCTGGGTTGAAGCAAGGCCGCTACATGACTGCTGAGTTGCCTGTGTTACCTTTTGAGGACGGTCAATTTGATTTAGCTTTGTGCAGCCATTTCTTATTTGCTTATTCTCATCTGCTTTCGGAAGAGTTTCATATAGAAGCAATTACAGAAATGTGTCGGGTTGCAAAGGAAGTGCGGGTATTTCCGCTGTTGCAGAGTTTTAGCGGGGAGGAATCAGAGCACTTAAATCCAATTATTGCCGAATTGAAAAATAGAAGTTTTCGTGTGGAAGTTCAAGAGGCTCCCTATGAGTTTCAAAAAGGCGGAAATAAGATGTTGCGAGTTCGGGGGTGATATCATGTCCGCTAGGTTGGCCGGAATAAGTAAGGTTTGTAGTGCGGACTTCAGTCCGCATTTTAAGAGCGGACTAAAGTCCGCACTACGAACCGTTTACGAACCGTTTGTGTTATTAATCGACCGAAACGCTGCATCAGCTTCAGATTGAGCTGTACTGGAAAAGTCAATGCGATAGATCATGCTTCCAAAGAAAGTCCGTATTTCTCGTTTTGTCGATCGACAAATTCTTCCAAACTCGAAAATTGACCTCGATCGAAGTCATCAAGTCCGCGTTGAATGCCTTCCAATGCCTCGAAGAAATCGCTTTCATCAAAGCTAAGTCCGAACGCGAGAACAGCTAAGACAATACTGGTTATATCTTGTCCTGTACTTTCAGCCCGTTGGCGCAGCAGTGCTTCGATTTTTGGGGGGTAAGGTGAGTGTAAGGGTCATAAAAGTTATGATGAGCGGTTAACTTTATTTTGTAACTTTATTTTGGCATAGGTAGCCAAAACGATCGCTCCCTAGACTATCTGCCCATTGCTTAACCCTATCGCCAGAAACACCTATCTTGCTAGTCTGGTAATCTTCCAAGACGGAGAGACTGCTTGCGATGGTTTGTTCTTCGCTGAGGGGTTGAAACTGGTTTGCTGTATCAATTTCTCCCCACTAATATCCCTCATTTTCCTCCACAATTTCTGCGATTGTTCAAAGTCGCTGAGATTACCGTTGGACAGATTCAGCCATGAAAGGACGATCGCCTTAACTGCATCGCTAGGCATGACCTGAATTTGGGCATGGAGTTGCTTTATAGATTGAGCCATTGGATCATAGAGAGTGACTGATTCAATTCTAGCGCAATGTCAAATAGTTGCGATGATTATAACGCACAGTTGCGGTAAAATGAATTAAAAACTTTAATAGAAATCGCCCGCAGCCAAATTAACAAGAACTCATGCCACAAACAGTCTGGATCGCACGCCACGGAAACCGCATCGACTTCGTAAACCCCGACTGGTTTCTCACCGCAGAACATCGCTACGATCCGCACCTTTCCGAAGATGGCCATATTCAAGCCAAACAACTCGCTAATCGCCTCAAAGGTGAAGGAATTTCTCACATCTTCGCTTCGCCTTTTCTGCGTACTGTCCAAACGGCAAATCACGCGGCGGAAGCTCTGGATTTGTCAATTAAACTAGAGTGGGGACTTTGCGAATGGCTGAATGCTGACTGGATGACGGAAATGCCGGAAACTGAATCTGTCGAAGATTTGTGCAGGCGTTTTCCGAGGGTTGATGCTTCCTACAAAGGCGGTATTGCTAATTATCCCGAAACCGCTGAAGCTTGTCTCAAAAGGGCGGGGGAAACTGCTAAACGCCTGGCTGCTGAGTTTCCTGAAGATATGTTATTGGTAGGTCACGGTGCGTCGGTTTTGGGAAGTGCGATCGGGCTGGCGGAGGTTGCTGAAACGGAAATTAATGCTTCTCTTTGCTGTTTGGTGAAAGTGGTGCGGGGTGAGGGAGAATGGTCGATCGAACTTAATGGCGATACTTCTCACCTGACTGACTCTGAAACCACGATCCGGTTTAATTAACTCTGCACTCTACATATCATACTCTGTGAGGATTGCGCGCCCTACGTTCATCCGAGCGGTGACAATTAGGGTAGTATTATTTGAGGTCGATCGCACATTTTAAATTCAAAATCTTAAATCAGTATGTCTGGACACAGTAAATGGGCGACTATTAAACGCCAAAAAGCGAGAGTTGATTCCGCTAAAGGCAAAGTTTTTGCTAGAATATCTCGCGAAATAATTGTCGCCGCCCGCAGTGGAGTTCCTGATCCTGCTGGCAATTTTCAACTGCGCACGGCTATTGAAAAAGCGAAGGCGGCGGATATTCCTAGTGAAAACATCGAAAGGGCGATCGCCAAAGGTGCCGGCTTGGCGGGGGGAGGTTCGGAATTAGAAGCGATTCGCTACGAAGGTTACGGCGTTGGAGGAGTTGCTATTCTAATTGAAGCGCTGACAGACAACCGCAATCGCACGGCGGCTGACTTGCGAGAAGCTTTTAATAAAAATGGCGGCAATCTGGGCGAAAATGGTTGTGTGGGCTGGATGTTCGACCACAAAGGGGTTTGTACTGTACGCGGCCCCATTGATGAGGAAAAATTGTTTGAAGCATCCCTAGAAGCCGAAGCAGAATCCTATGATTTGATATCAATTGATGAGGATACTGAAGGTGCAGAGGTTTTTACAAGTGTGCCTAATTTGGAAAAGCTTGCTGATGTTTTGAAGCAACAAAATTTTACAGTTTTGCAGTCAGAAAATCGCTGGATTTCGAGTAATACAGTGGAAATAGACACTCCTGAAAAAGCTCGATCGCTCCTCAAATTGATGGACGCGCTGGAAGATTTGGAAGACGTGCAAAGCGTGACGGCTAATTTTGAAATGACCGATGAATTGATGTCTTTGAGTATGCTGTAACGAGCTAAATCACCAGATTTTTGCCATCCGCAAGACAAATCCGGGTAACTCTGGATCGGCGCTGACTGTTTCAGGATTATCCAAGATTTCAGGTTCGCGATCGGGACGGTAGATGTAGACTTGTCTGTTTTTGCGATCGACTAAAAAGCCCAGCGATACACCGTTGTCAATATATTCTTGCATCTTTTTTTGCAATCCCTTGAGAGTGTCACTAGCAGACCGCAATTCAATCACAAAGTCTGGACAAATCGGTGCGAATGAGGCTTTTTGTTCTTCAGTTAAGGCATTCCAGCGCTCTAGTTTAATCCATGAGACATCGGGGGAGCGAATTGCTCCATTTGGCAAGGTAAAGCCTGCACTGGAGTCAAACGCTTCACCTGTGCCATCTTCTTCTGCCCAGTTCCCCAATTGTACGGCAATCTTACCATTTCGATTACCTGTATCTGAAAAAGCTGGTGACATAACTATCACTTCCCCACTGGCCGTACGTTCAATTCTCAAATCGCGATTGACTAGACAGAATTCATAGAACTGTTCAACAGTCATCGATTCGATCGCAGGGAAATTGACAGTCATTGGGACGCCTTGGGTTTGAATTAGCAGCGTCGTCATGGTTTTTCCTTTTTTTGGTGTAGGCGTGACATCAATTCGGGTTGTACTCCGGATAATATAGAGGAGACGGCAGTGCCGTGTCCCTACATTAATCACCGTAGGGAAACGGCACTGCCGTCTCCTCATTTCGGATAATATTAATTCCAATGCTACCGGAATTGATAGGACAGAATATCTTGAGCTTATTATATCCTAGCTTGGCGATCGATAGTTTTAGCCGATCGCAGAATCGGAGGCTTGTATCCGTTTTTGGGCGGTATCAATCATCTTTTTTACCAGTCAGCAAATAAGTAATCATGTATCCTTTGCCCTTAATTTGAATCGCGCCGCGCCTCTGAAAAGTGTATTTATCCTTTAATATTTCGTAGGTTTCGGCGGTGACTTGAATGCAGCCGGTAATCCCGTGGGATTCCATGCGCGAAGCAATATTTACTGTGTCGCCCCAAAGGTCGTAAATAAACTTTTTTAAGCCGATGACGCCCGCAACTACAGGGCCCGTGCTAATCCCGATCCGAATGCTGAAAGGTTCTGAATGATCTAAACTCAGAAGCCGAATTTCGTGCAGCATATCGATCGCCATATTGGCGATCGCCTCGGCATGATCTTCTCGCGGCGTAGGTAAACCGCCGACAACCATGTAAGCATCACCGATAGTCTTAATTTTCTCTAAACCGTGGCGATCTGCCAAGTGGTCAAAAGCCGAAAAAATATCGTTGAGCACTTTCACCACCGCAGTCGCTGAAATTCTCGACGAAAGTTCTGTAAAGCCCACAATGTCGGCAAACATCACAGTCACTTCTGCAAAACTTTCGGCGATATTGTGTTCGTTGTCCTTCAAACGCAGCGCAATCGCTGCCGGCAAAACGTTCAGCAGCAGTTCCTCGGATTTACCTTGTTCGAGTTCCAACTGTTGGTAAGCAGTCTGCAACTGTTCGGCTTGGAGAACTCTTTCTCCCGCTAGCTTTTCGATTTGGGCGCTGCGACTCAAAGCTGTCAGCATATATGTCACCGGAATCAGAGTCCACAGCATCCCCATCGTCAGAGTTCCCCAAGAGCGCCAGTGCTTGCGAGTGCTGCGAATTTCCGCAGTTGCGGACACGTACAGAGACCACTGGCGGCCGCTAATTTTTAGCAGCCTTTGGCAAGCTGTATACTCCGGGCCTGGATTGTCAAGAATCGGACAGTTTGACTTGACTTCCCGTTCCGTACCGGCTAATGCGGTCAACACTTGTTGGCTGGAGGATTGGAACAGCACCGCAAATTGCTGAATTTTGCCGTCACCAGCCAGATTTTTGAGAACCGGGTATCGGGTTCGCGGTAACAGCGACGGTGCTTCTTGCTTGCCTGGAACCTCGCTGGCGAGATAAATCGTGAGGTAGTCGGTATTGCGTCCTTTTAAAGAGGTTTGGAAAATATCTTTGCCTCGAAATACGCCCAGAACAAATCCTTGCAGCAGTTGGCGGCGGGATTCCAGGGTAGTCGGTTTAGTGCTGTTTTTGTAAATCGGAACTATTGCCAAAAGACCCAGTTCCGAATTGCCCTGAGTTAGGCCGGGGTAGCTGGTGACAACCATTTCTCCAGTATCGCGCGCTTGATCGAGGGCGACGCGAATTTCTGGGTGTCCGGCGAGGTCAAAGCCCAATATTGTCTCGTTTCCGGCTGTTGGTTCGACGTAGAAAGCTGGGAAGTATTCGGAACGCTGACCGGCCTTGCGCAGTTCTCCTCCGGGGCCGCGCTCTGTAATCTCGAAGCTGGGGTCGGTTTCGGTTCGGGCTTTGGCTTCGTAGTTGGGCCGCTCTAAATTGGGGACGCGGGGAGCCCAAGCCAGGAGTTGCAGGCTGGGGTGGACGGATAGGGGACGACCGACAAAGCTGGTAAAAGAGGAACGCTCGACGACGCTGAAGGCTTTCATGTAGTCGCTGAGGGCGAGCACTGTGTCTAAATCGGAGTTTAGCTGGCGTTCGATGCCGATCGCAATATCATCGATCCGGCGGTGCATTTCGTAGTCGCGGCGCTTGTCTTCCCAGTTCCAAACCAAGGCAAATGACAGGGCCGAGAGTCCGACACCCAAAACGAGCGTCAACCCGGCTGGAATGTAGCGAGACCAGGATAAAGGTAGTTTTTTAAGCATAATTGCCTAGCGAATAAGGGCAGCAGATGATCGCACCGCGCAAGTGAGATTAATTTCGGCGTCTGATTGCCGTTAATTCAAAACCCTGATAACTCAAGCACCGACTGCAATTGGGAATTAAAAGTTAGATATTGAAACTTTTAGGTGAATGGACGATCGCTCGTGCAGGGAATTTCAATCCAGAATTCTGCTCCCTGTCCGGGCGCTGAAATACACCGCAGACTTCCCCTATGTTTTTCTACCACAATCTGATGGCTTATGGACAATCCCAAGCCTGTTCCAGACCCGACGGCTTTGGTGGTAAAAAATGGGTCAAACAGCCGTCTGCGAACGTCTTCGGTCATTCCCTGGCCGCTGTCTGCGATGCAAATGACAAGGCGATCGCACTGACTCAGCTTGCTTTCATTGTGGCTGGTCAACCCGGCTTTTTTCATTTCTGTGCGAATCACGATCGTCCGGGGTTGCGGTTGGTTTTCTAGAGCCTCGATCGCATTGCCGATAATATTTAGAAATACCTGGTTTAACTGCCCCGCACAACAGTCAATCTTCGAGATTTTTCCGTAGTCTTTAATAACTTCAATCCGGCTTTTTGGATTTTCTTGATGCAATTTATGCTGCAAAATTAATAGTGTGCTATCAATGCCTTCATGAATGTCTACCAACTTCATTTCTGATTCATCCAGTCGCGAAAAATTCCTGAGCGACAACACAATTTTACTAATTCTTTCTATCCCTACTCTCATAGAATTTAACATTTTTGGCAAGTCTTCCTTGAGAAAATTTAAGTCTAACTCCTTAACTTTTTCAACAATCTGAGGAGCTGGGGACGGGTAGGATTCCTGGTAGAGATTCAAGACTTCTATTAAATCGTTAAAATAGTTCTGGGCATGAGAAATATTGCCGTGAATAAAAGTTGCAGGATTGTTGATTTCGTGGGCAATCCCAGCCACCATCTGACCCAGACCAGACATTTTTTCAGATTGAACTAATTGGATTTGAGCGTGTTGTAGCTGTTCGTAGGCTTCTTGCAATTGGGCTGCTTGTTTTCTCAATTGAGATTCGGAAGCTTGGAGTGCTGCTGCGGAAATTTTGCGGTTGGTAATATTTTCAATCATCCCTAAGTTATAAATAGGTTTTCCTTCGCCGTCTCGGATCGCAGTAGATGTCACGTTTACCCAAACAATTTTACCTGTCCCCGCAATCTGGCGGATTTCGATTTGATAGCTCGTAATTTCTCCCCGGTGGAGAGCAGCAGTAACTTGAATATTTTTTGGATTGTCTGCGGGATGCCCAATTTCTATCAATGTTTTGTCTAGCAATTCTGCAGCGGTATATCCCAGCATTTCGCAGTAAGTTTTATTAACTCGCACTAATTTGTTGTCGTCTAAATTGGCTAAGTAGATACCTATGGGTGCATCTTCAAAGATTTTGCGAAATAGTTCCTCGCTGGCCCGGACTTGAGCTTGTAGGGAAAGCCGGTCGGTGATGTCTTCAAAGGTAGACAAAATACCGACGACATTGTCGTAATTGTCGTGTAAAGGTATTTTATTTGTATCCACCCAGCCCTGGGTGCCGTCGGCTTGCAGTTGCGGCTGGATCATGTGATATTCTGCGGTGTTGGTTGCCATGATCCGTTGGTCGCAGGCTCGAAAAAATTCTGTTTCTTCTGGCTTCCAAGGCATATCGTAGTCGGTGAGACCGACGATTTCACTGGGATGATTGAAACCTGCGATTTTGGCAAAGTTTTTGTTACCTCCCAAGTAAACTGAATCTCGATTTTTCCAGGCGATTAACTGAGGGATGTTGTCTATCACCAACCACAGCATTTTTTGCGAGGCGTACAAGGCTTCTGTGCGCTGTAGGACGCGCTTTTCTAGTTCTTGATTGGCTTGTTGTAGGGCGATTTTTGACTCGCCTAGGGCGATTTCTGCTAGCTTGCGATCGCTAATATCGATGGTTACTCCCTCCCAAAGCAGATCGCCGCCCGGTTGCAGTTCGGGGCGGGCAATGGCGCGAATCCATTTTAATTTTCCTGACTTGGTGACGATCCGCCCTTCATATGTCCAAGGTTGTAAATTTTCCCCGGAAATAGCTAGGGATTCTAACAAAGGTTTTATGTCGTCTGGATGCACCAACGACCACATAAAAGTTGAGTTTGTTTGCAGTTTTTCCGGTTCTAATTCGTAGAGTTCCCAACAGCCGGGACTGACATAAGTGAATTGATTGGCACCGTCGGGATGCAGCAAGTATTGATAAATCATTCCGGGCACGTTGGCGGCCATTTTTTGAAATCTGGCTTCGCTTTGCCACAGTGCTGATTCTGCTTGTTTGCGATCGCTAATGTCAATCAACAAGCCGTCCCAAATAATGTCACCTTTTTCGCTCATTTCTGGTCGAGAAGCCCCGCTAATCCACTTAATTCGATCGCCCGGAAAAACTAATCTGCCTTCCCAGCGCCAAGGTTCTAATGTTTTAGCTGACACAGCCAGAGATTCGTGGAAGCTTGGCGCGTCGTCTGGATGAAGCATTTCGATCGCGAGAATAGCAGAATTTTGGAGCACCTCTGGTTCTAATTCGTAGAGTTCGCGGCAGCCGGAACTAACGTAGGGAAATGACAAAGTTCCGTCTGCTGCTAGCTTAAATTGATAAATCATGCCGGGAACGTTGGCGGCTAATTTTTGAAATCTCGCTTCGCTGACTCTGAGTGCTGTTTCTGCTTCTACGCGATCGGTAATATCGTAAAATGCCGATAAAATTGCCGCTTCACCGTTAAAATTAATCGATCGCATCGACATTTTTACCCAAAACAAACTGCCGTTTGCTTTTTTGAGGCAGATTTGTTGACCGTCGCTAAACCCCTTTTCTTTGACTAATTCTAGCAATTTATGGCGATCGCTCGCGTCGGCATAAAAATCGCTCTTTTTGCTGCCGATAAACTTTTCGGAGTTCAAACCGAAAGTTTCGCCTAGGGCGGGATTTGCGTACAATATTGTGCTGTCAGACCGGCACGTTATTAAGATAGGAACAGGAGTTGCAGTGGCGATCGCCCGCAATCTTTCCTCGCTTTCTTGCAGGGCTGTTTCGGCTATAATTCTTTTGGTAATATCATTTTGAACTCCGATAAAATGAGTTAATTTTCCCTCGCCATCTAGAACGGGGGAAACGGTTAATTCATTCCAAAAAGGAGTTTTGTCTTTGCGGTAATTTTTGAGAACCACCTTAATTTCTGTTCCCGATCGCACACTGCTGCGGAGTTTGTCTAATTCGGCGCGATCGGTATCGGCACCCTGCAAAAATCTGCAGTTGCGTCCAATAACTTCTTCGTTACTGTAACCCGTCAGTTTCTCAAAAGCCGGATTGCAGTAAATAATAGGTGTATCAGG
>PVWI01000204.1 GCA_003003725.1 filamentous cyanobacterium Phorm 6 | reverse complement strand
AGATGTGTATAAGAGACAGCGCTTTATGATTTCAAAAAACAAGCTTTCCCGACAACAGCAGCACAGAGAATAAACTTAAATGCTGCCTTGAGAAGGTTTGCACTGACAGCAATTGAAGCTGGATATAAATCGATATTGCCGGATTGGTTTGTGAGCAAAAATCTGGCGAAACCGCATCCAGAGTTATTTGAAAAAGCAATTGAATTAGGTTGGCTGAATCGAGTCGGTGTTGATGCCGAAAACCCGCTGAAATCTGTTTATGCTTTCTATCATCCTTCTTTTCAGGAATATTTTGCAGCCTGCGAGATTGAGGATTGGCACTTTTTCTTGAATCATGTGCCGGAGCATCCGCAGCAGGGGATTTATCGGATTTTTGAGTCGCAGTGGAAAGAGGTGATGTTGCTGTGGATGGGGCGAAAGGATGTGGATAGGGAGGAGAAGGAAGCGTTTATTCAGGCGTTGGTGGAGTTTGATGATGGATTCAAGGGTGAATTTTATTGGTATCGAGCTTATTTTCTAGCGGCTGCTGCCATAACTGAATTTAAAAATAGTAAGTTTGCTGATAAGATTGTACAGCAGATTATAAAATGGAGTTTTGGTTGTTTCTATAAAAACTTAAAGAATTCTCAATTTCATTCTAGTATTATAGAAGAAGCTAGGGCAGCACTACCCAAAGCAGACTACCATAAAGCGGTGAAATTTATATTACCATTACTAGATAGAAGTAAGTATCCGCATATCCGACATGAAGCTATCAAAACTTTAGGAGTAATCGGCACTGGTAATTGTGATGCCATCCAGGCTTTGAATAGCATAATAGACGATCCATCTGAAAATATCTGCTGTGTAGAAATAGCTTCTTGTAGCCTGGGTAAAATTTCTACAGGAAATCTCAGATTAAAAGCTATTAAAAAAATTATTGATTTGATGAATATCGATATTCATGAAACTGCTGTTCGATATCTTAGTCAACTTGTTTTTGAGAGTTTGGATATTACTTGTGAAAGCAGAGATTTGATTATAGAAAACATGGCTAAACATATAGAAAAAATTGATATACACTTATATTATTTCCCTACTAACTGGTTGAGTGCTAAGGCTTTTTTAAAGATAGCCCCAACTCACCACCCACAATACCAGTATGCTACTGACATTGAAAAGAGAAACGAGGCAAGGATTAAGCAAATTCAAGATCGCGGAATAGATATGCTGCTAAATGATATTAACATCCTTGGTTTAGGCGATATAACACCACAAAAATTAGAAACGCAAATTATTGAAATAATTTCTAATTTAAACTTGATTTTACATACTAACCAAGACGATGAGATGCAAGAGAGAGCTTGTAATTGCTTAGAATCAATATTGCTAGGTCAAAAATTCTCTAATAAAGCTATTTTTTCAGCAGTAATTCAAGGCTTAAAAGATTGCTCAGATCATCGTATCCGCGAAAACTACGCAGTCATCTGGCACTGTGCCCAAAATCTCCCTTACCCCACCTTCTATGACGCATGGCACCATCCACCCACCACACCCCATCCCGAAGTTCCCGATACAACCGCAGTCGGTTTCACCTCAACCACCTCAACCCTCAACTGGCAAACTTTCCCCCAAGACATTGCCAGAGAAATCAATAATCAAGCCGAATTATCCAATCAAATCCAACTCCTGTGCATCGACAGCAAAAACTTCATCAACCCCGACAACCCCGCCGCCAAGATTTACACCCAAATGCTGAAACAAGGCTGTCCCAAAAGTGAGGATGCCACGAAAACAATGGCAGATTTACAAACTTATTGGGATTTGCTGCTGATGGATAGCGAGAAATCTTTGATCTTAGTATTCTACAACTCGCGGGGGGAAGAGGCGACTGGATTTAGCGAGGCATTTCTCAATGATTTAAGCAAGTTTGACGGCAATATTGCTATTGTTAGCGACAATAACGCGGATTCGCTGACAGCTTTTTCACCCAGTCAATCTGATTTGATTGGAGCGATTGTGCGGTGGATTTGCCAAATTGTATGGGAAAGTTGATCAATTTGGCTCATCTGATATGGTTTTTTTATACTGGATGGCACAGGTGCGTCGCTATCAGATTGTCGATATGCAAGTCAGAGATTTTTCATAGCGACGCACCCTACGAGTTAACTACAGGCGCAAAGTCAAATGTTTGTGCGTTCAAACTTCAAACGCGATCGGGATTGTCCTCTTCATAATCCATTAAGTCTCCGGGTTGGCAATTTAACGATTTGCAGAGAACGTTTAGCGTTGCTGCGTCTATTCTGGTCAGGTAACGGCGAGTTTTGAGCCGAGAAATAGACCTCGGATTCATGTTGGTTAGGACAGCCAGTTCCTTGTTACTAATATTTCGATCTGCCATCACAACTGCTAATCTCCACCGGATCACTGTTTAACTGCTCAATTTCTAAGACAACCTTTGCAAGGCAGATGCTAACACCTTGTCTGCTATTTTTTTTGCTTCATAGACTGAAACAGTAGCATAATAGACCGCTACGGTTGTCAAATTGCTTTATTTGAATTAAACTTAAGTATGCAAAAGTCAAAAGCCAGTCCGATGCTTTCCGAGGGCCCAGGACTGGCTATGGCTCCAATTTACAAAGGAGATATATCTATTATGCGGTACGAAAAGCGTATCAAACCGTGGATCGTTGTTCGTTTGCTTCCGAACCTGCAAAGGACAGTTGTGGGTCGGTTTCGCAGTTGGTCTGATGCAGACGGTCATTTGCGAGTTCTCAAACAACTGCTTCCGGCTGCTCGATTGACGGTAATTTTCGATCCGATCGATTAATTTGGGTTGCGACTGTCTGAAAGTGCGCGCGAGCTTCGCCACGCGCATTTTCGGACAATGTTAAACTGGACGCAAGATATGAATTGAGTTGGGTAAAAAACCGTGACAGCTACTCTACAAGTAACAGAACAGCCAACAGCACAGCGATACTTTACTCCAGAAGAATATCTAGCTCTGGAAGAAACAGCAGAGTACAAAAGTGAATATTGCGACGGAGTAATTATTCCCATGACAGGTGCAAGTACAAATCACAATCGGATTTCCCTGAATATGAGTATAGCATTACGTCTTGCTCTCAAGGGACTTGACTATGATGTTTTCATGGGTGACGTGCGTCTATGGATGACGAAAAAGCGAATTTATACTTATCCCGATGTGATGGTAATTCCGGGTAAACCTGAGTATTACAACAATCGCAAAGATACGGTAATAAATCCTCAAGTTATTATTGAAGTTTTATCGAAATCTACCAAAAGTTACGATCGCAGCGATAAATTTCAGTTTTATCAGACGATTCCAAGATTTCAAGAGTATATTCTAATTGACCAATCGCGAGTTTATATAGAACATTATTGTAAGTTGGCAAACAAGCGATGGTCTTATAATCAGTATGATGAGGAGGATGTGGCGCTAGTTTTTAGTTCTTTTCAAGTTGAAGTAGCGCTGGCAGATATGTATGAGAAGGTGGATTTTGAGGCGGAAAATGAGCCAGAAGAGAGTGCGGAAGAATAAGACTGTCTGAAAGTGCGATCGACTAATTTTATTTTAGCAATGTTTCTGGCGGGCGATCGGCTCTCTATACCGATTGTATGGAATTTGGGTTATTATTTAAAAGAGCGATTCCCTACGGGATAGCTTCGCCGCGCGTACTCAAAAAAAGTATTTGTTCAACATCCTTGTGGGAGAATATCTTCATGACAACCACTTTGCCAACAACCGAGCAACGTTACTTCACAGAAGAGCAATATTTAGCACTGGAAGAAACAGCCGAAGATAAAAACGAATATCTCAACGGGGAAATTATTCCTATGACAGGCGGATCTACAAATCACAATCGGCTCGCAGGAAACGTTTACATTGCTTTAAATTTGGCTCTTCCAGAACAAGAGTATGATGTCTTCATCGGTGACGTGCGTCTGTGGGTTCCAAAAGTGCGACTTTACACTTATCCCGATGTAATGGTAATTTTTGGGGAACCTGAGTACCACAACAATCGCACAGACATGATTACTAATCCTCAAGTGATTGTGGAAGTTTTATCAAAGTCTACTAAAAATTACGATCGAGGTGACAAGTTTAAATTGTACAAAACTATTCCTAGTTTTCGAGAATACATTCTGATTGACCAAACACAAATTAATGTTGAGCAGTATTCTAAAACCGAGAATAAAAGATGGTTGTATTCCGAGTATGATGAGGAAGATACCGCATTAGTGTTTAATTCCTTCGAGGTTGAAGTTCCTCTATCGGCTATTTATAAGAAAGTCAATTTTGAGGAAGTTGAAAAAGAGAATAATCAGAATGAGGTGTGAGGGCGATCTCAGTTGCCTCGTGTTAAACTGAATCTAGCGGTCGTCTTAAGCAAGGAAAAAATAGCCGTGATACCTCTCCAAGAAAAAATTGTTGAAAAACTGAAAAATTTCTCTGAAATAGAACTGCAAGAAATCCTCAAATTTGCTGATTTCCTGTTATGGCAGCGGAGAAAGCAGGGAGTAGTTTCGCCGCCCGATGAAACTGGCAACAGCCAACCAGCAAATATGGATGAAGAGTGCGAGGTTCATTATGTTGGTGGAGTCTTAGTCGTCAAAGCATCATCAATAAAAAATCAAGAACTGATTAATTGGGATACAATTATTTACGATCTGCCAGAAGATGGAAAATATCTAATTGAAAAGACATGACTCAAAATAATTTACTCTCTCGCATCTCAATCGACTCGAATATCTGCTTTGGCAAACCCTGTATTCGCGGCCATCGCATCTGGGTTTCTCTGATTCTTGACTTTCTCGCTAGCGGCATGACTGTGGAAGAATTGCTTGAGGAATATCCGGGCATTGAACGAGAAGACGTTTTGGCTTGTATTGCTTATGGCGCTGAGTTGGCAAGAGATTGTTATGTCGAAATTCCCGTGGGTGAAAAAAAGGTAGTTTTAAACGTTGACTTGTAGGGGCGGGTTAACCAACCATATCTGACAAAAACAAACAATCTCAAAAACCCGCCCATCCCATGATAAATACCAAAAAATAATGGGTGCGTCGCGATCGACAATCTCGAAACTAAATCGCAAATCTCGCAGCGACGCACCCTACCAGATTACTACAGAACACTTTCTAAACATTCGCGTTTCTCTCCGTCAGATTCGGGGCGATCGCTTCTACGCTGCAACAGCGCATCTATCGCTGGATTGATCGTTTCCTGAACTTCTCCATTTGCACCGTGAATTACCACATCAAGCCATTGAGCTTTTGCAGAACCCACTGCATATTTCAACGCTGCTTCCTGAGTCGGAAACACCTTCTCACTTGACTCTACATTTTCCTCTGTCACCGCCCACCCATTGGGATGAGGTGCTACGTGCAGTTTGTGATTCAATTCCTTCAATACCCGCTGCCGCAATCCAATTAAAGTAATGCCGACAATTGTTTCACTATCCTCATTATAACGGGCGATCGCACCATCACTAATGTCCACAGCTACACCCTCGCGCGGTTCTCCCAGCGAGATATATAGAACATCCGCTTCTTTATCGTAGAAACCTGTAATAGTTGTGGAATCTTCGAGAATTTTTACTGTTTTGTCCATATAATTCGTTTATTTGATGATGGCTGTTTTCTAAGGTAAGCTGTTGTGATAAATCCATCGTAGTTACTTATTTCTAAATACACCACTATCACAAATCTCCTACTTTCGGGAATTAAGGGATAGAAGCGCAGGGCAAGTAACCCACCTGTGCTGTCATCGATTTGAATCAGATCCGGATTCTCTAAAGTTTCTAAAACCCGCTCGTATTGAGCTTGCATTTCAGGATGTTCTTTCAAAATATGCTGCCATCGCTCTCTAGTGAGGCGTATTGGAACATTATTGAATGAATGACCCGTCCAAAGTAGATTGCTATCTTGCGTCATTTTATCTGAAATTTCATAAATAAGCAAGGGCATCCACAAGAGATGCCCTCACCTCAATCCAAACTACGCCCCGACAGATTCCTTGGCCGCGTACAGCACCTCAGCATTAATCTTTTCAATCCCCCGCTCGCGCGCAAACTTCTCAGTATTCCGCTTCACCTTACCCCGCACAAAACCAGGGATTTTATTCAACTCAGCCTGTCCATCCTTAGTCCAACCCATATCAGAATCAGCCGAGATTCCCTTGGTAATCACTTCCTTGGTATCGTGGCCTCCGAAGATTTCCAGCAAGTGATCTTCCATGCCCAAAGTAAAGGAATTATAGACCAAATCTACACACTGATTCGTGCCTTCGTAACCCAAAAATGGCTTGTAGCCGATCGGGAAATTTTGAACGTGAATCGGCGCAGCAATCACACCGCACGGAATATCAAGCCTTTTACCCACGTGGCGTTCCATCTGCGTGCCGAAAATCGCGGAAGGTTCCGATGCGGCGATCGCATCTCCGATCGCCCCATGATCCTCCGTCACCAGCACTTCATCACAATACCCTTTTACCTCTTCCCGGAACCAATCAGCATCGTGTTTGCAGTAGGTTCCTGCCCACACAACGTGGATTCCCATCTCGCGAGACAAAATCTTCGTCATCGCCGCAGCGTGCGTATTATCGCCAAATACGACCGCTTTTTTGCCCGTTAAGTTTTGGCAGTCGATCGACCTTGAGAACCAAGCAGCCTGCGACACAAACCGCGTTTGTTCGTCGATAAAAGCTTCATAATCAACATCAGCACCTTGAGCGTTCAAAACTTGCTGAATTTTACGAATACAGCGCGCAGTTTCTACCACACCCATCGGCGTAATATCCACCATCGGCGTGCCGAATTCTGTTTCCAAATACTTCCCAGTCATCATCCCCAATTCCCGATAAGGCACCAGGTTAAACCAAGCCCGCGGCAATCTTTTTAAGTTATGAACCGAAGCACCTTCGGGAATAACTTCGTTAACTTCGATTCCCAAATCTGCCATCAAACGTTTCAACTCAGTACAGTCGTGATGGTTGTGGAAACCCAGCGTAGACATACCGATAATGTTGACAGATGGTTTTTCGCTTTTGGCTTCTACTAAATCGCCTTTTTTGCGGGCTTTGTTGATATAAAATTGGACGATTTGATCTAAAGTGCGATCGGCAGCTTCGAGTTCGTTAACCCGATAATGGTTGACATCGGCTAGCAACACGTCGCCTTTGGCATCCAATTGAGCTCGCTCCACGAAGTTTTCCAAATCTTCTTGCAAAATGCTGGAGGTGCAAGTCGGAGTCAACACAATTAAATCTGGGTGTTCTTCTCTATCTTTGCGCGTGATGTTGTCCACCACCCGTTCCTGCGAACCCCGCGCCAGTACGTGTCTGTCAACGACGCTGGTAGTTACCGGCGTGAAATCCCGTTCCCTCTCCAGCATGGAGCGCATGACATTGAAGTAGTCGTCTCCAATCGGTGCGTGCATGATTGCATGGACGTTTTTGAAGGAAGTGGCGACGCGCAAAGTGCCGATGTGAGCTGGGCCTGCGTACATCCAATAAGCCAATTTCATAGGTATTTTTCCTTATGCTGGTTGAGATTTGCCCGATCGAGCAATTACTGCTAAATTTTAAGGTTGTTTCCGATTTTCTCACCGGATGAATCCTTTAGAAATAATAACTTTCTGAAGATTTACAGATGAGAAAAATCCTCAAACGCTGTTGCTGGCTAGGATTTCACTCGCCCTTCCCACAATTTTACCTTTGTTTTATGGCAATAATTCTTAATCTATTGTCAAGTTTCGTTAAGAAACCGACAACTTTTATCAACCTAGGATATCCAGCCGCACCTGATACCATTTTTCTAAAGATGTGCTATAGATGAAGTCTTAGCCCCCCCTTAATAAGCTACGGTGTACACACAAGTCATGAGATCCCCCCTAACCCCCCTTAAAAAGGGGGGAACCGGAATCAAAGTCCCCCTTTTTAAGGGGGATGCGAGGGGGATCTCCGAGGATTTTGGTTCTACACAGAGATGTGTGTACACGGTAGCTTAATAAGGGGGGGACAAGATTCCGATCAAAGTCCCCCTTGCTTTCGGGGGATGCGAGGGGGATCGAGATATGTGCAACGACCCATTAAATTGGTATTACTTCGTTCAAACCCTCAATAAGAGTAAAAAAAACCGGTTGCTGAGAGTTAGAGTGCGTCGATGACTGATTGTAAAGTTGAAATTTTACCCGAAACGAGAAAAAAAACGCGGCCAAACCTCGTAGCAACCGGAGGCAGAACCCAGGCTCTTGCTGGAATCAAGACCGCCTCTACAAACTCCAGAATTAATGATCGTAAATCGGATTATCTTTAGGACTCACTAAATGTAGCAATTTTTGCTTGATCTGAGCATCAAATACTTCCCATTTCATCCTTGCATAATCGCTATCTTCATTTCCGCCAGAAAGAAATCCTACCGGAATTTCAAAGCCTCCAGCTTGACTTCTGCCACCGCCAAAAAAGCGTCCTTGAGCATCTTGTCCGAAGGCTTCTTTAATAAATTCGTCCGGATCTAGAGTCAGTTTATTCGTTCGCAGCGAACCAATTACTACTTCAATTTCTTCGTCTTTATCGTGAACAATTGCATAGACAACGGCTGTGTGCACGTTCTCTTCGGTCATTAAAAAGTCCGCTGCTTGGGGAATAGAATCTCGATCGTCATAACGGAGGTAGCCGATGCCGGCGATCGAAAAATTGTTCTGGACGATGCGGTGTTTGAGCGATCGCTCGATCGCATCCATCACCCACTTAGAACGAGACGACTGCAACACCGCATTCAACAACTGCGAGTCATAAAAACGGCTCAAATAAGCAGCAGCTAAAAACTCTTCTTCCTGAGCTTGTCTGAGGGCATTTGTATCCGATCGCAAACCGTGCATCAAAGCCGTAGCGCACTTGACGTGCTGGCTGATATTGCTGTCAAAAGCTAGCATTCCCGCCTGCAAATACTCCGTAAAAATCGTGGCTGTAGCGTGGATTTCCGGGCGCACATCCATAAATTCTGCGTTCATTTCGCCCTGCAAACTGTGGTGATCGATAACTGCTGCGATCGGAATTCCCGCCCCTAAAATAAACTCAGTTAAGTTACAAGTAGTGCCTTGGTTGTCGATAAAAACGCAGCCTTTATAAGCCGACAAATCCTTAGTTTTTGCCGTTTCCAGCGTCCACCGCTGCAACGGCAACCCTGTTAATTTGACTAAGGTAATATTTTCTTGGTGGCTGAGAGTGCCGGCGTAGAGAATCTCGCATTGGATATCGTATTTTTCGGCGATTAATTTGTAAGTCCAAGCACTGGAAAGCGCGTCGGGATCGGGAAAATCTTGCAGCAAAATTAACTGGCGACTGCCTTTGTGGCGATCGAACATTTGGCGTAATTGCTCGATTTTGCGATCGTGCAATTCCTCGCGCAGACTGGGGCGATTCTCTTCGGAAGCAACTTCAGCTTTGCCGCGCCGTTTCCCGGGCGTATTCACGGATGGTACAACCTCGCGGAGGGGGTCAATCTCAGCTTCGCGGTTGCCAGATATCTCATCTGAATTGTTAGGGGGATGGTCTTTCATAGTTAAAAAATCACAATTTAATTCTTTCAGGAGTTACGCACCACAAGCTTTTAAACCCGGTTTCTTGAGACTTGAATTTCATAAATCTTTGATTGATACAACAACCGCAGATTCAAAGCAGATCAACGCAGATCAACGCAGATAATTTCCAGATAGGAAAGCGATTGAATGCCATTCAAGTCTTTTGTAGATTCGTTCACGATCGCACCGATGGCGAAAAACCGCGAAGCGTTTCGAGGAACCAAGCAATCTCAAAACTCAAAACTTCCGCAAAAAACCCCCGCGCTTTCTTGCGACAGGGGTTTTAAAGGCCGATTACATATTTTTGCCATTCTTGGTGCATACCACTTTTAACGTGTTTAGTCACTTCAAAATAAAGACCACTGTGAGGTTTCCTCGGCGGATGGCGCAGTGGCATTCCCGCTTCTTTCGGCGTACGACTGCCTTTATTGACATTGCAGCGCATACAAGCCGTAGCGAGGTTTTCCCAACTTTCGACTCCTCCGCGCGATCGAGGAATCACATGATCCAGCGTCAAATCGTCGCCCGTATAGCCACAGTATTGACAAGAGTGAGCATCCCGGTGCAAGATGTTCCGGCGGGTAAGCGGAATATCCTTATAGGGAACTCGGACATAATGCCGTAGTCGGATCACAGTTGGTAGCGGGAAGTTTGGCGCAATAAATTTCCCGTTATGTTCTACCTGTTCTGCTTTTCCTTTCAGCAACAAAACTACCGCCCTTCGCCAATTGGTGATGTTGAGCGGTTCGTAGGAGGCATTCAGCACCAGAACATTGCCCATTGTTGATTATTAAAGAGAATATTTTTCCTGATGCTAACACAGGTTCCAATTTAGGGGGCGGGATCAGGAAGGGATCGCAAAAAACGGCGTAAAATCCTATACCTTCGCGGCTGCGCCCCTGCGGCTGCACGTATTTTTTGCCGAAGCGTTTGTCAGCGAGCGCTTTTCCGTCAGTTTTGGTCAGGATAATGGCAGTATGTGCGATCCTCTCCGTTGGCGTAGCCTCCGCAGAGGCGGGCTTTAAATCCTCTACGAGGGCTTCGCTAACGAGGCGAACGCTAACGGCAAAACTTTACAAAATAAATTTTATTTTTTCCCTAAATACCTAATCTTCCCGGCAACCAGCAGCCGAATTTTTTAGAGTATTAGTAACCTTAAATTAAAAAGCTTATCACTGCCCATGAAATTTCGGCTTTTAAAGTCAGTTTTTAGCGCGTCAATTATTGCCTTGGCAGCTCCGATTTTAGCAAACAGTCCCGCCCTTGCCCAAACGCCATCCTTCTTCTGTGGCGCTGCTGGCGGCCGCCCAGCGACAATTGCTGTCCAAGAAGGCAAAAATATTCCCGTTATTCTGTGGGTAGCCGATAACTATTTCAACGAATCGGGAGAAGACGCAATTACTCGGTGCACCAGAGTCTCTGGAATTCTCAACAATTCGCAATCGCAAGGAAACTGGGATAATATTGTCACAGCAGGTGCATCCCCCAGCGGTCAACTAATTATTTGTGCAGCTAATCCTCAAGATGGTTCCTGTAGATTATTATATCAAGTACCCAAAGGGCAAAATCCCGAACAAGCCCGACAAGAACTTTTAAGAAGAGTCAAAAATCCTAATGTAAGTGTTTCGCCTGTTAAAGTAAATTGATAGTCATTAGTCATTAGTCATTAGTCATTAGTCATTTGCTCGTTACCAGGCTCTGCCTGGTAATGCAGATCCGGAGGCTATGCCTCCTTAGTAATATTGGTTCGTAGTGCGGACTTCAGTCCGCTCTTAAGTTGCGGAATAAAGTCCGCACTACGAACTTCAGTCCTCTCTTAAGTTGCGGAATAAAGTCCGCACTACGAACTTCAGTCCTCTCTTAAGTTGCGGAATAAAGTCCGCACTACGGACTTCAGTCCGCTCTTAAGTTGCGGAATAAAGTCCGCACTACGAACTTCAGTCCTCTCTTAAGTTGCGGAATAA
>PVWI01000203.1 GCA_003003725.1 filamentous cyanobacterium Phorm 6 | reverse complement strand
CAACCGAGCCCCAAAGTGCTAGGAAGTTCCAGCGAGCCACGCCTGATGTTTTTGGATCGGCGGTAATCAATTTCACTCCGTCTTTGGCTAAGTCTTCCCAATTTTTGATGTTTTTGGGATTGCCTTCGCGGGTGACGATTCCGGCTACGGATTTGCTGACGATGCCTTCGTTGGGCGCTTCTTTTTCCCACCCGGGCGCAATGAGTCCGGCTTTTTCGATTTTGGTGGTGTCGAGGGCGAGGGCTAGGTGTACGATGTCGGCTTCTAATCCGTCAATTACGGCTCGGGTTTGGGAACCGGAACCGCCGTAGCTTTGGTTGAAGCTGACGGTTTGCCCCTTTTCTTTTTGCCATTGTTCAACAAATTTGGGAATTATCGCTTCGTGGGCGGCTTTGGTGACGGCGAAGGAAACGAGGGTTAGTTCTATGTTGCCTTTGTTGGCTGCTGGGCTAGCACCGCCGGGAGTGGCTGCGGGGTTGTTGGTGGTTCCCTGGCCGCAGGATGCAACGGCGAGACTTAAAGTTATTCCCACTAAAAATAGCGATACAAATCTTTTCAGCGCCGTAAATGATTGATTTGTGCTGGCTGGTGGCTGTTGCAGCCAGTGAAGGTGTTGAGTTAGGCGTTGCCACGGACTCATTATATTTATTCCTCTAGTGAAACTACGGTTATTAGGTCGGAATACCGTAATTATGGTTGTGAAGTACGATTATAGACAAGCGCGAGTAAAAAGGCAACAAAAAAAATGAATTGGGGGAGCTCGGGATCGATCGAATATCCTGAAGTCTTTTCTGTCGGTGGTTTCGCATCATATTCGCGGTAAAATGTAAACAGTATAAATACGATGATTGAGTCAAGGTGCTAAGCCTGCACGATACGCCTTACGGATGCGCTGGCTCCTCGCCCAAATAAGCGCGATCGCGGCAAGAGTCCCGGGCGGCTCTGCCTGACTCGCGCGATCGCCCTTAAGTTTTAACTGATATGTCCTTACCCCGCCCCGTCTCAGACACCATAATTGAACTGTTGAAGCCTGTAGCCAGCGAATTGGGAGAAAGATTGGGAGCAAGTGCTGTCAACGAACGCTATGCAGAAATTGAGCCGTCTGGTTCTTCTGCTTTGAACCAGCAAATCAAAAAAGACCCCCGCTGGATTAAAGCACAAGTGAAGTATTTGCAGCGACAGCAGCGTCGAGAACAAGAATTAATTGCGATCGCCAGTTTAGAGCAAGAATGGGTAAAGGAAGAACGTATTAATCGAGTTAAGGCAGAAGAAGTCAGAGATAAGCGGGCAATTAGTCGGCTTTCTCGCGAGTTAATGCGGGAGTTTCAATCAGAAGCAATTCGAGTTAAGCTGAGCGAAATTCAAACTATTTGGGACAAAGACAACTGGTTTTCTAATTTGAGCAGACAGGAAACCGAACAGATTTTGCAGCAGCAACAGCACCGATTGCTGCTGTTGGTTGCTCCCGCAAAAATTAGCCAAGATTGCCCGGATTCGTTTCGCCACAATCTGAATATCGAGCTGCCGGCTAAGTTGAGAGCTTTTTTGAACCAGCACTACCCCCAACACGGAGAATTGTGTCCGGTTCAGTTTTACGGAGATTATTTCAAAAAACCGATTTCTGATATTGATGTGGAGCGGTTGCAGACTGTTTTGTCTCCCGTTCCGACAGCTATACTTTACAGCGATATCAGCGATTATGAAGTGAATTTTCATGTCGGTTTTTGGGGCATCATCAATCAGAGCGTTTCTCTAGTGGCGATGCAGCCTTGGAATTGGGAAGAGGTTTATCATCAGTTGGAAGCTGAAGGGAAAGATGAGAAGCTGAGTCTGCGGATTATTCGGCAAATAATTGTGACAATTCATAAGTTATTAGCCGCTTTTTTAGCTGATTTGTATTATTTAAATATCGATTTTACTCACGAACCTCAGCTATTTAATTTAGAGGCGGAATTTGCTCAAGAATGGTTTTCTAAAGATTGGGTTTTGCCGTATATAGAAACTCTTAAAGAAATTCAGGAGCAGCAGCGCATAACCTATAAGGGAGAGATGCGGCGGCTGGCGCTGCGAGAAGCAAAAGCTAGGGCGGCAGCTAAGCGTTTGGAGGAAGATGAACTCAAACGCAGAGAGGAAGCTGAGCTGGCATCTAACCGGGCGAAAGAATTAGCTCACAAATTTAAAAATCTGAAATGGCGGTGCGTATACACGCTCCCGGGACATTCATCGTTTGTGAATTCTCTGGCGATTAGTCCTGACAGCAAAACTCTGGTTAGCGGCAGTTGGGATAAAACTATTAAGATTTGGAATTTAGAAACTGGGGCATTAATTGGTACTCTGACGGGACATTCCGATCGCGTAAATTCGGTGGCTATTAGCTCGGACGGAAAAATGTTGGTCAGCGGCAGTTCGGACGAAACAATTAAGTTTTGGAATTTGTATAACGGCGATTTGTTGTGTACTTTTTCGGGACATTCTATGGAGGTGAACTCGGTGGCGGTTAACCCGAAGGGCCAGGTAATTGCTAGCTGTGGCGGGGCAGATAATACGATTAAGATTTGGAATTTGCGGAGTGGTGAGTTGCTGCGGACTTTGAGGGGTCATTCTGACAATGTGAATGCGGTGGTTTTTAGCCCGGATGGTAAGATATTGGCGAGTGGGAGTTCGGATGCGACGAGCAAGGTTTGGGATGTGGAAAGCGGCAAGTTACTGCGGACTCTTTCGGGGTTGAATGTTGGGGTGAATTCTGTGGCGATCGCCCCTGACGGTCAGATTCTTGCTAGCGTCAGCAATGATTATACGATTAAGCTGCGGAATTTGCACACGGGCAGTTTGTTGCGAATTTTAAATACTAATTATGCGAAGGGAAAGGGTGTAACGAATTTAGGAACGAATGAGGCGGTGCATATTTTGCAGAATTATGTGAGTCGGGGCGATTCGGTTGCTATTAGCGGGGACGGTTTGACTTTGGCTAGCGGGTGCGATGATAATACGATTAATATTTGGAATTTGCAGACGGGGGAAATGTTGAGCACTCTGAAGGGACATTCGGGTACTGTATACTCGGTGGCGATCGCACCTTCGGGCAATTTGCTCGCCAGCGGTAGCGCGGATGAGACGATTAAGATTTGGCGCTGCGATTAGTTAATTGGCAGTGGGCTGTGGGCAGCGGGCAGACAATTCCGGTTTTGCCCTTACGGGGAGGGGTTTTGAGCGAATTTGAAAAAAAAGTTGGCTGGGGGGGTTGCGCTAATCACTATAAGTTTGCTATATTAAGTTTCACTGCTGGTGTAACTCAGTTGGTAGAGTAGCTGATTTGTAATCAGCCTGTCGCAAGTTCGAGTCTTGTCACCAGCTTTACTCTAAAACCAAGGTTAGATAAAACTTCTAGCCTTCTGCTCATTTCTAGGTATGAAGTGGGTCTACAACCACAATACCTGTTTCATACCCAACTAAGCTCTTAAAGCTAGGCTTTATAAGTAAATCAAAATTATTTAGATAGAAAGATAATTACTGCCTAATAATTCTACTTGCCTAGACCCTAAGCTGTCACATCTCACTCTATCCCTCTTAAATCGAGTTTTAAGGCTCCTCTAAACAATAAATGTAGATTCATACCCATACGTGCCTTATCGCTCCATGTAGCTCAATCTAGAGGTATATAATATGATTTGTTTTAGTTATAGAAGCTTGAGTTTGCATTGAAATAAATTATGTAATAGAAGCACATAGGGAAAGCGGGTTACTCCAACCTCAACCATTTAGCTATCGTCTCTACTCTGTTCTTATAGATTCTCATATTTCATATATACTTTCCTATATCACTTTTTACATATAATGTCCTATCTTAGTAGTGTATATATACCTGTTTTATTTGTTTACATCTACTAAATTTCATTCTTTTTACTGACTTAAGTCAAAGGCTTCATACTTTAGTAGAAAGAGCTAAGATAACTTACCGGGTCTAACCTAGCTAGTTGGTCTTATGGGTTAAGCTTTTTAGCAGCAGATAAGCAATCGTGTAACTCTGCTAGATGCTTATTGATATCTTGGTTAGTGTTCCAGTTAGGGGATAGGCGATCGAGTATAGAATATAGATCCTCTATCTCTCTCTGCAACAATGACTCAATCCCTAATGTTCTAGTTTTATCTCCCTCTTTTATGATTGAAATCAACTGAATCTTTATCCGGTACTCCCAAATCTCTAACCGAGTAGGAAGTATTGACCACGGCGTTAAAACCACCCCAGTATCAGTTCTAAAGCCTATCGGTTGCGATGTTAGTTGCCACCAAACCTCTATTAAATCCCCCCAAACAACTTGATCTAAGTGTGAGTAGTTGTAAACCTTGTTGTGTACCTCTAGCATCATCTTCCCAGGGTCAGGTTTTTTAACTTCAACCCCCCCTAACTTAATCACTTGGTCTTTGTCTTTGTTCCAGACTTTCCAATTAGCCACCATTTTCTCGAAGAACTCGTTCGCTAAGTGTCGATCCAAAACTTTACCCGTTCTCAGATTGACTATTTTGCCTCTATTGATCTCTGATTCAATACTAAAAGGGGTAATGAACTTTAAGAAAGTAGATTTAATATTACTAAATCCGTGGCTAGTTTTATCAAATCCTACTAAATCCCGGATTTTAGTAGTCTGTACTACACCGCCCTTACCAATTAGTTTTTTCTCATTAGTAGATATAAACTTATCTACTACTTTAGATAGTTGACTTTTGGCGAACTGTATTAAGTCACTATCTATTAAGTTGTTGCATCTAAGCACTTTCTCAAAGATCCGATTATCACCAAACTGGATATTTCTAGCAATATTCACGGCTGCTATGTTATGTACTTTCTGACTGTTTGCCGGATCGATGATAGATATCAGTTGCTTTGCTACATTTTGACCGAGGTGATCTATCTCAAAGAATATACCCGTTGAGTAGTAAATTTTAAGAGTGCAGTTTTTGAACTTAAAATGATCCTCCAAGTAATGTTTTATTTCCTCAAAGCTAGGTTTCTTTATTCCAAAGTAATTTTTGAGATTGTAGCTAATCCGTTGCACCCAAGTCAGAACAGATGAGAGATTGTTTTTTTCTAATGCTCGACTATCCCCAAAGTTAGTTAGCCTATAGCTGTATTTTTGGCTCTCGGTTTCCTGTACTATCTTGACACTAGCTAAAGGATAGAAAGAGTAATACTGATCGACTGATGATGAGTAGAAGTCCTGCTTGCTCATATAGTCTCTTAACTTGTTCTTACTCTCTAACACATTACTAGGATCTAGTTTTTGGTCTAAGAGGATACCCGATACTAAAGCATTGAGCATATCGATCATCTGTTGCCGTGTATATCTCCCTACCATCTGATCAGGACTGTTTTTTATTCTTGCTACCTCATTATTGAGATAACCGATCGCACTCTTCCCTAAGTTGCTAGCAATATACCGCGCTAGATCATAAGTAAACTCAGGGGGAAGCTTCACAGGTAGTCCAACTAACTTATAACCCGTCTCAGATGGAGTTAATCTTAAGAGCATAGGGATAGTTGCGATGATATCCCAGAACTCGACTTGATTAATCCCTACTTTCTCATTTTCCAACTTAATAGGCTTAGGTGTTTGCTGCTCTACCTTGATTTGACCTTTAGGAGTTTTTTCCTCTACATTAGGGTGGTCAATCCCTTTGAATGTGATAGGTGCGATTTCGTACTCTTCTTCCCAATCAGCAAAAATTATTATTTCAATGACTTTAGAGCAAACTTTCTCGAAATCATTATTAACACCTCTCTCCTTATTCAACACAAAAACTACATAGTAAAGGATATCTCTCAAAATATATTCACTAGCAGGAACACACAAATAATCAAGATAATTTAAAATAATCCTATGATTTGCATCAGGTACTAACTGATTACTTTGATAAAAACTTTGAGCGAGATTTTTAACCTTTTCTCTATTTTGATTAAACCACCTTAGCCAAGAGTCGATATCAATCTTATATCTAGAAACTAATCTTTGACCTTCCGCTATTTGCCCACGAAGCTGAGAGGGTGAGATTTTTTGATATTTGATTATCCGTTGTTTAGTAAATTTTTCAAAGTGCTTCTGGAACTTTTCTAAGCTTTGCTCTCTACCCTCTGCATCAGTATGTAGTGTATTGCTATCGCTCCCGGTTCTCCATTTACAATCTTTTCCTGTACTTTTGAAATGAGAGAAGTGAGAAATTCTTTTTGTACCTTGCTTAAAAAAGATAAGTTCTCTACATTGACCACAAATTAGACCTAGCTCTTTATAGGATTGATAGTTTAGTCTATCATCATCGGCTTTAAATTTTTCATTTGAGAAAATAGATAGTGCAAAAAAAATAGATACTTCTGATTCTGCTTTCATAAAACTTAATCCCTTATCCTTGGTAATTTTCTGTTAGAGTATCAGGGATAAACAGTTTAGTTCTATTAGCTATAGACGCTAAATATCTGCTTATCTTCTATTTTATTGTCATTACCTTAGTCTGTTAACAGGTCTTTAGGATATTGTGTCTGAGAGTTTATGCGTTGGGAGTAGTTGAAGACGTATCAGTAGTTTGATTACTTCCCTTGGGGGCGGGCTCGCGTGCCCACTCCACAAGAGTTTCCCGAAAAATAGGTGCACAAGTTAAATGTGCGACAAATTACAACGCTTAACCTAACGCAGCGCAGGCTGTTTTCAACCATTCAATTGTTGCTGCATCAAGTACGGGTTCCAATTTATCAACTACAGCACCATGATAATTATTTAACCATGCGAGTTGAGTCTTTGACAGGCGATCGGCATTAATCAACTTCCGGTCAAACGGAATATACGTCAACGGTTCAAATCCGTACCAAACTGTATCATACTTTGACGGCATTTCTATGACAACATAGAGATTTTCGATCCGAATTCCGCCCCATCCCGGTTGATAATATCCCGGTTCTATGCTAGTTACCATTCCCGGTTCTAGGGCATATTGGACAGATTTGCTGATGCCGTTTGGCCCTTCGTGGACGGCTAAAAATGCCCCAACTCCGTGCCCAGTCCCGTGTCCGTAGTCTAGCTGTTCTTGCCATAATATCGATCGGGCGATCGCATCTAATTGCACTCCCATTGTTGCTTTGGGAAATTGCTGCATTGCACAGCTAATATGTGCGATTAAAACTGTTGTGTAATGTTCGATGTGTAGCGCCGTTGGTTCTCCGATAATTACGGTTCTGGTATCATCGGTTGTACCTCCCAAATATTGAGATCCTGAATCTAGTAACAGGAATTCCCCTGGTTTTAACGTGACTTCAGGACTTGGAGTGCCGTAATGGACGATCGAGCTATTTACTCCCGCACCGGCGATCGTTCTAAAACTTAAACTCTGAAAGTCTGTTTCTTGCTGGTAAAATTGCTCAATGGTTTCTTTAACATCAAATTCTGTTAAAGTCTTACCATTTTCTAACTGCTCTGTCAACCACTTTAAGGTCAAAGTTTTAGCTTTACTTGCCTTAAAATTAGCCGATTTCATCTGCTCAATTTCTATAGAGTTCTTTCGAGCTTTCATCCCCTCAATCGGATTTGCTCCAAAGACTATTTTGATATTCTCTTCATCCTCGACTTGACGATTTACAATTAACTGATGAGTCCCTGCTGTAGTGTATTTAGCATCCAACAAAACGCGAGTTAGTTTTGGCTGAGATATACAATCTAGCAAAGTTTGTGGATAATTTTCGTAGGGAAGTAGAGTTGCACATTTTTGCAAATCTTGCTGAATTTCTGGTGACACTCTTTCGGAATTGGTCAACAAAAACGCTGCATCGGTAGTGACAATTGCATAGGATATGAAAATTGGAATGTTGGGAATATCCGAACCTCGGAGATTGAACAACCAGGCTATTTGATTGAGATTGGTAATCGGAAGCACATCGATGTTAGCTTTTTCCATCGCTTCCCTGACTCTGGCTAATTTTTCGGTGGCGCTTTCTCCTGTCAGCGATACAGGTAAGCTAAATAGGGGAGATTCATCAATCGCGGGTAAGGTTTCCGATGTTTTTGTTGGATTGTGCGATCCTCTGCGAGGGCTTCGCCAACGCACTTTGTCTACTAAATTTTCCGATACTGGTATCAGTTCAATTTTAGCATCAGCAAATTTTTTACCCCAACTCTTAAATTGCTCAACTGAAAGAGTAAAAGGATCGAAACCTAAACGAAATTTTTTGGGAGTTGATGCAGATTCTGCCGTTAGTTTTTCTACAGTTTCAATTAAAGTGAGATTTTCTTCCAAACCCAGTTTAGATATTTGGATGAGTGCAGAATCAACTTGCAATTCTGCTTGTTCGTAATAGCGAGAATCAACAAACAACCAAGCGAAATTTTTCCCAACCAACAAATCGCCAGCGGAACCTGTAAAGCCACTAATCCAAGCCCTGCGCTGTTTAGCTTCGGAACCATATAAGTTTAAATGTTCGTCCACTGCTGGGATGAAATAGCAATCTAAGTCATGATTTAGCATTAAATTTCGCAAATTTTCCAGTTTTGAGCTAGTGGATTGTTGAGAATTTAGATTTGTTTTTAAGTTAGCAGTAACCATTCTTCAAGCTCCTAAAATTGTTTTCAAACCTTTAACTAATCTGCTGATTCCGGCTGCTGCTGTTTCAGTTTCTAGGGCACCGTAAGCAACGCGCAAATAGCACCCGCTATCCATACCGAAAGTTGTACCGGGAAGCACTGCTACATGATATTCGCGAATTAATCTTTCTACTAATTCCATTGTATCGAGTTGTGTGTCAACTTTCAAGAAAAAGTAGAAAGCTCCGCAGGCTGGGGAAATTGTACACAAATTTTGGATGGTATTGAGTTCGTCTAATACGAGTTGTCTCACGGAGGCGATCGCCCTTACATAATTATCGCAGTATTCTCGCCCAACTTGCAAGGCTCCCAAAGCTACATATTGCGAAATTACAGGCGGACAAATCAGAATTGTATCTTGAATCTTTCTCACTGACACCAGCAAATGTTCTGGAATCACCATATATCCGATTCGCCAACTGGCAAAACCGTAGGCTTTGGAAAGCGTAAATAGAGAAATCGTGTATTCGTGACTATCGGGAAAAGCTGCGGGCGAACAGTGTTTAACTCCGTCATAAGTGAAATACTCGTAAGCTTCGTCGCTGATATGATAGATATTGTGTTGGCGACAAATTTCGTTAACTTCTCGGAGTGCTTCGGCAGAATAAACTACGCCAGTTGGGTTATTTGGTGAAATGGTGACAATTGCTCGCGTTTTGTCTGTAATTGCTTGTTTTATAGCATGGATATTGAGTTGATAATTGGCGTCAGTTTCTACAATGATTGGATGACAATTTGCCATAACTGTCGCCATTTCATGGTTGAAATAATAAGGTGCTTGAATAATAACTTCGTCCCCCGCAGAAGTGATGGCCAGAATCGCATTAACAAATCCCATATTGCTGCCGGCGGTGACAACAACGCAGTTTTTACTGTTAATTTCTATGCCGTTATCTATTTGGAGCTTCGCTGCGATTCCAGCTTGTAATTGTGGGATTCCTTCAACGGCTTTGTATTTGTGATTATCGGAATTTGCGAAGAATTCGGGAATCTTTGCAAAGGATTCTGGCGGCGGATTGTAAGAAACCACGCCTTGTCCTAATGAGATTGTTCCCGGATTTTGGCGAATCAGTTCACCAACTACTGGAATAATTGGTGACTGTACCGATTGCATTCGAGTGGGGTAAATTTTCATATTTTTTTGTGTTACATCAAATCCGCTGGTATCGAAATTATTCATCTCTCTCTTCTCTTTCTCTGTGTCCTCTGCGCCCTCTGCGGTTAAATCACTCCTGTTTGACTAAATAATAGGTTTAAAATAGCGATCGTGCTAAAATGAAATATCAGCTCATAACAGGAAAAAAATCCTATGTCAATGATGACTGTCAAAGATATAGAGCAAGTTCAAACCGCTTTTTCCGAAGCTGGTTTAGATTACCAAATTGAACTAGAAGACGGGAAACTTTCAATTATGGGCCCATCAGACATCGTATCCAGTGAAATCGGCAGCCGTCTCATCGCCTTTCTTTTCGCTTGGATAAATCCCCGCCGTCTCGGACGAGTTTTTGACTCCGCCGGTGGTTTCATTATGCCAGATACTAACGTCAAAGCACCGGATGTTTCCTTTGTGCGCGCCGCACGATTGCGCCAAAGTCCACGTTATTTCGGACAACTTGTTCCCGATTTGGTGGTAGAGATTAAGTCTCAGAGCGATCGCATACAGCCTATCGAAACCAAGGTTTTGAAATTTGTTGAGCTCGGAGCGATTGTCGGAATTGCGATCGATCCTGATGAGGAAACAGTGAAGATTTATCGTTCTGCTGGCGAACCACAAATTTTACAAAATGGCGATATTTTAACAATAGCAGAACTTTTCCCCGGTTGGGAATTGCCCGTTTCTGAATTGTGGCCCCCTATCTTTACAGAAGAAGAAACACAGGAAATATAGAATCTAGCTTTTCTCAGGTAAATAAGCTACTATTTGGCATTAGAGATTGTTGCTTCATTCTTCCTGACATCCGTTACCAAACATTCGTTGCAGAACTTTATTCTACTTAAACTCTTTGAACTTCTATTGTAGAACCTTGCGGTGACTTAAACACTTTAACTTGTGCAGGCAATCTTTCGCCCAATCCTCGAACGTGGGTAATCACTCCAATCAGCCTTTCTCGCTGTCGCAAAGATTCTAAAATTTGAGTAACACTTTCAAGAGTTTCGGTGTCTAAAGTCCCAAATCCTTCATCTAAAAATAAGCTACCTAACTGAGCACCTTGCGAGAGTTTTTCTGACAAAGCTAAAGCCATTGATAAGGAAGTCGCAAAGGTTTCGCCACCTGAAAGTGTTCGCACTCGTCTGGCTTCGCCGCCATTCCAATTATCTGTTACCCAGTATTCACCTTCTTGGTTTTTTAACTTGTACCGATTTTCGGTTAATTCTTGCAAAATCAATGTGGCACTGCCGACTAATTCTGCTTCTAAATGTTCTAAAATGTAAGATTGAAACTCGTTCGACTTCAGATTTTGCGCTAATGTGTGGTAAGTTTGCTCTTGTTCTGTGAAATTTGTGATTTGCTGCGACAGTCTTTCGGCTTGTTCAAGGTTTTGGGCGGCTACTTGAATCCACGCTAAAAGTTCGGCGCGGCGGTTGTTGGCTTGTTTGAGATTTTGTTGGGCGGTGTGTTTTGCAGATCGCACTTGTGCTAAATTATCTTCATCAGTAGTCCTACCTGCGATCGCTTCATTCAAATCCTTCTCCCGCGTCTCTAACTGAATTGTTGACTCGCGCACACAGCGAATCGTATTTTCCCATTCCGATTGTTCCTTAACTGTCGCCACCGCTGCTAAAAAGGTCTCTTCTGTGAAATCAGCCGCTATTAATTTTGCTAAAAAATCCAAATCTAACTGCTGTTTTTCAGCCGCTGCTTGTGCAAAAACCTCTCCAGCTTGTTGCTCTCTCTCTGCTGCTTTGATCGCAGTATTTAGAACAATTTGATAAGATTTTTCTGCAACTTTTAGCAGATTAACCAAGTCTTTCTTGTCTTGTTCTAAGGCTTTTGCTAAATTAGCATAAGGT
>PVWI01000202.1 GCA_003003725.1 filamentous cyanobacterium Phorm 6 | reverse complement strand
CTCATTTTTGTCTTGGATGATTCACTTTTACTCCCTCAATCCCCCTATGTGCCAGTTGGGGGTGCGGAATGTGGGTTACCAGTATCCCGAATTTGGATTTGAGCCATTCCATCAATGCACTCTAATGCGATCTCAACTCTGCCTCCGGCTGGGGTGAATTTAATCGCGTTTGAAAGTAGATTCCACAGCGCCTGCTGCAAGCGGCTGGGATCGCCCAACACTTTTGCGGTTAAAGGACTTAGGCTGGATTCAAGTTGAATATTTTTGGCTTCTGCTGCCAAACGAACCAGCCCGATCGCATTTTGCACCAATGGATTCAGCTCAATTAGATAACGGTTGAGCCGAAACTTGCCTGTGGTAATGCGCGAAACGTCTAAAATGTCATCGATGAGCTGGTTTTGTGCTTTGGCGCTGCGCTCGATCGTTCTTAGCGCCTCCTGGGTTTTAGCCTCGTCAAATTTTTTCAGGCGCAGCAACTGTGCCCAGCCAATCATCGCATTCAGCGGCGTCCGCAGTTCGTGAGAAAGCACGGACAAAAACTCATCTTTGGCGCGGTTGGCCCCCTCTGCCGCCGCACGAGCCGATTGTGCTTGAATCAGGAGGCTGCGTTCCGTCTCCAACCGTTTTTGCTCGGTAATATCCTCGATCGCCAGCAGAATCATCTGTGTATCACCGATCGCAGGCATTTTGCGCGCCGACAGCACCATGATTCTCTGCCCGATTTGCTCGAAGTCATGCTCGATTTCTATGTCTTGAAACTCGGCATTTTCTGCCAGAATTGCTTCTAGGATCGATCGCAAGCCGGGAATATTCCACTGTCCGTTACCGAGATCGAAGATCGATCGGTGCTCTGTTTGGGCGGGCGTCACCTGAAACGTCTCGTAGAAGGCATGGTTTGCCGTAATTGCCCGCAGGTTGAGATCCAGCACTAGCAGCGGTTGCACCACGGTTTCCACGATCGTTTCGGCGTAATTTTTCGCTTCAATCAAGTGCTGGGCGCTCAGTTTGAGAGCGTTGATATCCACCAACACCAGTACAGCCCCGTCAATCTTGTTGTCGATCGTCCGATAGGGTCGAATCTGCAAATCGTACCAACGACCGTCTCGATCTTGAACCTCCTGAAATTTAAAGTTGAGCGTGCGAATCACCTCTAAAATCTGTTCCTCTAAGTCCGGCACCATCAACTTGTGAGTGATGTCGCTCAAAGACCGCCCGACATCGCTAGAAATCAAGTTGAAGATGCCTTCGACTGCGGGAGTAAACCGGCGGATTCGCAGGTCGCCTCCCAGCATCAGAATCGGAATATTGATGCTGCCCAGCAGGTTCTGCAAATCGTTGCTGACCTTAGTTGATTCCACATTGCGCCGCTGCAATTCGTCATTAATCGTGTTCAGTTCTTCATTGCTTGCCTGAATCTGCTTCGTAAAACTTACCTAAACCTATCTAAAGTCATCTTTAGATACAATTACGAGTTTACTTCCTACGCTGTTGGGTAGACGACTAATCCCAAGATAAGTAGGCTATCCCCCTCAAGCCGAGGGTTCCCAATTTAAAATATTTAAACTTGCATTCCAATCCCGATCTAAAGATATGCCGCAAGCAGGACAATCAAAAGTCCGAACGCTTAGTGGCATATCTTTTTTAGTACCACAATTAGAACAGGTTTTAGTGCTGGGGAACCATTGGTCTACCAGCACTAAATTTGCCCCATACATTTTGCACTTATAATCGAGTTGGCGTTTGAACTCGTAAAAACCTAGATCGGATATTGCCCCAGCTAACTTATGATTCGCCATCATGCCCTGAACGTTCAAGTTTTCAATCTTGATTAACTTGAAAGTTGTAGCTAAATATGTTGTTAGCTTGTGAAGAAAGTCTAAACGAATATGAGCTATCCGTGCATGGAGCCGACGGATTTTATTGTAGGTTTTACGCTGGTTTTGAGAACCTCTTACCTGTTTTGATGCTTTGCGTTGCAATTTAGCAAGTTTGGTTTTCGCTTGCTTTAACGGCTTTGGCGCATCAAAGACCTGCTGATTTGACAGCGTGGCAAAAGATTTGACACCTAAATCAATCCCTACAGAGCTTTCAGATTGTTGAACTGGCAAACGTTCGGCATCAACGCAAAAGGAAACAAACCAACGACTTCCTTCTTTTGAAATCGTAAAAGTTTGGGATACGAAGCCAGATTCTAACGGTTCATAAAGTCGAAAAGTTCCCAAGGTAGGAATCTTAATGGTGCTGCCAGCGTTTAGTAAAACTTTGCCGTTAGACGAATCGACTGTAAAAGATTGACCGTCTCGGCGACTAGCGAATCTTGGATGACCTGCTTTCCCAGAGCGATACCGACTAAACGCATCTTTTAGATCGATTAACGCATTTTGGTAAACTCGACTAGATAACTGGTTCATCCAGCCGAATTTAGGCTTTTTCTTGACGTAGTTGGTGAGAACTTTTTTGACTTCGTTGATTACCTTCGAGTCTGTAAATTTCCCCTCACTATACATTTGAGTCCGCAAACTTAACCCAAAGTTAAATACTACGCGCCGGAATCCTGCGTGTCTTGCCATCAAAGTCGCTTCGTTGTTATTCAATTTTAGCGCTCGTTTAACGGCAAACATATAACTTCCTCAAGCGTGATTAACTACGGATAAGTTTAGCAAACTATTTGGCACTTAAGTCTTGCTCCTGTGGCGGTGCGTACCAAACTGTAGATCCTGGCGATCGCATCTTTACTTTCGATCGCATCTTCGCTGTCGGCCGATTTTGTCGAATGCCGATCGGCAATGTAGGGATGAAGGGCGATTTCGGCTATTTTTTGGGCAATTTTTTCCGGCGTCAAGATAAAGTCTACCTGACCGGTCGCCACCGCTGTGTTCGGCATACTGCTGACTTGTGCCGATCCTTGTGATTGGGCAAAAGTAATACCGCCGGCGGCCTTAATCGCTTTTAATCCTTGGGCACCGTCGCCGTCGCCCCCGGACAAAATGACGCCGATGGCTTTGTTCCCCCGTTCTTCGGCGAGGGACAACAGGAAGGTATCCACGGACATAAATACGCCCCGTCCTGTGCCGCGGGGCTTGAGGTTTAGCATCCCCCGATCGATGGTCATGCTGACATTTGGGGGGATGACGTAGATTTGATTCGGTGCTATCGCCATCCCGTCTGTCACCTCATGCACCTGCATCTGGGTCGATCGACTCAGAATCACACCCAACAAACTTTCCTGAGCCGGCAACATATGCTGAATTATTACAAACGCCATGCCTGTATCGATCGGCAAATGGCTCAGCAGTTGCATAAAGGCTTCCAATCCACCCGCCGAGGCTCCAATTCCGACGACTGGAAATAATTCGTTTTGATTTTCCAGTTGCTTTCCGTCAACTGCTTTGATGTCAGCTTTGGGTTGAGGTTTCTTGGAAGATTTTTTAGGAGTCATGTTTTATAGCAGATATCTTGCGGGATGGGATTTATTCAATATATATATACCATAAGATGAAGAATAAGGCATCTACCTGCCGATATATTTAGGCGAATTCGGCGCGTGCGATCGGGCGGTTTTCAAATCCTTATTTTGGGTCGGCTGCTGTTTAGATCCCGGACTTCACGGGCGCGATCGCGCCTTAGTTAATCCGTAGGGTGCGTCGCTACGAGATATTAGATATAACTTGCAGATTATAGATCCCGTGGCACCCTACTGCCTTTTTTTTTGTTAAAATACGAACAGATTCCGCCTTGTGCAAAAAATAACTTATGACTCAGATACCTCTGGCATCGGTAATCCAAGAACATATTGAAATTACTCCGGGTGTTTGTGGTGGCAAACCGCGCATTGCCGGACATCGAATTAAGGTACAAGATATTGCCATCTGGTACGAAGATATGGGACTTTCGCCGGATGAAATAGTTTATCACCATCCCTCAATTACTTTGGCAGATGTCTATGCTGCTTTGGCATATTATCACGATTGCCGACAACAAATCCGACAACAAATTAGAGAAGATGAAGCTTTTGCCCGCTCCATGCAGGAGCAAACTCCTTCTCTGCTTCAAGAAAAATTAAGAAATCGCAATGTCTGAAACTATTCGATTTCATTTGGATGAAAATGTTAGCAATGCGATCGCCGAAAGTTTGCGACGGCGCGGTATTGACGTGACGACTACGCCATCGGCAGGGTTAATGGGTTTCTCAGATGAAGAACAGATTGCTTTTGGCATCGAGCAAAACCGGGTTATTTTTACTCAGGATACAGATTTTTTGCGACTGAATCAAGAGGGGGTTACTCATAATGGTATTGTTTATTGTTAGCAGAATAGTCGTTCAATTGGTAAAATTGTCAGAAGTTTAATTTTAATTTGGGAGTATGTAGAACCTGAAGAAATGCGCGGGCGGGTTGAGTTTATTTAAGGGCGCGATCGCTCTTCCCTCCAAAAACAACTCTACCCCACCGCAATTAATCTCGTTTTTAGGAAGGTTGCTGCGATCGCAAATTCGCGAGCGCCCCGTCGATATAAACTATCTCTGGATGATTTTCCAACTGCTGCATCACTTTTTGCTTGGGCATTTTTACCTTTTTAGCCATTTCCAGCGTATCGTCGATCAACCGTTGCCGGTATTGCTCCAACTCAGCAATTACTTCTTGAACGTCTTCTGGTGTTGCGGTTGCGGTTTCTAGATTGGCAGACATAATCTCATCAGTAAGTTTTTTCAAATCAAATTTAATTTTCCCAAAATCTGGGAATAATTGCTAAAATTGTTAACAAAAGTAACAAAAATATATTTTAATTGCCTGATGGAATTTACTGAAATCGAAGCATCGCTCCAAAGTTCAGATCCTCAACAGCGACTCCGGGCGCTGACGGCTCTGAGAAAGCACGACTCAGCACTCGCACTCCCGATGTTGCTGACGAAAGTGGACGATCCTGAGTTTATGGTGCGATCGTTCGTGGCGATGGGATTGCGGAAAAGTCAAACTGCGGAATCGTTTGCGGCGCTGTTAAAAATGATGCAGTTCGATCGCGATCCGAACGTGCGAGCAGAAGCGGCTAACTCTGTGTCAATGTTCGGAACCGAGGCGATTTCGCACTTGGTGGAGGCCTTTCGCCGCGATGACAATTGGCTCGTCCGCCGCAGTATCATGGCTCCGCTGTACGAAATGCAGTGTCCTGATGCAGTATTTGAAATTTGTGCGATCGGTCTAGTCGGCGAAGATGTGCCAGTTCAAGAAGTTGCGATCGACGGATTTGGTCTGCTGGCAAATACGGAGAAGCAAGAAGAGGCATTGCAGCAATTATTACCTCTAGTCAGTTCGGATTACTGGGGAACTCGAATGCGTGTGGCGCGGGCGCTGAGAAAATTTGACAATCCTCAAGCTCGCGCGGCTGTAAGCTATTTGGCAAAGGATCGAGATCATCGAGTTGCGAGTGTGATTTTGGAAGCTTCGCTTTAAGATTGAAACCATAATACCTGTTTAGGAACGGGTTCTCCGGCCCGTTCCACAAAACTCAATATTATTGTGAAACGGGTATCTTGCTCGTTGCTAAATCAACTTTTTCTTTTCGCCATTTTTCAACAGTTTTTTTAACCGAAAGCATAGGGGATTTAAGCCCCCACCTTTAGGTGGATTGTTTTTAGGCAGGGGCTTAAATCCCCTGCCTAAAAACTTCACTGTCAACTGTCAACTGTCAACTGTCAACTGTCAACTGTTAAGGCTTCTATCTCCTGAAAATCTACCCGGATCGCAGCCGTTTCAAATTCTACGCCCAAAGCTGTGCTGACTTCGAGGATTTCCACAAAACTAGCACATTGATAATCTGTGTCTTCATATTGCTTAACTCGCTCTGGGTCAATTCCTAGTATCTGGGCTAGTTCTTGTTGGCTAATTTTTGCTGCTATACGAGCTTTAATTAAAGCATCTGGCAACTTATTTAAAGTATCAACTTTTATCTGAATTGGCTGTGTATTGTTGCACTTAACAAGTCGCTCATATTCAGCAATTTCTGACTTTAATTCGTCAACTTGACTCTGATATGAGTCTCTATGAAGCTGCCATCGGACAGGTTCGTCTTTCAAGCTCTCATTACTATCAAATTCGGCTACAGACTGCTCAAATCGCCGGAACCAATCTAAGGTGTGCTGATATTGTTGCTCATTTTTGATCATGGTTTCCACCTTTGTAAATTTATAGCAATAATTCCTTTACGTGTATTTGTTCTTGTATCAAATTGAAAGAAGTCTATGTATGCTGTCCCCGAATCATTAGCTGGGTAGTTGGCTGGAAAAATTTCACCTCTGTACTTGTTTTTCTGTTCGGCACGCCGCAGTCCAAAATTATATAAAGTAGGAGCAATGGCTTTCAGATAATCTATATCAACCCCGTTATCTTCCAACAAGCATCGAAATCTCCAGGTTTTTGTTTGGCTGTGACAAAACTACCGTCAATATAAATAGTTATACAGCCTGCGGCTTTTAATTGGGTCATTGCCAGTTCCAGCCCATCTATCATCCGCCACCTCGTAAAATTCGTACCGAATCTCTCCTTAAACTCCTCCCATTCGCAAAAATGAATTCCTGATGGTAGATTGCCGTTTTCATCAAATTCTGGAATCACGCCCTCACACCCACATCGCCAATTGATCGTCAGGTTCTCAAGCCTAGCACAATCTTCCTTAAACCCGACTCTTGATTGGGCGATCGCCCCAGCCCGATCGCGATCGCCCTAACAATATTACGGATTGTTACTTTGTTTCTAATAAACGAGACTAGGGCGATCGGCATCCTTTACGATCCCTCTTAGTTTTGCCATCCGAGTTAATTCGCCATGTACCAGCCTTTTCGGGAATACCTAGAGCAAGAGCTGTTTCAAAGGTTTGATTTGCAAAGTCGCCCCATTCCCTCCGGCTTGGAAGTCAATGTCAGCGAGCGCGGCAAAACCCCCGCTAATATCCGCAGTTGGTGTTACGAATGCCCGCAATTGCGGAAAATTCGCTACACCTACATCGATGCGGGTGAATCTGCTCAAGTTTTTAATTGCGTGATTTATCCAAGTCACAATTACGATTTGCCTCTGTTGGGAATTGACCTGTTGTCTTTTGGTAAAAAGAAAATTTTGGTGGTTCTCGACTTTCAGCCGCTATTTAGAGATGAAGCTTATATTGCAAAATACGTTCAACCTCTACAATCGCTCCGCGACAAGTACGACGATTTGGCCCAAAATTTAGAAATGAAATTTTATGACGCCAATCAGTATTTTTCTAAATACTTACTGTTCGCCAAAACTGATGCGGAAACTGTAGAAAATCGGGTATATCCAGCTTTTAAAGACTATTTGGATTTGTACTGGAAAATGCTGTCGTCAGCACAACCGCTGACTGACCCAGAAGATATTCAGCGTATCGTTAAAGCTCAAAAAGATTACGACCAGTACAGCGCCGACAGAGACCCGGCTTCGGGCTTGTTTAGTAGTTATTTCGGTCATGAATGGGCTGAGAAATTTCTTTACGAATTTTTGTTTGAAGATGCTGTACCTTTAGCTGTTACTGCGAATTCGCGATGACCGCTGAATTTACATGGATTTTTCCAACAAAGTTTGATCGTTCGGACTTCAGTCCTTAAAATCAAGGTTTAAGATGGACTAAAGTCCTTACTACGAACCTCGGAAGATGGACTAAAGTCCTTACTACGAACCTCGGAAGATGGACTAAAGTCCTTACTACGAACCTCGGAAGATGGACTAAAGTCCTTACTACGAACCTCGGAAGATGGACTAAAGTCCTTACTACGAACCTCGGAAGATGGACTAAAGTCCTTACTACGAACCTCGGAAGTAGGACTAAAGTCCTTACTACGAACCTCGGAAGTAGGACTAAAGTCCTTACTACGAACCTCGGAAGTAGGACTAAAGTCCTTACTACGAACCTCGGAAGTAGGACTAAAGTCCTTACTACGAACCTGTTGATTGAAGAAGTCTAATCTAAAATCTAAAATCTAAAATCTAAAATCGACATGACTCTTTATCAACCTTTTTTAGATGCGGCGATCGCACTTTTGAAAAATCGGTTAGACTTACAGGCTTACCCGATTCCAGAAGGGTTTGCACTCAAGCAAGCTACAGTCGGCAAAGGGAAAAATCAAGAAGAAATCGTAACCACAAGTTATGCTTTTTCATCCCCGAAACTGCGACAAATTCGCGCGGCTCACGTTCAAGGTGGGAGCAGCTTGCAAGTTCTCAATTTTGTGATTTTTCCGCATCTTAACTACGATCTGCCGTTCTTTGGCGCGGATTTGGTGACGCTTCCGGGCGGTCATTTGATTGCTCTGGATATGCAGCCTCTGTTTGGGGGCGACGCTGACTATCAGGCTAAGTATACTGCGCCGATCGCACACATTTTTCAAGCTCATCAACCGCATCTTCCTTGGGGCGGCGATTTTCCAGAAGAAGCCAAACAGTTTTTCTCGCCGGCGTTTCTGTGGACTCGCCCCAAGGAAACGGAAGTTGTGGAAACTCGGGTTTTTGCAGCGTTTAAAGACTATCTCGCTGCTTATTTGGATTTGGTCGATCGCGCTGAACCAGTGACAGATAGTGCAAAGCTAGATAATATCTTACAAGCTCAACTGCGCTATCTGCGGTATCGTGCCGAAAAAGACCCCGCCCGGGGAATGTTTAAGCGGTTCTACGGCGAGGAATGGACGGAAGAATACATTCATGGCTTTTTGTTCGATTTGGAGCGGAAGTTGCCACAAGCTGCCACAATTGGTAAGTAAGAAGAATTAATTTTAAGAGAAGTTTCAGCCACTACGCTAACAAGTGTAGATTGGTATGAGGAAAATACCAATGGTAAAAAAAAGTCGCAATCCAGTTAGTTCAAATCCAGAAAGCAAAGTCAAAGTCGGACTTTCGCTAACTCCTTCTAGTGCCGATCGATTGAACTCGATCGCTCGAAAGCTCGGAATTTCTAGGTCGGAACTCCTAGAACGCTTGGCACAAGGCGCTCTGGAGATTTCTCAGGACAAAAGTGAAGTTAGTGTCACTTGGAAAAAAGATGAAGAAGGTGCGATAGATACCCCTGACTTAGCAGAGGAAACAGCCGAAGAAAGCCAAATTAATGACGCTGTAACGGCAGAAACTCTATCGCCCAAGGTAAGCGTACAGCCGAATCCGCTGCAAGAAAGTTACGAAGCTTTACAGCAGCAATTGAGCGAAAAAGAAAGCGCGCTGGCATCTTTGCAGCAGGAATTGGCAGCCTCCAAGCAAAATCTCGAACAGCAATTGCAGGAAACTGTAGCGAAGTCGAGTTACGAAAGTTTGCAGCAGCAGTTGAGCGAAAAAGAAAGCGCGCTGGCATCTTTGCAGCAGGAATTGGCAGCCTCCAAGCAAAATCTCGAACAGCAATTGCAGGAAACTGTGTCTAAGTCGAGTTACGAAGCTTTGCAGCATAAGTTGGCAGAAACGTCAAGCGCGATCGGCAACTTCCAAGCTCAACTGACCAAGTTGCCATATCTAGAAAATCAATTGAGCCAGAGTGCTGCGAAACAGCGAAATTACGACGCTTTGCAGCAACAGTCTCAAGAACAGATCAGAACCATCAAAGCTTTACGGGAACAGCTAGGTCAAATGCAGGCTGTGGCTGGGATTGGTGAAGCTTATCTCAATAAGTGGCGCCGTCCCTGATTCTAATGTTTCTGAATTCTAATACCATTTCTTAAAAGTTTAGTTGCCACTAGGGACATGGCGCAGTGTCAATTAATGTCAACTTAACCCGAAAGACCTCCAGGGACTTAAGTCCTTGGCTAATAGCAGAAGTCCTCTGAAGAGGACTCAGGAGTTCTTTAGTTGTATGCAAGAGTCATCTTCCATGCAACTAATCAGTTCTTCAGTCCTCTTCAGAGGACTTTTATTTTGAGGCAGGGACTTAAGTCCCTGCCGGACTGTGGGTCTAACTGGAGAAGCTTTTTATTGCAAAATATGAGCATAATATTAAGAAATATTACAACGAATAAATTATGACGATCGATCGCACCCCGGAAACCAAATCTCCGACCGCAGACACTAAAGGCCGCGTCACGGTAATTGGAGCCGGCATCGGCGGACTCACAGCAGCAGCCCTGCTCGCCCGCAGAGGATACCAAGTGCTAGTGTTAGATCAGGCGATCGTCCCCGGAGGATGCGCTTCCACCTTCAAACGCAAAGGCTTTACCTTCGATGTCGGCGCGACGCAGGTTGCAGGATTGGAACCCGGAGGAATTCATCACCGCATATTCTCAGAATTAGACATCGAACTTCCAGCCGCCACACCCTGCGATCCAGCCTGCGCAGTAATTTTGCCGGGAGAAACCACACCGATTAGCGTCTGGCGAGATCCACAAAAATGGCAACAAGAAAGACAGCGACAGTTTCCTGGAAGCGAACGTTTTTGGCAATTATTATCGACATTATTCCAAGCTAGTTGGAAATTTCAAGGACGCGATCCAGTTTTACCGCCAAGAAATTTCTGGGATTTCTGGCAATTAATTCAAGCGGTTCGCCCGGATACTTTAATTACTTTACCTTTCACTTTCATGACGGTGGGAGATGCTTTGCGGCTGTGCGGATTGGGCGATAATTTGCGTCTGAGAACTTTTCTGGATTTGCAATTAAAATTGTATTCTCAAGTAGATACCGAAGAAACGGCGCTACTTTATGCAGCGACAGCTTTGGGGGTTTCCCAAGCGCCACAAGGATTGTATCATTTGCAAGGGAGTATGCAGGTGTTGAGCGATCGACTGGTAAGTGCGATCGAGCTTTACGGCGGCAAAGTCTTATTGCGACACACAGTGGAAAGTATTATCACCACAAATGGCAAAGCCACGGGTACAACAATTCGTAATCAAAAAACAGGCGAAGTTTGGACAGAAACCGCCGATGATATTGTCGCAAATGTGACCGCACAAAATCTAGTCAAATTATTAGAACCAGATTCAATAGCATCAGAAAAATCCGCAGATTTGTCAGATGACTCAGTTCTGAAATCTGCTGTTTCTAAATTGCCAAATCAAATGAATGGCTACAAATATCGAGTCGATAAATTGCCACCTGCATCCGGCGCCTTTGTCATATATTTGGGAGTAAAAGAAAGCGCAATTCCCGCAAATTGTCCGCCACACCTTCAGTTTCTGTACGACTACGACGGCGAGATTGGTGAGAATAATTCGTTGTTTGTTTCTGTCAGTCATGCTGGTGATGGTAGAGCGCCAACGGGAATGGCGACGGTGATTGCTTCTTCGTTTACTGATACTCGAATGTGGTGGAATTCCGATGATTATGAAGGTTTGAAGCAAAAATATACGGCAGGGGCGATCGCCCGTTTGAGCGAATATTTCGACTTGACACCAGGGGCGATCGTACATCAAGAGTCCGCCACACCCCGCACCTTTGCGCGTTATACAGCCCGCGACAGAGGCACTGTGGGCGGCATCGGGCAACGAGTACCAACCTTCGGGCCCTTCGGCTTTGCCAATCGGACACCCATTCAAAATCTCTGGTTAGTGGGCGACTCCCCCCATCCGGGAGAAGGAACCGCCGGCGTTTCTTATTCTGCTTTAACAGTCGTACGACAAATGGAAGCAGAATTTTGATATAGCCGAGTCTCAGAAAGATGAGATAC
>PVWI01000201.1 GCA_003003725.1 filamentous cyanobacterium Phorm 6 | reverse complement strand
AGCCAGACACGGAACTGATACCAAGATGCGTCGTTAATGGACTTCGCCAGACAGTGATTCTGCGCCATATTTTTAATCCTCAAATCTTCGTAGGCTATCAAGTCGTTTGACTGAACTACGCACCTTGCCAACTTCACGGCATGGTCTTTGCGTTGTCTACTTATTTTGAGATGGCGCTTACCTAGAATCTGCCTAGCCTTGCCCCTATTGTTTGAACATTTAACCTTTCTGGATACGCGACGTTGAGATCGTTTGAGGACTTTCTCGCCTTTCCTCAGAAACCTCGGATTTGCAACCGTAATTCCATTTGAGTCGGCGTAATATTCTTTCAACCCAACGTCGAGTCCAATTGTAGTACCAGAAGGCTCCGTGTTTTCTTTGCGGTTGACGTCAATGCAGAATTGGACGTACACACCGTCTGCTCGTTTTACCAAACGAACCCGTTTTATTTGGTTGATTTGGTAGAAGTGCAAGTCGCGTGTACCTTTGAGCTTTAATCGTCCAATCCCTTTTTTGTCGGTAAAATTGATTGATTTCCGATCTTCAGCTAGTTTCCATCCAGACGTTTTGTACTCAACCGAACGACAGTCTTTCTGGAACTGCGGGTATCCCTTTTTACCGGGAATCTTCTTTTTGCAGTTTTCGTAAAACCGAGAGATAGCCGCCCATGCTCGTTCTGCACTCGATTGTCTTGCTTGCGAGTTGAGTTCATCGGCAAACGGAAACGTCGCTGCCAGTACAGCGCAGTATTTATTCAAGTCGTATTTGTTCTTTTTCGGATTATCCATCCAATACCGCAAACAGCTATTGCGGACAAACTGAGCGGTACGAATTGCTTCGTCTACTGCTTTGAACTGACTTGATTTTCCGTAAGCCTTGAACTCAAAAACTAGCATTGTCTTACCTCCACATTTATGCTAACGCAATCAGCACAAAACAAACTGTATCGTAACAAAAAATTACAATCAATTAAAGCCGTCCTAGAAGGACGGGGTTTTCAACCCAGGTTTTTGATAAAAATTAAAATCTCCGGCCATTTGCCCTATGCTAGCTGCTGACTAGAAACAGAGCTGTTAATTAGGGGCAGAAGCGGCCCAGTTTGTTCTTGTCCGTTGACGGCTAGTTCGCTGTGGCAAAGGTAAAGCATGGAACAGCGACTTAACAAATCTATCAGAATTCGCCGCAGCCGCTGTTGGTCGGCTACCGTTTCGTCTTCCTCTTCCCAGGGACGCCCAATTTGCGATCGCACAAATAACGGAGCACCAAACAATGTCGCCGCACCGCCACTCAGCCACAGGGAAGAGCCAGCATCCAGCCAAAAGTGCCATTTGTGGGCGTGGCGGCTGCTGCGGTACTGAAAGATGTTGGCGAGGGTGACGGCTCGGGCTGCTGGGCCTTCGGGACGGACTGGAAACGGGTTTGCGGTGACGGTTCCTTGGCGCAACAATTGGATGAACCGGGCGATCGTTTCTGAGTCACCAGCATTTGTGGATTCTAGGCGCTGCATTCGCCCGTGTATTTCCCAGTAGTGGGCGGCGGTTTCCATTAACTCGCGCAGGGCTGATAGCCGATCGTACGCCAGGTATCTGTCATTCATCAAAAATTTCTGGATCGCTCGATCGAGCAGGGCAATTGGACTCGGCAACAACCGCTCCTGCTGTTGCGACCGCTGTTGTTCGATCCACTCCACAATTTGCTCGTAGGCGACAGCGGCTCGGTGTCCGAGTCTGTCCCACCGGGGAAAGGCTGTAATTGCCAGTAATTGAGGTCGATCGATATCTGGACAAAAACAATGATCGGCGATTAAACCTGCTCTCACCAGGTCGATCGATTTGGAATTTTGGCTCCTTGATTGTAGATTGAAAGTCGGATTAGGGTCTTCTGTTTCCACTTCCGAGTGTTTCTGACTACCCAAAATTACCAGCATTTCGGCTACTGCATCTCGATCGACCAAACGGCCAAGTCCCGGATAAACTAACGCGAGCAGAGTCAGCAAAGCTCGAATCTCTGGCGTAGTCGATAGGGGACGCTGATCGTTGAGGGATACGGCAGCGATGCCCGAGCGCGCCAGAATTTCGGTTAAACAGTAACGGGCGATCGCATCCATCCCCGGCGCAATTACGGCAATTTCCTGCGGCTCTACGGCTTGTGAATTCACCGCATCCACGATGATTTCGGCGGTTTCTCGCAGCAGTTGAGCGCGGGAGGTGGTTTCGAGCGATCGAACTGATCCGGGCAAACTCAAGCCTAAAGGATAAAAACCCTCAGAATTCACGGCCAAACTTACCGCCAAATCGCCAATCTCTGGCGCTAAACCCGCTTTTGCATCCAATTTTTCCACCACCAAACAGCGGCTTTCCAGTTGGGCTAAATATTCCGTGTCAGCGCCCAAGCCCACACGCACTCCTCCATCCCGATTGTACGAGAATGCCCCCGCCGCGCCTGTGTCGAGCATTCGATCGAACAAATAGCGGCTGATAGCCGGATAATCGTCAACATCATCCGCAATCACAGCTTGGTATCTCGAAGCCAACTGCTGCTGGTAAGTCTCATCCTGCAACAAATAGCGCCAGTAAAGTTCGCAAACAATCCCGTAAGTCAGGAATCCCCGCATCAAGCACCATTCCCGCCACCTTTCCAGCAAATCTCCCATGCTAGTCCATAGGTGATTCGAGCCTCCCTCCGCTGCTAATCCCTGTTCCAGAATCCTGGGAATTTCTTCTCTGGGCGTACCGCTGACAGCAGCAAGTTGTAATAAGTCTAGAGTTCGACGCACCATGCGGTTTGGACTTACCCCTGTTTGTTGCAAAATGCCTTCATCTAATTCGCGACGCCAGAGTCTCGCGGCAAGTTCCAATTCTGTTTCAGGTTGTAGTCGCAGCGGAAATTGAGCCTTCAACTTCTGTGACTCAACTAGCAGCGGCCAAAATAGCAATACTTCCTGCTCAAAAAAACCGAAGGGTGTTGTGGAGTGAAAGGCATATTTTCCTTGGGTGGCTACGGCGATGCGATCGGCAAATTCCAACCGATTGTCCCCGTTAGCTGCTAATACTAAAATTGCTGGAGCGGTTTGTCCTGCCCGCCACCGCCCGGAACCGCGGCTTGAAAGTGTTGCGGGCAGATGCTTGACGGTTTTGCTCCAAATGCAGAACTGATCGACTAAGCGAGCCGTTTTGCCACTGCGGGCGGCTCCGACAATCCAAATTGAATCCGAGGCGACGGTTCCCAATTTATGTAAATTTGTTACCATACCATGAATACTTTCATCATTAATGTCTACAGCTAACCAACCAGCTTGATTTATGAATACTTCTCCGTGGAACAGGTTTGTAAAATTTCTCTACAGCGCTAACCAGTGGTATAGAGAAACGCCTGACAGGGCATTGGAACAGGCCTATGATGCTGCGTTAGCAATTAAGGCGATCGAAGATGAGCATTTTGGTGGCCAAGGAATCTCCGATCGATCGGGCGATTACGGACATAGCACCCTGTCTTACTTTAAATCCGAACTGCAAAAGTACCTCAAGGTCATCGAAACCAGGATGGTTGAGTTTAATGCTAGCCGTTCTTTTTTGGAATTGCCCGATCGTGTGGGAGCAAAACCCCAGGCGGATCGTAGCGCCGACGATCGCCAGCACCGATTAAGTCTCGAAAATAAAGATCGAGCATCCCTGGTATTTGAGAAGCTAGAGTTTATTGATGGAATCATCGACAAATACATTAATAATAGTAGATCGACTGCGATCGTCCCACTTGTCAGTTCCGTAAATGTGCAGGTGAAATCTACAAGCAGTTCTCAACCTCACCAAAATAAAGGTTCAGCTAATTCTAATCAAACTAATGGCGAGGTTGACATTAGCTCTGAAGAGGTAAATTTATTACCCCGATCGCTGTTGGGAACGTTGAATCGAATTAGTAAAGAGTTAGACCCGGAAGCAGAAAAAGACGTACTTAAAAACTTTCGCAATTCAAAAGTAAAAACAGTCATTTCTCTGAGATTTATTTTACTTTTGATTTTAGTTCCGCTGTTGGCGAATCAAATTTCCAAAAACTTTATGGTAGGGCCGATAGTTGACAATTTTAGAGTCCAGCAAAAAGCTCCCATCTTCATAAATTATGAGCTGAAAGAAGAAGCATTTGAAAAACTAGAGCAATTTGAGCGACAGCTAAAATTTGAAAAGTTAATTGGCATTGCTCCGTCGCTTTCAGAAGAGGAAACAGAAAAGAAGATTACCAAAAAAGCAGTTGAGATAGCGGAGGAATACCGAGGTGAAAGCGGTGGAGCCATTAAAAATATTTTTGCCGATTTGATTTCCTTTATTGCCTTTGGCGCGATTCTCGTCAATAACAAGAGAGAGATTGAGATTTTAAAGTCTTTCATGGACGACGTGGTTTACGGACTTAGCGACAGTGCTAAGGCTTTCATAATTATTTTGTTTACGGATGTGTTTGTCGGATTTCACTCGCCTCACGGTTGGGAAATAATTCTCGAAGGTTTATCGAGGCATTTGGGAATACCAGAAAACAGGCAGTTTATCTTTCTGTTTATTGCGACATTTCCAGTTATCTTGGATACAGTATTTAAGTATTGGATATTCCGCTATCTAAACCGCAGTTCGCCTTCTGCTGTTGCTACTTACAAGAATATGAACGAGTAATTTGTTGCCACAGTTATTGTAGGGTGCATCAGTCGATTTAAGATTTAATATTTGAGTAATCGTAGGGTGTGTCGCCATCAACAATCCCTCAAAAATATCGACAATTTAACAGCGACGCACCTGTTTTTACAGGGTCATTTTAACAGTTGACAGTTGACAGTTGACAGCAAAGTTTTTAGGCAGGGGCTTAAATCCCCTGCCTAAAAACAATTCACCTAAAGGTGGGGGCTTAAATCCCCTGTGCTTTGGTAAACAAACACAACATTTATTGTGTAGCAATCTTTTGTCAAAATGGTATTAGGATCGCGAATTCAATAATTTACACAATTTTGTGGGACGGGCGGGACGCCCATCTCACAAGAACAATAAAGATTATAAGTTATTTAATTCTCATTCCTTAAAGACATCTTTAGAATCAAATCGCCCTGGTGTGGTGTACGTCGCTTGACATACACCTTGACCTGTTTAGCATTGCAAACCCTACAAACTAGGGTTATTTTATCAGACTTGAAATAGCTCGAATTTGCAATTGCCAATTACCAATGACCTAATTCCAACGCTTCTTGCGCTGTCGCTGGTTCGCCACCGATTCCACCAGTCCCAGTGCGAGAAAGTTACTCAGCAGCGACGCATTCCCGTAACTCAGAAAAGGTAGCGGAATTCCTGTCACTGGGGCTAAGCCGATGTTCATCCCAATATTTACGAATACTTGGAAAATTAACATTGACAGTACGCCGATCGCCAGCAAGGAACCAAAATTGTCGTTTGCAGTTTGTGCGATCGTCACCAAGCGGAAACAAATGATCCAAAACACCACCAGCACCGAAATACAGCCAATAAATCCCAATTCTTCGCCGATCGCGGAAAAGATAAAGTCCGTATGCTGTTCGGGAATAAAGTTAAGCTGAGTTTGGGTTCCGTGAAACAAACCCCTGCCTTTGAGTTCTCCAGCCCCGATCGCAATCCGAGATTGAATCAAGTGATATCCGCTGCCTAAAGGGTCTTTCTCGGGGTTTAAAAACCCTGTCAAGCGCATTTTTTGATAATCCTTCAGGACGCCCCAAAAAAGATGTCCGACGTGTCCAGAAACCACGTTCACCAGCACTGTAGCAAAAGTCCCCAACCAAGGCCAAGGTAGGGTTCGCCAAGCGATAAGACCTGCAATCACTACCCAGGCCACCCAGATTGGTGTAGACACGTTGTTGAGGAGAACAGAAACCAGAGGAGAAAACAGCAATATTAGCCAGCCGGGATTGACATTACCCCAGTAAAACATCCCCATTGTAATCGCGCCAAACACCAGGGAAGTACCTAAATTTGGTTCGGCAAAGATCAATCCCCAGGGTACGGCCATAATCGCCAGCATCTTCAACATATCCCTGACTGTGGGGACAGTTTTGTCGTGTAGGAGAGCTGCTAAAGTGATAATCATCCCTACTTTGGCAAATTCTGATGGTTGCAGATAGAAGCCTCCGATGTTGATCCACCGCTGGGCACCGAGCCCTGTAGTACCGATAAACCGGACTGCAATCAGCGACAAGTTAATTGCTATGTAAATCGGCCATTTCCACTGAATTAATATTTCGTAGCGACAGCGGGAAATGATGATGGCGAGTAACAAGCCGACTCCGCCAGTTACCCAGTGTCGCCACCAGTCGATCGACGCCTGGTTCATTTCGACGCTGCGGATCATGATTCCGCCGAAGATGGTGAGCCCGATGCAAGCGGCAAACAGCCAAGGGTCTGCTTCTTCCCAGGGTTTGAAGATGGATGTCCAGCGGTTTCTGACTTGTATTCTTTGGAACATGAGGATTTTAGGATTTTAGATTTTAGATTTTAGATTATCGAGCTGATTTTCGGAAGTTGTCGATATATTTCGGATGCTGAGACTGCACTGTAACTTTAGAAGATTTGGTGTCAGTACGTCACTTTATTCGGTGACTTGTACGGAGGTTCCGGGAACGGAAGAAGGAACGCCTGCGCCGGGTATCTGAGTATTCTATTTTTTTCTGTGCGCTTACTTCATTTAGTTATATCAATTCTGGCTGCGCCGGAATTATATAGAGGACACGGCAGTGCCGTTTCCCTACCTCCATTAATTGGAGGGACTAAGGCACTCGCGGTGTCCTGATTTCGGGTTATATTAATTCCGATGCTACCGGATTTGATATTACAACTCGCAGAAACCGCTAAAAACCCGGTTTCTTGGGTTTTGATTCGTCAGCCCTAGGATTGTCAAGCTGGTTCGTAAAGGTACTCAAAACCGTTACCGTCGGGGTCTCTCCCGTAGAAAGACGCTGTACCGTCGCGGTGTTCGTGAATTTGGGTGACGGAAACGCCTTCAGATTTGAGTTGTTCGTAGGCGGATTCCATTTCGGTACGATCGTCAAATACAAACCCAAAATGCGGGCCTGCTTGGTCGTAAGTCGGACTCAACAGCGCCAGTCCGTCCTCTCCTGCTTTCAAATAAGCCCAGTCTGCATCTTTCCAGACTAATTCCATGCCCAAGTTGCGGTAGAACTCGGCAGATTTCTCTATGTCTTGTACGCAGACGGCTACGTGTCCCAATCGTTTTAGTTTCATGTCTACAAAATTTATGGTTGTGGTTTAGTTTATTGTATCTTTTTTCTCATTTATAGCAGAAGGAGGAAGGAAGAAGGAAGAAAGAAGAAGGAAGAAGGAAGAAGGAATCGAATCTACCGCATTAGTTTCAGCAATTAAGAACGTCCTAACCATCGGACGCTGTTGCTACATTTCTAGATTGATTAGGTATTTTTTCGAGATTTTTGGTCGCAGCTAACTGTACTTTTTCTACTTGTTTGCTGGCATCCATTTCGCTGAATAGTTGAATGGCGCGGTCGAAATTTTCTTGGGTTTTCTCGATATTACCAAGTTTTTGTTCTGTGAGTGCTAGTTGATAGTAAGCTTCGGCTCGGTCTAATTTAGCGCTGGCTCGATCGAGTATTTCGATTGCTTCAGCTAGGTGTAACAGTGCTTGGTCAAATTCTCCCCGTTCTCGGTACAGCGCGGCTACACCGCTGAGAGCTTTGGCTTTGATGGTGCTGTACTGGTTTTGGTCGGCCTGGGCGATCGCTTGGTGGTACAAACTGAAGGCTTTTTCGGTCTCTCCGAGGTTTTTGTAGGTGGCGGCTAGAAATACTAACTTGTATCCCGTACCTACCAACTGACTGTCTTCGCGATCGACATAAAGTTTGTCGGCGAGTTCAAACGCGGCTTTTTTGACTCCGACACAGGAGTTGAGGAAAGCTAACCCGACATCGATCGAATAGCTGTTAATGCCGATTTCCTCCCGCGAATTCTTGAGCTTGACAAATATCTCCAGAGCTGATTCTAATTCGCACATTTCTATTTGACAAAAACCTATATTAATCGCAGCGTTAAGTTTCCAAAATTCCAGATTAGCTTGTTTGCCGTTTTCCGGTTCGCTGCTTTTCGCTATACTTTGCAAAGACTTAGTTGCTTTTCTTTCGGATATTTGATGACATTCTATGGCTTGATTTATATCGCCTAATATCCGATAAGAAACACCTAAAATACTGTATAGACCGCTCAAATAATAATCAGAAGTCACATTGTTAACGATGCGAGTAGTTGCTGAAATTATTGGTTGCAAGAAACCTGATTTGTAGAGCGCTCTACCGAGCTTGTAGTCTTTGGCAAACTGGATATTGATTTTTTTGAGGATGATGCTTGCAGCCTGCTCGAAACAGCTAATTGCCACATAGTGATAGTAAGCTTCAAAAGCTTTGAGTGCATCTTCTACAGTCTCAATCGTCTCCACGCTCTCTGTCCAAAACTCGGCGGCTTTGCGGTTGGCCGTCTCCCAGTCGCCAGGGGAGAGCCGATCGACTGCTTCTTCCCGAATTGCCGGATGCAGCCAGTATTCGCCCTTCTGAGACTCGACTAGCGATCGATGCAACAGCGATTTAATGATTTGTCGCCGTCCAGCTTCGGGCACATCCCACAACAAACACAAAAGTCCGTCTGTGGGGACTGTCGGCACGTCTTGATAGCGGTAACAGCCCAAGCGGCACAGGAGTTGATAGGCTTCGGGATCGAGTTCTTGTAGTCGGTTGAATTGACTCGTCACTAAATTTTTTAAGTCGGTTTCAACAAGCGGATCGTCGCTGTTTTCTAGCCAGTAGGCTGCCATATCTCCAAAAAAATTTTCTCGGATCGCCCCCAAAAAAATTCCCATTGCTTTGGAATTACCGCCGTAAACTTTGTGCATTTCCTGGAGGGCGACAGGATCTATGTTGATATTACGATCGCCAAAAAACTGCTGCCAAACTTCCACATCTAATCCTGGAAGCAGGTAATGTTCGACGGTTACGTCAGAATCGCAAAGTCGATCGCGACTGGTAATCAGCGTTACCGACTGCACCGCCGCGTCAGCCAAAACTCGCAACAGTTCGACGTAAAGTCGGTGCGGTTCAATAAACTTACCTTGTCCGTCGAGTGCGGCTTCCAAATTGTCAATCAATACGCCGACTTTATGAGTCTGAAGCTGCCGTTTCAGCCGCCCCAGGGTGACGCCAAAGTCGGGCCCTGGTTCTTCCTGAAAGTCTTGCTTGAGCCATTCTTCGATCGCACTCTCTAAGGCGGTGATGTTCTCTGTCTCTTTTGCCATCAGCAGTTCAATTACTCGATCGAACCCTTGAGACTTGAGATACTGTCTCGCCAAAGTCGTTTTGCCCATACCGCCAGCACTTTGGATCACAATCACTTTAGCTCCTTGGGCGACCAGAGTATTCAGATCCTCGATCGCCCCAAACCGGCCCAAAAAGTTGGGGTTTTCGATTTCCAAGTCCGAATCAAGTCCCACAGATACTGGCGCCGGAACAATTTGCCCCGACTGCGGTTCTAGTTTCGAGTAGCTGCGCCAATATCGGTCTACTACCGCTTGCAAGTTGTCTTTTTTTACTTTTTCTCCTTCTCCAAACAAAGCTGAAAGCCGCTTCCACAAATTAGAAGCCGCATCCTTAACAGTCCCTACTCCATATCCTTCACTTTCTGCAACCTGTTGGTACGTCCTGCCTTGCACCCCCATCCAAGCTTCGCGAAAGATAGCGCTGTCAAGGTTGTCGAGAGTTTTCAGGTTTCGAGCCACAAGTAACGAGTTAGTAAAATCCAGTGCTTGATCCGCTTCCATTGAGTCACCAGGTTTAGCGTTACCCATATCTCCAACAACTCTAACAGACTTTTTCCGACTCGCTTACCCCCTCAAACAGCGGACTTATATGGACTTTTGCCGACTGACATGGCTCTTGTTGGCCGGCGAGACTGTTGAGTGTGGAGGGGAAGTTGACAGACAAGCTTCTGACATCCGCACCAATCAAGTCGAGCTTACATTTAGGAGCAAGCAGCTATGTCTATTAACACTGTCGAAAAGGCGATCGTCGATGAAGAAATCCGCCCTCAAGAATGTGGCCGGGTGCGGTTTCAAAGCACTTGGTGGCCTGCAAAATGTGAGCGAGACATGACTTTTGTGCCCGGTGACGTGGTTCGGGTAGTCGGAATCGACAACATTACTCTGATTGTTGCGGCCTAACTGCCGATCGGGTAGCGATCCGAGTCATCAGTTTTTCGCATCTCAAAGTTCAGGAAAATCTACAATTAGGAACAGGCAATCATGACAGTCAAAAATTTGGAAAAAGCAATCGTCGATCGAGCTATTCGTCATCAAGAATGCAGCAGAGTCGATTTCCAAAGCACTGAGTGGGCCACAAGATGCGACGATCGAGACATCATTTTTCAACTCCGTGGCAGGAATCGCATCGTCGGAATCGACAATATTACTCTAAAAAAGTTAAAGCTAGTTCAGAATCAGGAGGCTGCAACCACGACTCTTAGCAACCCAGAAAAAGCGATCGTTGATGAAGAAATTCGACCGGGTGATTGCGGTCGCGTTCATTTTCAAAACAGTTGGTGGCCAGCGAAGTGCGATCTAGACATGACTTTCCAACGCGGTGAATTGGTTAACGTACTTGGAATTGACAACATTACTTTGCTCGTTGGGCCATAGTTGAAAATCAATGAACTAGCAAGTTAAAGCCCTCAGTTTATTTTATTTCAATGTTTCGGAAAACTTGCAATTAGGAACTAAAAATCATGACTGTTAGCCCTTTGAAAAAAGCGATCGTCGAAGAAGAAATTCGGCCTCAAGAGTCCGGTCGCGTCCGTTTTCAAAGCAGTTGGTGGCCTGCGAAGTGCGAGCTAGACATAACTTTGAAACCCGGTGATGTAGTTCGAGTTGTGGGAATTGACAACATTACTCTCATAGTTGAAGGGTAATTCGGATAAATTCTGTAGGTGGGGAGTCGTCAAATAGTTTCTATGCACTTATCTAGAAGGCAGAATTTCAATCCCAGAGTTGAATACCCGGGGATGGAAAACCTGACACTTTTATCTGAATGCAGAAGACACTTCGATGTAGAATCCGGAATTTTAGTCCCAGCTCGTAATTGTTGGGATGAGAAGTATGACACTTTTATCTAACTGCAAAAGCACGAGCTTTTTGCATCAATAAAGTTAAACACAACCTATCTTCAGGAGAAATCCGCCATGTCTACTAACTATGTCGAAGAAGCAAGCTTAGTTGAAGAAGAAGGAATATTAACTTTCGCTGATGAGGAACAAATCAGCGGTTTGGAAAAGCCCATTACAGGTGTAGGAGAAGAGACGGTGGCTAGTTCGCAAAAAGCTAGCGCTGTTGTTGATGAAAAAGTAGCTGTCGGTTATGTAGAAACAGACTATCATCATCTAGCACCAAAAGCGATCGCCAAAGACGAAAAAGCGATCGTAGAAGAAGAAATTCGTCCGGGCGAATCTGGTCGCGTCCGCTTTCAAAGCAGTTGGTGGCCTGCGACATCTGACCAAGAAATTACTTGTGAACGAACCTGACGGTCAACTGAGTACAGTTAGACCGCAGGCTTCTTTTTCCTTTTTTTCAAAGGCTTTTTTGAG
>PVWI01000030.1 GCA_003003725.1 filamentous cyanobacterium Phorm 6 | reverse complement strand
AGGCATGGCTGCTACTGGATAATGCTTTTACGGTCACGCTACCACAAGACCGTAAAAGATGTCAAATGGGTTCTATAAGAACCTGTTGTTAAGATTCGAGGGTGGGCTCTCCTGCCCATCCCACAATAAAACTGACTCTTTGTGGAACAGGCGATAAGAGCCTGTTCTTAAGATCAGGTGTTCTTCGGTAAGTTTTAAACTACAATTGTTGGATTCCCGACGGGGCCGATCGCACATTATAAAAATTGTAGAGAATTCCTATGGACGCCACAGCACTCTGGCAACGCTATCAAGACTGGCTTTACTATCATGAGGGATTGGGACTTTATCTCGATATCAGCCGGATGGGGTTCGACGATGCTTTCGTCGCCACAATGAAACCAAAATTTGACAAAGCTTTCAAAGACATGGCAGCTTTGGAAGCAGGGGCGATCGCCAATCCAGACGAAAACCGCATGGTGGGCCACTACTGGCTGCGAAATCCCGATCTCGCCCCTACCTCAGAACTCAAACAAGAAATTATCGAAGGCATAGCACAAATCGAAGAATTTGTCAAGAAAGTTCAAAACCGCGAGATCAAGCCACCATTCGCTCCCCAATTTACCGACATAATCTCGATCGGGATTGGTGGTTCTGCCCTCGGCCCCCAATTTGTCTCCGAAGCTTTATCCCCAGACATTCCACCCCGAGCAATACATTTCATTGACAACACAGATCCGGCGGGGATCGATCGCATCCTGAACAAAATCAAGGATAAACTCGTCAGCACCCTAGTAATTACCATCTCCAAATCCGGCGGCACCCCCGAACCCCGCAACGGCATGATCGAAGTTCAAAAAGCCTTCGCAGCCCAAAAACTCGACTTCGCCAAACAAGCCATAGCCATCACCGGAGTTGACAGCCAACTAGACAAATTAGCCAAATCACAAGGCTGGATTGCCACATTCCCGATGTCAGACTGGGTGGGAGGACGCACTTCGGAACTCTCAGCAGTCGGACTGTTGCCAGCAGCTTTGCAAGGCATCGACATTCGGGCAATACTCGACGGTGCTAAAGTCATGGACGAAGCTACCAGAACCCCCGAAATTAAAAACAATCCCGCCGCCCTGTTAGCAATGTCCTGGTACTTTGCCTGCAACGGACGCGGCGAAAAAGATATGGTAGTTTTGCCATATAAAGATTCACTGCTATTGTTCAGCCGCTATTTGCAACAATTAGTCATGGAGTCGATCGGCAAAGAAAAAGATTTAGATGGCAACATAGTTCATCAAGGAATATCAGTCTACGGTAACAAAGGCAGCACCGATCAACACGCCTACGTCCAGCAACTCCGAGACGGCGTGTCGAATTTCTTCCTAACATTTATCGAAGTTTTGGAAGACAGAAAAGGCATTTCCCCAGAAGTAGAACCGGGCGTTACTTGCGGAGATTATTTGTCTGGCTTGTTACAGGGAACTCGACAAGCCTTGTACGAAAATCACCGAGATTCGATCGTTGTCACAATTCCTCAAGTCAATCCTCGCACTGTCGGAGCGTTAATTGCCCTCTACGAAAGAGCAGTAGGTTTTTATGGTTCCTTAGTGAATGTCAACGCCTATCACCAGCCAGGGGTGGAAGCAGGCAAAAAAGCGGCCGCTGCTGTGTTGGACTTGCAGCAACGGGTACTACAAGTGATCAAAGACGCTGACACACCTCTGTCTGTAGCAGAAATCGCCAAAAAAGCCGGAACACCAGAGCAAATCGAGACAATTTACAAAACTCTGCGGCATTTGGCAGCCAACGGGCGCGGCGTAGCTTTGAAGGGAAATTTTGCGCAGCCGGCCACTTTGACTACCAGTTATCAAGAAACTTAACAGTAGAATAAAAATGAAAAGTGAAATTAGTCATTTTTAATTTTTAACTGTTTAACTTTTAATTCCCCCATGCCCTTGACAATTCTGGTTGCTGACGACGATTTCGCGACTCGCTTGTCGATTACCGATTATCTGGAAATTACTGGATACTCTGTAATCGCTGCTGAGAACGGCAAAGAAGCTTTGGGCTTGGTAGAGGAATTTGGGCCTCACTTGATTGTCACCGACATCACAATGCCCGAAATGGATGGTTACGAATTCGTGCGGCGAGTTCGGACTCGTCCGGCTTTCCGCTTGCTGCCGGTGATTTTTCTGACGGAACGCACCAGCACCCAGGAACGGATTCGCGGCTATCAGATGGGGTGCGACAATTATCTGGCTAAGCCTTTTGAACTCAGTGAATTAGGGGCGGTAATTCGGTCTTTACTCGATCGCTACGCCCTAATTGCTCAGGCACCTTCTCGTTCGGAACCAGAACCTACGTCAACAGAGGCACGCCACAGAGCTAACAGCCACCATGAAACCGATTTTTTAACTCAAAAGTCAAAAACGGGCGATGGCTATTCTCCAAGCCAAAATGCTCCAGCTTTAACGCAACGAGAGCAACAAGTGCTAGATTTGCTGACAGAAGGTCTTTCTAATATTCAAATTGGCGATCGGCTCCACCTCAGTCCTCGCACCATCGAAAAGCACGTCAGCAGCTTGTTCAGAAAAACCGAAAGCAGCAACCGAACAGAACTCGTTCGCTTTGCGATGGAACATCATTTAGTAGGTAATTGGTAATTGGGAATTGTTAATTGGTAATTGGTAATTGTTAATTGTTAATTGTTAATTGTTCCTGACTCATAACATACTCCAACAAACCCTCCGAAGCGTCCATCAGCAAATCAATTACGCGATCGAATCCCTCCGGGCCGCCGTAGTAAGGATCTGGCACTTCTTTTAGGTCGTATTTCTGGCAAAAATCGCACATCAACCGCACTTTATCTTGATATTTTCCGGCCTTGTCGAGAGCAAGAATATTCCGATAATTGTCCCGATCCATCGCCAGAATCAAATCAAAATTTTCAAAATCTTTCCTTTGAAATTGACGGGCTGCGCCTAACAATTCAATTCCTTGCTTCCTCGCAGCCAATGTCATGCGGCTGTCAGGGGCGCTACCAATGTGATAGCCGGCAGTTCCGGCGGAATCGCAGGTGATACGATCGCCCAAACCTGCTTTTTCGATTAAATGATCCATGATATTTTCTGCTGAGGGCGATCGGCAGATGTTACCAAGGCAGACAAACAATAATTTAGTCATTAGTTATTAGTTATTAGTTATTAGTTATTAGTCATTAGTTATTAGTTATTAGTCATTAGTCATTAGTTATTAGTTATTAGTCATTAGTTATTAGTCATTAGTTATTAGTTATTAGTTATTAGTTATTAGTCATTAGTTATTAGTTATTAGTTATTAGTTATTAGTTATTAGTCAGTCAACAGTCAACAGTGCTAATTTGTAGGGTGCGTCGCTTTCAGAGTCAATCTGCAAGTTCCATCGAACATGGAGCAGCGACGCACCTTACTATAGCCTTTCTTAGAAAGATGAGGTACACGAGATTCCATGAATATCGGGACTTTCAAGCCTTATTACATACCTCATGTACCTGAGAAAGGCTATATAGGGGTTTTCCAGAAAGTTTAATCAGTCAACAGTCAACAGTCAACAATTGACTGATGACTAATGACTAACCGAAACCGGGGAGATTGAGTCCGCCGGTGAGTTCTTCCATTTTCTCCCGCATCGTAGCCGTAGACTTAGCGTAAGCATCCTGCATCGCCACAGTGACGAGTTCAGAAACCACATCAGCACCTTCACCGAGGGCATCCGGCGAAATTTCTACGCGGCGGGGTTCTTGGTTGCCGCTGAGAAAAACCTTAACCAAGCCGCCGCCGGCAGTTCCCTCAATTTCCATTACATCCAGATCTTCTTGAAGCTTTTTAGCTCCTTCTTGAACCTGCTGAGCTTTTTTGAAAGCTTCAGTCAGTTCTTTCATTTTGCCGAGGCCGAAGCCAAATCCTTGTCCTGATTTTGTCATAACTAATTTCTGATTGTGTGTAGGCTGGCAGTTTGCCGTTTCCGTATTACTTCAATGATGCCTTAGAAGGGGAACTCTCCCAGTATTCTAACTTCTGGCTCCAACAACAGCGACCACCGCTGCTCGACTTGCTGTTGAACGTGGCGGATCACTTGAAAAATATCATTGGCCGTTGCCGACCCGCAGTTAAGAATAAAATTAGCATGACGCTGAGCAACTTGTGCGCCACCGATCTGGTATCCCTTCAGTCCCGCTTGTTCGATGAACCAACCGGCTGTCTTCGGGCCGGGGTTACGGAAGACAGATCCGCAGCTAGGCAGATGGTAGGGTTGACTCGTCCGCCGCTGGCTGAAATTGTCATTAGTTTCTGCCATGACTTGCGATCGGTCGAATCCCGGCTGCAACTGGAAAGTCGCTTCTGTTACCAGCTTTTCGCCCCCTTGCAGCACCGAAGTCCGGTAGCGGTACTCCAACTCTTGGGGAGTCAGAATTTCCACCTTGCCGCCTGGGGATAGGACGCGAGCATTTACCAGAATATCAGCAGTACAGGCCTTGTGAGCGCCTGCATTCATCACCACAGCCCCTCCCACAGTGCCCGGTATACCAACAGCCCATTCTAGACCTTTCCAGCCGCGTTTAGCCGCCAACCAAGCGAGGCGGGGAATTGACTCCCCCGCTCCGGCTGTAACTTGACCTGTTTCTGGATAAAAATTTACCTGTTTTAGGTAGCGAGTGGCGACGACTAAACCGGATAAACCCCGATCGCTCACCAACAGATTAGAGCCGGCACCCAACAGAGTCACCGGTACTCCTTCATCGTGTGCCCAGGCAAAACTCGCTTGCAAAGCCTCCATGCTGCGGGGAGCGATGTACCATTCCGCCGGCCCACCGACTCGGAAGGAAGTCAGGCCCGCCAGCGAAACTTGGGAGTTGATCTTGCAGTCAGTTCCCCGCAAAGAAATAGGAGAATACACTCGCCGATTTTCCTTAACAGAGGAGTCATTCGAGATTGTCACCATCTTGAAAATCCTTAAAAATACCTTCGCAGAGAAGACGTGGTTGAAATTTCATTTATCGGTGGCTGGGAAGCCATGTTTGAGCGAGCCGATCAAGTCAGCAGTATCAGTGCAATTTGCACCGCCGGGGCTGTAAATCGACTCGAATGGTTTCTGAGAGCTAATCCGGGCGATCGGCTTCTTGATAAAAAGCCATCACCTCTGGAATAATCTGATTCAGATTCCCAGCTCCCAAAAACAGAGCCAAATCCCCCGGTTGCAGATTTTCGGTTAAAAACTTACTTACCGACTCCAGGGAAGGCTGAAACTCAACTTCTACACCTTCTTTAGCAATCAAATCAGCAACCTGTTGCCCGCTAATCTGTCCTAAATTCGGTTCCCCAGCACTATAAATATCGCAAGCCACAACCAAATCTGCATCCCCAAAAGATTGAGCAAATTCTGGCAAAAATGTCAGAGTCCGGCTGTAACGGTGCGGTTGAAAAATAGCAACTACTCTTCGGGATTTGGGATTCTTTTCGCTACCTTCGATGCGCAAACGAGCCGCCGCCAAAGTAACAAGAATTTCGCTAGGGTGGTGGGCGTAGTCGTCCACAAACAGAATGTCATTGTGAAAACCCCGCACCTCAAAACGGCGGCGAGCTCCTTCAAAGCCGACAATCGCTTTCGCAATCGCCGAAAACTCTAATCCCAACAATCGACCCACCGCTACCGCCGCTAGTGCATTGCTGAGATTGTGTGTCCCCAGCAACTTCAACTGCATTTCCCCCAAAAAAGCTCCTCGCTCCCAAATGCCAGCCTTGGTGCTTTCGGCACCGTACTCCACGTCCGAAGCTGTGTAGTCAGCACCCTTGTCCGGGTTCAAACTGTAGCTGATATGAGGCTGAATGCAGTCTTTGACAATTTCATCGTCAATGCAGCCTATCAAGGTTTGACAATTTTGGGCAAACACCTTAAATGTGTCTATTACCTGATCGAGGGTATCGTAATGGTCTGGATGATCCAGTTCCACATTCGTCACTATGCCAATTTTGGCTACTAGCTTGACGAGAGAACCGTCGGATTCATCAGCCTCGGCAACTAGGTAAGGCCCTTCTCCCAAACGGGCATTGCCTTCCCAAGCATTTACCTCGCCTCCGACTACAATCGTCGGATCTAGACCCGCAGCCATCAGCATGAAGCCGATTAAGCTGCTAGTAGTAGTTTTGCCGTGAGTTCCGGCTACGGCGATACTTTGGTAATCTTGAATTAAGGCTGCCAACACATCCGATCGATGAAAAATCGGACAGCCCAAATCTAAAGCAGCTCGATATTCGGCATTTGCCGGGTGAATTGCCGTAGAACATACTACTTGAGGCAATCCCCCCATTGCTTGGACACTGGAACCGTTGCCATTCGATTGGAGAGCTTCGGCTGTCGCTACGGCGGCAGTCGATACCGTCCCAGCTAATGCCGAGGATATAGCCCTTTCCTGCTGCGTGCGATCGGGACTGCTACCGTTGAGAGCCGTTTGAAATACTTCAAAATTGCTGGCGTCTTGACGCCAAAAAATATGAGCTCCAATTTTTTGCAAGCGCTCGGTTATGTGACTCGATTTAATATCGGAGCCGTACACAGGCAACTTGCGTTTAGCTAGAATATAGGCAATGGCTGACATCCCAATCCCACCAATGCCGATGAAATGAAATGGTCTACCGCTGAAATCAACAGAACTCCGCATCTTCGCTCCTCACACACCACGCCACGCCAATAACACGCGATATCATCAAAAAAATGGGTAGAAACCCCGTCCTTATAGGACGGCTTTATATTCCCTTTCGGGAAGGAGGAGCATGGTTGCCCCTCCGTGGAGATATGGTTGTCTCCAAAACTCCCTTGCGGAGTAAAGTTAGCTTGTCGGTCAATGTTTTCTGAGCTTTTTAGACTTGCAGCACTGTTTCAGTGACCTTAAAACTGTTTAACTGCAAATGACACTCTCAGGGGACTAGCTAGGCATCCCAGGGTGTCGTGACTCAAAAAACGTAGACCAAGGGAAGTCTTAGGCTGGTCAGGACGGCTCGTAAGAATCTTACAAGCCTCATGCCGTCAGGGCTGAGGTTCCTGACATCAAGAATTGTTTTTTTCAGGATACAGTTCGCTAGACATTTTTGTATACAATTCTCTGCGCTTCCCTAAATTTGGGGATTTGTAGAGAGGTTTGTCTTGATATCCTATATGACTTAGTACCGAGTCGATTTCCGGAACGGTCACAACTATAAAATTGCAGGTTAGCTAGATCGGCGGGAATCCCTACCCCATAATCTTTGATAGGCGGGTGGGATGAAAGACAGGTTTGTTGAGGTGCGCCGAAACAAATCCATACTAGGCAAGGGTTTCATGCTATAATAGGGCTTGCTGAAAAAGCCCACAAATCGAATCTAGGTGCCAAACAGCTTGAAAAATGGGAGATTCGGAGATGGGTTCCCAAATTTACTCCACAATTTTCCACCGAAATCCAAGGATTTTGAGCCGACAAACATAATAACCTTGCACTTTTTTGTGTTTAAAAATCTTGAAACCATTGGCAGTCATAGCTTCTAGTTCTATTCAGCAAGCCCTATAATAGAGATGGTCGATGACCCGAAGCAGCCAACTCAAACACCCTTGAGGTAGTAGTGCAGTCTAGGAAGCCACCCCACCGCTGAATATCTGGGCCTGACACAAACAGTTATTTAACAATCTCAGGAAGTGGGATTGCTGGTTCGGTAATGCTGCAAGGCATTACGGGAGTCTGTCGCGATGTATTGCTAATCGTAAGCATTGCCTAAAACCTCCGAAGGCTTCGTAAGACCTGAACGGAGTATGTAGGAATGCCGTGAGCCTATGAAACTGGAAGCCCGTGCTGTACCGCTTAGCGGTCAGCGTCGGGTACTTCACAGAGGATGGGGTTTGGGGTCTGGGGCAACAGACTGATTTTGGGCGATCGCATATTCCTGTATGATTTTTTTCCATCCCCTGGCTGTGCTGGGATACGTCAGCAAAGGCCCCGCGATGTTTTTACTCCAAAGAATTGGTTTAAAGCCGGAACCCTGATCGGGGAGAAATTAAAAGAAAACTATTCATTACTCCAATCCTCTACCTAAAAGGAAGAGGTCGCCCTCATCTGTCACAGGTCAACTGTCACAGGTCAACTGTCAACTGAATGAAGCCCGATGTGGGGTGAAACCCACAAAGATTTACCAAGACTACCACTTTGTATGGCGAAAATAGCGATTTTGGGCGGGACTTTTGACCCGGTTCACTGGGGGCACCTGTTGGTGGCCCAGACGGCTGCAAGTCAATTTAAGCTCGATCGAGTCATTTGGGTACCCGATCGCTCTCCTCCTCACAAGTGGCGCCCGGATTTGGCAAGTTTTGAGCAGCGCCGGGAAATGCTCGCTCTGGCGATCGCCGATCGCCCAAACTTCGTACTTTCGCCACCAGAGGCAAATCCCTCCGGCAGTTCTTTTGCGATCGACACCCTGCTGTATTTGCAAAAATTGTATCCCGGGGATCATCAGTGGTACTGGATTATTGGTAGTGACGCACTCCAAATTCTCCCCCAATGGCACAGATGTCGCGAAATTGGCGGGTTGTGCGACTGGTTGGTAGCCCCGCGCCCGAGTCAGAGAGATGGTTCGTCAGCAGCCAGCGGGGATCGGGGGGAAGCGCCCGAGTCGGGAAATAGTGCGGGTGGAAAGCCGATCGATTCCGGCGACAAGATGCAGGCTCAGACAAATGCTGTTGGCTTGCGAGTGGCCGCACAAATGTCTCTGAGGAACGTGGAAATTCGCTGGGAGGTGTTGTCTATGAGTGCGATCGAGATTTCGTCCAGCCACATCCGCCGCTGCTCGGCCGAAAATCGCGACCTCCGCTACTTAGTCCCCGAAGTTGTCCGAACTTATATTACCGCCCATCAGCTTTATCAGTAACCAGGGGTAGAAAGCCCTCTCGCTTCAGCTTTTTTCCCATTTCTGCCTTCTAGAAAAGTTCGGGTTTTTTTGATAAACACAAAAAGAGTTAGAAAGGATCGAGCTTTGCGATATGATCTGGTGTCATCAGAAAGGTGGGTGGAAACCCCGTCGTTTTAGGACGGCTTTATATTAAACTATAGTGTGGTCAATGACCCACCCGCGACGATGGATTCAGACAGCCTAACGAGCGAAGTCCAGTGCAACTGGCGGCGCAGACAAATCGGTAGACCGGGAAAAGAGGATAGGGCAATGGTAAACATCCCTGGAATCAAAACAACAGATAAGAATTCCTTTTAGGTATTCGACGCATAAAAACCGCTGGGCTAGCGGGGTTAGTCTGTGGAGCGAACATAAGACCAGAAAACTCCTTGTGGGTGGAGGCAGTTGTGATGAAGCAGAAACTCAAATCGTGAGGTTTGGGAATCACCGTGGATGAGAACCCGGTGAGGATGTCAAAAGTCAATTCTTAAATTTTGAAAAAATTTAAGCCTGAGCTAAAGGCTGCCATCGTTAGGAGGTACTACAGTGATTCGAGTCGCGATCAATGGTTTTGGGCGTATCGGCCGCAGTTTTACGCGCTGCTGGCTGGGCAGGGAAAACAGCCAGCTTGAGCTGGTAGCAATTAATGACACTTCCGATCCGAAAACTAATGCTCACTTGCTGAGATACGATTCCATGATGGGAACGTTGAAGGGTGTGGACATCAGTACGGATGAAAATTCGATTATTCTCAATGGCAAGACAGTTAAATGCGTGAGCGATCGCAATCCGCTCAACCTGCCTTGGAAAGATTGGGGTATTGATCTGATTATTGAAGCAACCGGTGTCTTCGTTGACCAAGCTGGTGCATCGAAGCATATCACGGCCGGCGCGAAAAAAGTGCTGATTACAGCTCCGGGTAAAGGGCCAGAAGTAGGGACTTATGTGATGGGAGTCAACCACCACAACTACAAGCACAATGACTACACTGTCATCAGCAATGCTAGCTGTACCACTAACTGTCTAGCTCCCGTAGTGAAAGTGCTTAACGATAATTTTGGCATCATCAAAGGCATGATGACCACTACGCACAGCTATACTGGCGACCAGCGCTTGTTGGATGCCAGCCACCGCGACTTGCGGCGGGCGCGGGCTGCGGCAATGAATATTGTGCCGACTTCTACCGGAGCGGCCCAAGCTGTGGCTTTGGTGATTCCAGAATTGAAGGGTAAGTTAAATGGCATCGCCATGCGCGTGCCGACTCCCAACGTCTCCGTAGTTGATTTTGTGGCTCAGGTAGAGAAAAAGACTTTTACCGAGCAGGTAAATCAAGTTTTCAAAGAAGCAGCCGAAGGTTCGATGAAGGGGATTTTGGAATACAACGATTTGCCTTTGGTTTCTTGCGACTATCGCGGAAATGATGCTTCTTCGATCCTAGATTCCAGTTTGACGCTGGTGATGGACGGCGACATGGTGAAGGTGTTGTCTTGGTACGACAATGAGTGGGGCTACAGTCAGCGGGTTGTTGACTTGGCTGAATTGGTCGCCGAACGTTGGGAAGGCTAGATCCCTGACTTCTTTCCGGCAGTCCAGCCGTCCGGCAGTCCGGCAGGGGTTGAAACCCCTGCCTCAAAGCTAAATTCCTTATGATATAGAGGAGACGGCAGTGCCGTGTCCCTACCTTGATTAATTGTAGGGAGACGGCACTGCCCAAGGAGTGTCAACTTAACGTCAAACGTAGTCAGAGACTGCTGTTTGACTATTAAATCTAGATCCCCCCTAGCCCCCCTTAAGAAGGGGGGGACAGGAGTCTTCTCAAAGTCCCCCTTCTTAAGGGGGATTTAGGGGGATCTGGACTGGGGTAAAAGCGATATTTCTCAAGGATTTCAGGCTTAAGTTGACACCTATGGGCACTGCCGTCTCCTAATTTCGGGTAATATTAATTCCGATGCTACCGGATTTGATATGAGCCCTGTCTCAATGATTTTGAGTTCTTAGTCTGCGAAGGCAGACTTCGTTTGTTTAGGAGCGGTTTCAACCGCCGAATCATCAAGTTAAATAATTTATATGAAAAAAGCACTAATTTGTGGTATATCCGGTCAAGATGGAGCTTATTTAGCGAAACTGCTTTTGGATAAAGGTTATGAAGTCTGCGGCACATCCAGAGATGCCCAAATGTCGAGTTTCCGAAACCTTGCCAGTTTAGGAATCCGAGACAGAGTAAAACTAGAATCCATGTCTCTCAACGATTTTCGCAGCGTCTTGCAGGTACTAGCGAAAATTCAGCCCGATGAAGTGTACAATCTAGCGGGTCAAAGTTCCGTCGGTCTGTCTTTTGAGCAACCCGTAGAAACTCTCGAAAGCATTGCTACAGGCACGTTAAATCTGTTAGAAGCAATCCGGTTTACCGGCGGCAAAATTAAACTTTATAATGCCAGTTCCAGCGAATGTTTTGGAGATACGGGAGGCAATCCAGCGGATGAAAATACGCCCTTTCGCCCCAGAAGTCCCTACGCGGTGGCGAAAGCAGCGGCATTTTGGGAAGTAGCGAATTATCGGGAAGCGTACAATTTGTTTGCGTGTTCTGGTATTCTGTTCAATCACGAGTCCCCGCTGCGGCCGGAGAGGTTCGTCACCCAAAAGATTGTATCTGTTGTGTGCCGAATTACTGCGGGTAGTTCGGAAAAACTGCATTTGGGTAATATTTCGGTGCAGCGGGATTGGGGTTGGGCTCCGGAATATGTGGAGGCGATGTATTTGATGTTGCAGCAGGATGAACCGGACGATTATGTAATTGCTACTGGTGCGAGTTATCCTTTGGAGGAGTTTGTGCAGACAGCGTTTGTGGCGGCTGGTTTGGATTGGCAGGAACATTTGGTAACGGATGCGAGTCTCTACAGACCGACGGAGATTGCAGTTGGGAGGGGAAATCCGGGTAAGGCGAAAGAAAAATTGGGGTGGGAGGCGAAGTATCAGATGCCTGATGTGGTGCGGATGATGGTGGAGGCGAGGCGACAAGTGGAGGTAATCAGATGAATGATGTGTCTGCTCTTTATGAACGAGATTATTATCTGTGGCTGCAAGAAACTTATCAAACGCTAGAAAAAAAAGAGATTGATCAGCTTGATTTGCCACACTTAATGGAGGAAATTTTAAGTTTGGGTAACGAACAAAGACGCAAAGTAGATAGTTATTTACGACAACTGTTGATTCATTTATTACTTTATCAATATTGGGAATCAGAAAGGGATCGTTGTGCTAAAGGTTTGCAAAATGAAATTGATAATTTTCGGTTTGAACTAGAGTTGTTGTTGGAGTCTCAGACTTTGTATAATTATTTTTTGCAGCAGATTGAAGAAATTTATGTCAAAGCTAGAAAGCGAGCAATTAAAAAAAGTGAATTAGCACCTGAAACTTTTCCCGAAAAGTGTAATTTTACCGCTGCTAATTTGCTGGATTCTGATTTTTTACCCTAATTATTGTTTAAGGTTTGCCACATTATTTTGGAGCAGGGAAACGGCATTGTCGTGCCTGACCTGAATCAGGAAACGGCATTGTCGTTTCCCTACAATATAATTTTGGGGTAGGGAAACGGCATTGCCGTGTCCTCCATTATTTGTGGCTGATGGCTGATCTACAATACCGGTTCTGTGGGAACATCCTGAGAGGGGCTGCGGTCTGGTATGTTCGTAGGAGGATTGAGTTCATTGGGCGCGATCGGGCAAAACTGACTCGAAATTGTGGTAGGCTTCTGGGAAATCATTCTGGAAGTGGGTTGTTCTGGGGCGACTGGGAGTTGCAACAATTGGGTTGAGTGGTGTTTTGATCGCAAATGAGTTTGAGACAATATTGTGGGGTGAAAATATGGAGGCAGAATATGCGACGGCTAAGGAGTGGTATAAGGCGAATCGCCGTGAGTTGAAGAAATATCGGGGTCAGTGGATCGCTTATACTAACCGAGGGGTGATTAGTTGCGATCCAGATTATGACAAAATGAAGGATGGAATTACCCCTGATACACCTAAATTGAGTTATGTGCTTTGTCGCATATTTGAAAGCGAATTTGGAACTGCTGTCCGTTTCCCAGGATTCCACTGTAACTAGAGATTAGTTGATGACATTTCAAAGTGTGAAAAAATGCAAGTAGTTATACTAGCCGGTGGTTTGGGGACTCGTCTCCGAGAAGAAACAGAATTTCGTCCTAAACCCTTAGTTGATGTGGGCGGGCGGCCGATTATTTGGCATATTATGAAGACCTATGCCCACTACGGTTTCCGGGACTTTATTGTGTGTTTGGGCTATCGCGGGAACATGATTAAGGAGTATTTCCTGAATTATGAAGCGATGAATAATGATTTTACTATTTGCTTGGGCCGCCAAAACCAGATCACCTATCACGAGGATCATCAAGAGCAAAATTTTAAGGTGACACTGGCAGAAACAGGCCCGGACACCATGACTGGAGGGCGGGTAAAGCGGGTGGAAAAATACATTGCCGAGGATACCTTTATGGTGACTTATGGTGATGGAGTCGCTGATATCGATATTGGGGCGCTGTTGGATTTTCACAAGTCTCATGGTAAGCTGGCAACTGTTAGTACAGTACGTCCGACATCTCGATATGGTATTTTAGATGTGGACAACCAAGGCAAAGTTCTGGAATTCACGGAAAAACCTCAAATAGATGGCTGGGCAAGTGCAGGGTTTTTGATACTTCACCGCAGCATATTTGAAGATTTGAGCGGGGATGATTGTTTCTTAGAGCGGGAACCTCTAGAACGGTTAGCGGCAGAGGGGCAATTGATGGCTTACCGCCACGAAGGTTTCTTTTTTGCGATGGATACTTACCGCGAGTATAGATATTTGAACGAACTTTGGGATAATGGAGAGGCTCCTTGGAAGGTGTGGGAATGAGTGAATTTTGGCGCGATCGATCGGTATTGGTGACAGGTTGCACAGGTCTTTTGGGTAACTGGTTAGTAGCTGAGTTGCTGCAAAGGGGAGCCTTGGTAACGGGATTAGTGCGTGACTTGGTGCCACAATCCCGACTTTATGCTGGAGAGTGGTATCGACAGATTAATATCGTTCGCGGTTGTGTCGAAGATTTGCCAACTGTAGAACGAGCGATTAATGAATATGAAATAGACACGGTGTTTCATTTAGCAGCTCAGACAATTGTGGGAGTTGCAAATAGAGAGCCGCTAGCAACTTTTGAAACGAATATTAAAGGCACTTGGAATATTCTAGAAGCTTGTCGCCGCGTCGGTGGTGTGAGTCGAATTATCATCGCATCCAGCGATAAAGCCTATGGAGACCAGCTAGTGTTGCCTTACAGCGAAACAACTCCGCTGCAAGGAGAACACCCCTACGACGTTTCTAAAAGCTGTGCTGATTTAATTAGTCGGACTTATTATGTCAGTTATGGTTTGCCTGTTTGCATTACTCGCTGCGGCAACTTTTACGGTGGCGGAGACTTGAATTTTAATCGCATTGTTCCGTCTACAATTCGATCGGCATTACGAGACAAGCCGGTAGTCATCCGCAGTGACGGCACTTTTATTCGGGACTATTTTTATGCTAAGGATGGAGTTTTAGCATATCTGCATTTGGCAGAGCAAATGGACAGAAAAGAAATTTTGGGAGAAGCATTTAATTTCAGCAACGAGTTGCAAATTTCGGTGCGGGGCATGGTAGATAAGGTTTTGAAATTGATGAACAAGAGTCATTTAGAGCCGGTCGTATTGAATCGGGCAAAGAATGAAATCAAACATCAGTATCTCTCGGCAGATAAGGCTCGAAAAATGCTCGGCTGGGAATCTAAGTATCCTTTAGAAGAAGGGTTGAAAGAAACAATTGAGTGGTATGAGAAATTTTTAATGGAGGAAAACACTTGTGTCATCACCGTGTGATTGAAGATTTCTGTGACTGGGGTTTTAATTTTCTTTCTCTTATTGGATAGTCAAGGGGGCTAATTCGGTGCCATCTAAATGTCGTTTTTGCAGTTACCCATTGGAGCATACTTTTGTAAATCTGGGGATGTCGCCACTGGCGAATGCTTTTCTACCTCAACAGCATCTGAATTGTGCAGAGAAATTCTATCCGCTTCATACTTATGTCTGTGCTAATTGTTTTTTAGTGCAGTTAGAAGAGTTTGAATCCCCGGATAGCATCTTCAGCGACTATGCCTATTTTTCTTCCTATTCAGACTCTTGGCTGCGCCACGCCAAGAATTATACTGATTTGATGGTGGAGCGGTTTGGATTTGACACAACCAGTCAGGTAATTGAACTCGCTAGCAATGACGGCTATTTGCTCCAGTATTTTCAGCAGAAAGGAATTCCCGTATTGGGGATTGAACCGGCTGCAAATGTAGCCAAAGTAGCTGAGGAAAAAGGCATTCCAAGCTTGGTCAAGTTTTTTGGAGTGGAAACGGCTAAAGAGTTGGTTGCAAGAGGGAAGCAGGCGGATTTGTTGCTGGGCAATAATGTGTTGGCTCACGTACCCGATTTGAATGATTTTGTGGCGGGGATGAAAATTCTCCTGAAGCCAAACGGTGTCTTGACAATGGAGTTTCCTCATGTATTGCAACTCATTCAAGACAATCTGTTTGACACGATTTACCACGAGCATTTCTCTTATTTTTCGTTGCTGACGGTTGAGAATATTTTTGCAAGTCACGGTTTAACTTTGTTTGATGTGGATGAGCTGCCGACGCACGGGGGTTCTCTGCGGATTTACGGAAGGCACGCAGATTGTGAGAGTATACAGGTTGAGGATCGCATTTCCCAACTTAAAGCTAAGGAAATGCAAGCAGGACTCAACGAAATTGAAATTTATGTAGGATTTGGCGAAAAGGTGAAGTCTACCAAGCGCCAAATGCTAAGTTTCCTAATTGAGGCCAAAAACCAGGGCAAATCAATTGCGGGGTACGGTGCGCCGGCTAAGGCTAATACGCTGCTAAACTATTGCGGTATCCGCACGGATTTGATTGATTATACGGTGGATTTAAGCCCGCACAAGCAGGGTTTGTTTTTGCCGGGAACTCAGATTCCGGTATATCATCCAGATAAAATTCGGGAAACTAAACCGGATTATTTGGCGATCTTGCCTTGGAACATCAAAGATGAGATAGTAAGTCAGATGGATTATATCCGGGAGTGGGGAGGTAAGTTTGTGGTGCTGATTCCTCAAGTCGAGGTGATAAGGTGAAATTTACTGAAACAAAAATTAAGGGAGCTTACGTTATTGAGGTAGATAGAATAGAGGACGAGCGCGGCTTTTTTGGGCGTTCTTGGTGTCAAAAGGAGTTTGCAGAACGAGGGTTGACTTCTAATCTCGTGCAGTGTAATATATCATTTAACCGCAATCGTGGGACTTTACGAGGGATGCACTATCAGGCTAAACCTTATGAGGAAGCTAAATTGGTAAGGTGTACAAGCGGTGCAATTTATGACGTAATTATAGATATCTGTCCAGAGTCACCAACTTTTAAGCAGTGGGTAGCAGTCTATCTAACATCTGAGAACCACAAAATTCTTTATATTCCTGAAGGTCTGGCGCATGGGTTTCAGACTTTGGTAGATAATACTGAGGTTTTTTACCAAATGTCAGAGTTTTATCATCCTGAGTCAGCAAAAGGTATTCGATGGAATGATACAGCTTTTGCAATTCAATGGATGTCCACTAATCTAATTATCTCAGATAGAGATAGAGAATATGAAAATTTCTCTGTTTCCTGTTGATATTAAATGCCTAAAAAACTAAAGACAAAGAGAAAATATGTTGTCATGAATGATTTACCGAAATTATTAACTCAAGAGCAGGTAGACAAATTTTATCAAAACGGTTTCATTTTACTTGATTCATTTTATGATTTGAAGCAAGATATAGAGCCCATTCAGTATGGCATTTATAAAATAATTCATATTCTTATTGATAAATATCGATTGTCAATAAATAAATTACCATTTTCTCCAGAAACTTTTGATTTTGGTTATCAACAATTAATTTCTCACAATCGCAGCATTGGGGGAGAAGTCTATGATGCAGTCAAACAAATTCCTGCTTTTATGAGGCTGGTAGCTTCGCCCCTCCATGAATCATTAGTGGCTCAACTGCGTCAGACAGATATGGCTGGAATTGCTGCTGGTGGTTATGGGATTAGGATTGATAACCCCTTTGAAGAAAAATATAGGGCTCCCTGGCACCAAGACTATCCGGCTCAGTTTCGTAGTTTAGATGGTTTGGTGTTTTGGAGTTCACTAATTCCAGTAACAACAGAATTAGGACCAGTTGAGTTTTGTTTAGGTTCTCATAAAGACGGATTAGTACCGGTTTACACTAAAGATCCTAAAAATCCTGAAAAGTCTGGTGCTTATTCTTTGATTTTAGAAAATGAACAGGATTTGATTACTCGTTATCAAAGAGTAGCCCCTCTTAGTAAGCCAGGAGACTTAATTATTATTGATTTTTTAACTTTACACGCTTCTAGTTTTAACAAAGGTAAACGATCGCGCTGGAGTATGCAGATGCGCTACTTTAACTTTCATGACACAACTGGCATTAAAATAGGCTGGAAAGGTTCTTTTGCGTCTGGTAGAGACATTAAAGAAGTCCATCCTGAGTTGATCTTGGATTAATAGGAGAATCACAAAAATGGTTAAGTGTAATGTTTGTCAACTGTCTATAGAAAACCCTCTGTATGTTTCTGAAAATAATCTTTCTATAACTTCTTTGTGTGAGATATATCCCCAAGAAACGGAAGTGTTTTTTTGTCATCACTGTGGTCATCTCCAAACAACGGAAATTAATAATATAGCCGAATATTACGATCAGACTTATAAAATTCTGATTGACACAGAAGAAGAAGACCAACTGTATAAGGTGATTGAGAGCAAAAAAATATTTCGGATAGATCATCAAGTTCAAGTTCTTTTGGAAAAACTTACCTTGCCGGAAAATTCTTTGATGCTCGATTATGGTTGTGCTAAAAGTGCGACACTCAAGAAATTGGTTCAAAATCGACCCGATATTACCCCTCATTTGTTCGATGTCAGTGAAATGTACATCCCCTTTTGGGAAACATTTGCAAAACCTGAAAACTGGTCTACTTATTTCTTGAAACCAGAGTGGCATGAGTATTTTGATTTAGTAACTTCCTTCTTTTCTCTAGAACACGTTGTCGATCCCAGAGCCATGCTCTGTAAAATTCAAGAACTACTCAAGCCGGGGAGTTTTTTCTATTGCATTGTTCCTAACATTTATACAAATACAGCAGACTTTGTGGTTCTCGATCATGTTAATCATTTTTCGGAAACATCCCTGCAATTTTTACTGGAAGATATAGGGTTTCAATCAATTACAATTGATGCAGATGCTCACTATGGATCATTTGTCATAGTTGCTCAAAAACCTCATTTGCCAGTGAAGACATCATCTCCATTAGTTGTCAAACAAAATGTAGAAGCAATTTATACAAAAGCTATGGAAATGGCTAATTATTGGGAAGTTATTTCCAATAAAGTTACAGAGTTTGAAGAAAAACACAAAAATGCTAAACAGAGTGCTATTTATGGCTCAGGCTTTTATGGAACCTTTATTGCTACTTGCTTAAAAGACCTAGATCGCGTTAAGTATTTTATCGATCAAAATCCTTATCGTCAAGGTAAGTCTTTATTTGGAAAGCCTATTATAGCCCCCAGTGAATTAAGTGACGAAATTCAGGTTATATATGTTGGTTTAAATCCTCAAACTGCCTCTAGTAGTATCGAAAGTATTGACTGTTGGAAAGGACGAAATCACTTGTATTTTAACCTTTGATATTACTGCTGGGAGGGAGATTGAGTCTATGTTAGAAGCAACCTTGGTAACATTACGTCAGCCATTAGAAGAAGATATCAATTTACTTGTTTCCCTGCGAAATAACCTGGTTTTACAAACAAAGCTGATGTCTCTTCCAAGGGCTAACACTACTCAAAAGGTGAAAGATTGGCTTAATAGTCATACCACTAATCCGCAAACTATTTTTTTTGTAATTGCCGAAAAGAAAAATAATCAAGCTTGTGGATATATCCAATTGACCAATATGAATTTTATTCATGGTTTTGGGGAAATCGGAATTTGTATTTCACCTTCGGATCAGGGTAAAGGTTATGGCAAAGATGCAATTCCTATTTTAGAAAGTTATGCTCTAGAAATTTTTAAAATTAGAAAAATAATATTAAAAGTTTTGGCTGACAATCAACCTGCTATATCCTTATACGAGAAACTGGGATATCGAAAGGTCGGTATCCATTTTCAACACTTTTATAATCAGTGTCAGTTTTATGACGTACTGATTATGGAAAAATTATTAGACTCCTCTAAAAAACTATGAAAATTGTTATTTCACAACCCATGTTTTTTCCTTGGGTAGGATTTTTTGAGCAAATTAGATTGGCAGATATGTATGTTCATTATGATGATGTTCAATTCTCAAAAGGAAGCTTTGTGAATCGAGTACAAATTAAACATACTGAAGGTTCTAAGTGGTTAACAGTTCCTCTAGACAATCTACAATTGGGGCAAGAGATTAGAGAGGTAACAGTTAAGCAGAAAAAAGATTGGTGTATACGTCATATTAATTTTCTATCCCAAGTGTATGCTAAAGCGCCTTATAGTCAGGAGATGTTGGCGCTTGTTGAGTCTGTTTACAGTCAGCCTGCAACAACGATTGCAGAAGTAGCGATCGCTAGCATGAATTTAGTTTGTCAATACTTTGAAATTGGAAAACCAGACAATTTTTTGTATTCATCAAAACTTAATATACCGGGAAAAGGTTCACAACGGGTCTTAGACATCGTTAAGTACCTAAATGGTGATATATATATTACAGGTCATGGCGCACGGAAGTACCTAAATCATAATTTGTTTGAGGAACATGGGATTCGCGTCGAGTATATGAGCTATCAAAAGAAAACTTACCCGCAACTTTATGGAGAATTTACACCTTATGTGTCTATTCTCGATTTAATTGCCAATATGGGTAAAGCTGGGCGTAAAATAATTACATCAGAAACCATTAACTGGAAGGAGTTTATCTAATGAGCGAAGTCGCTAAGTTTTTTGCTGAAGTAACAGGTAACATTGACCGGCTTAAAGCTGATGTCGATGTTCAGGCACTTTCTCGTATTTGGTTGAGAGAAATAACCTCATATAAGTATCCCTATAACTTTACGTGGATGGGGCGTCCGATTATTCAACTCCCTCAAGATGTCATGGCAATGCAGGAAATCATCTGGAAAGTTAAGCCAGATTTGATTATCGAAACAGGTATTGCTCATGGCGGTTCCCTGATTTTCCACTCATCAATGCTTGAGTTAATAGGTGGTGAGGGTCAAGTTTTAGGAATTGATGTTGACATCCGTCAGCACAATCGGGTAGAAATTGAGAAACATCCCATGTTCAAGCGCATCACAATGATTGAGGGTTCTTCTATTGATGAAGAAATAGCAAAACAGGTTTTTGATTTTGCTAAAGGCAATAGTCGGGTGCTTGTCATTCTCGATTCTAATCATACCCACGACCATGTATTGAAAGAATTGGAACTTTACTCGCCCCTGGTAACTAAAGATAGTTACTTAGTAGTTTTCGATACAGTGGTAGAGGATATGCCTGAAGACTTTTTCTCCGATCGCCCTTGGGGAAAAGGCAACAATCCTAAAACAGCAGTTTGGGAATTTCTTAAGACTAATAAACGTTTTGAAATTGACAAGGATATCGAAGCTAAGTTACTGATTACTGTTGCGCCTGACGGTTATCTTAAGTGTGTGGAGGATTAAACAAATGGAACGTATTCCTGTTGCTGGGCCTTGGATTACTCAGAAAGAGATTGACTATGTGACTGATGCAGTCACTAATGCGTGGTATGGCAACGCCAATATGTACCACGATCGGTTTGAAAAAGCTTTTGCTGCTTATGTAGGGCGCAAATATGCAATTAGTTTACCATCTTGTACTTCAGGTCTGCATTTAGGATTACTTTCTATGGGGGTCGGAACTGGGGATGAGGTGATTGTTCCTGATATTACTTGGATCGCCACCTCTGCACCTATTAGTTATGTGGGTGCGACTCCTGTTTTCGCTGACATTGATGAAAAGTCTTGGTGTCTTTCTGCTGAATCTTTTGCGGAACGGATTACACCGAAGACTAAGGCAGTGATCATCGTTGATTTATATGGCAATATGCCAGATATGGATGCGATTCTGGAAATCGCAGACAAACATGGTATTGCTGTTATTGAGGATGCAGCAGAGGCGATCGGATCTGAGTATAAGGGTAGAAAAGCTGGAAGTTTCGGTGATGTTAGCACTTTTAGCTTTCATGGTTCCAAAACTCTCACAACCGGCGAAGGGGGAATGCTAGTCACAGACAGAGAGGATATTTACCAGCGTTGTTTATTTCTCCGCGATCATGGTCGAGATCCAGATAGTAAATTGTTCTGGAATAGTGAAGTTGCTTACAAGTATAAAATGAGCAGTATGCAAGCAGCTTTGGGGTTAGCTCAACTAGAACGAATTGAGGAGTTGATTGCTCGCAAGCGGGAAATTTTTGCTTGGTACAAAGCATCTTTAGACGGTTTCTCTGGCATTACCCTGAACCAAGAAGCAAATAGAGTGAAAAATACCTATTGGATGGTGACAGCAATTCTGGATGAAAAGCTGGGAGTAAAAAAAGGAGAGCTGATCGAGCGACTCAAGGAAAAAGATATTGATGCTAGACCTTTCTTTTATCCTCTGAGCGCTTTACCAGCATATCAAGGATTTTTACTGGAATCTCAACCCCAAAATACGGTTTCTTTGAGCCTATCGCCATTCGCTGTAAATTTACCTTCGGCACTGAATCTCACCGAAGATCAAATTATATATGTGAGTGAATGTTTAAAGAAGTGTGTGATAACTGAATGACGTGAGTTTGGGATAAAGAAGTGTACAAAGAGACCTTGTTAGTCATTTTCTGGCTAGCAAGGCACTCGATTCAAAAGTAAAAATCTATTTTTCCCTAAACTTAACATCATTTATTCTTTCAATTCCTTGCTTGGTCTTTTGATAAAAGTGAATTGAGTAAAAATATCACTCGCCGCTCTAGGGCTTGCCTGAAGCGAATCTAGCTAAAGGTTTTCTAGTTACGCTAGTTTCTGAAGGAGAGCTTTTATTTTTCTCATATTATTTTTCAGTATTAAGACTATCTATAATCTTCTTGAGTTCATAGTAAATAACTTGCCAATCTAAATCAAAATTACTATCCATAGCATCTAAATCATCATAAATGGAATCAATAGGAACAAATATGGGTAATATTACATTTTCTCTAATTTTTTTATAATCCTGACTAATCTGACTCAAAATCCTTCGGTTACTATACATAACACCTTTCTTTCTTGCCAGCCCTACTAAATACATACCACCTGCGCCAATTGGTGCCATAAAGAGATCTACGCTATTAGCCCAAACAACTGTTTCCCAGGTTGTTCGACCACTAGCGCTATAGGTCTGAATATTGGGGGGTAGTAACTCCCGTATTTTTTCTATAATTACTCCATCTTCTTCTATTCCTTTCAAAGACCTAGTATCAGGCATTTCACCTATAGACCAACCGTCGAATACCACTGCTAAATTTGGAAAATCTGCATGGATAGCTTTGATGATGTTGGCGGTTCCTTCTACTTGAGATAGCCATAAGCGATAATGACTACGAATTTGGATACACAATATAGGAAAATGCTGTTTGACTTCTTCAACTTCCTGTAAAACTTGCTGACTCGATCGTTTGAGGCCTCCTTTATACATGAGCTGTGCTAATGTTTCCTTGATATAACTTTGTGAAAGTCTAACCACAAAATAACTATTTTCTATCGTCGTTTGAAAGAGGATATCAATTCCCAAGGGCAGAAACTTATCTCTTTCTAATCTAACTATCTGCTCTTGGGAAACTCCAGGAAAAATATCAGCAACATTAAAGTGTTCATATTCTCCTACAATAAATTTATCAATTTTGTGGATTGTTCCTTTTTCAAAGAAAGTGGCTATTCCCGTAAACTCATTCGATAGCTGGTGTCCAAAATTTGCAAAAAAAGCCGTAGTTACAGCTATCTCTCTCTGATTACTATTTATGTATTTTTTAACGCTCTGCCAACAACTAATCATCAGGGCTTTTAATTCGTTAATTAAATTGCGACCATTGGTATCAAAGCTCGGAGCCAGCACAAAAATAAGCTCTATCCTCGGAAAATAAATATACTCTATGTCTCCTAGCCAACTACCAGCTATCAAATAAAAAACTTCTTGACCAACAAAACGATAAGCTGTTCTCGTTAAGAATGCTGCACATTGTAGAGGAAATGATTGATTTGTTCTAAGAATTTGACCTGTTACTGGGCATAATGAATAAATATAGCCAGTTTCTACTATACTTTGTTGAAAAAATCTACCTTTCCCTGTAAAGAAGCAAGTTACTTCTTCGTCAAATAAGGACGTAACATCTGGTGAATCCTGAAAGCTCTGAATAAAAATCTTTTCTTTATCAACATCATCTAATCCTATTAACTTAAGATAATCTATAGAAAAACCACTGTTTTCAATAAAAATTTCATCGTCATCGTTTAATGCATAAGAATATATCACCCTATATTTATTTGTACTTGCGTGCGAAAAGTAGTAATAGGGCTGTTGCCACTTAACTTCAGAAGGATAATAGGGATTATTTTCATTGAGGGGTGCTAACTCATTTAATCCTTTCCAGATTTCCTCGTAAATCTCTCCATCTGTTGGACGATTTTCAGCAGCATGAAAACAAGATATAGCCTCATTGATTCTTCCTTCTTTGGCTTTTTGGAAACCTAAATCATAATAATTTTTTATGAAACTTTTATGTGAATCCGAGTGGAGTCCTGCCCACTTTGTGTTGAAGTTTAAAAGATTCTGATACCACTTGACTGCTTCTTCTAAATAGTTGTTCTGGAGCAACAATTGCTCTATTGTTTGATAAAAATTTTCTGTTGGTTCACTCTCTAATGCTTTTTGATAAGATTTAATAGCATCATCTACATTACCCAGTCCAAGTAAAGCATTCCCTAGTAAATAATAAGGCCAAAAAGAATTAGGAGCAACATTCATTTCGATTGCCCTTTTGTAACTCTCTACTGCTTCCTCAAGCCGAGATAAAAGAGCCAATGAAGCTCCTAAATGGTAATGAAACCATGCTATTTGGGGATGAATCGCAATAACGTGGCGGTAAAATTCAACAGCATCTTCCCATGTTGTTGTAGTAGAATGATGGTGAATAATATGTGCTAGGAAATGATGCAATACATCTCTTTCTGGAGATAGCTCAATAGCTCTACAATAGGCATCTTTAGCTTTTTCCCACTGTTGTGTATATCTAAAAATATCTCCTAAAAAATGGTAGGCATTACTTGATTCCGGCTGCTTGGTAATAATATGTTCATAAATATTAATCGCTTTTTCCCAGTGTTCTGGTTGATTTACTCTTGCCAAAAGTTCTCCCAACCGATGACAATAGTCAAACGTTTCTGGCGATATTTTTACGGCTTCTAGGTAAGATGCGATGGCTTCATCTAACAGACCTTGTTCTGCTTGATGGACTCCTAACTGATGGTACGCTCTACTAACGAGTTCCAGCAAAGATGAATAAGCCTGTGCTTGGTTTGGTTCAATCTCTACAGCTTTTTGATGAGATAAAATGGCTTCATTCAAGTGTTCGTATTCTACAAACAGCAGCCCTAATTCAAAGTATCCCCGCCCGTTTGGTTCAATCTCTAAGCCATTTTGGTAAGCCACGATCGCCTCATTCAGCTTTCCTTGTTTCGCCAGGGTAGACCCCAAGAGTTGGTGTGGCCAAAACGAATACTCCAGGTTTAGTTCTATTGCCCGCTGGTAACTTGCTGAGGCTTCCTCCCACCTACACAGGTAAGTCAAGGCTGCTCCTAAATGGTAGTGAGCTAATGGTATATCTGGGTTAGCTTCAAGGATTTGGCGGTAGAGGTCTACTGCTTGCTCCCACTGTCTTGGTCGGCTCAATTCAACCCACAAATCTTCGAGAACCTCAACTGACTTTGAGTTTAGTTCGAGCGCGCGGCGGTAAGAAGCGATCGCCCCTGCTACATCCCCCTGGTTGGCCAGAACTTTGCCAAACTGCTGGTACAACAAGAAAGATTTTGGGTTTAGTTCGATCGCGCGTGGGTTTAGTTCGATCGCACGGCGGTAAGATGTGATCGCTTTCTCCGTCTTTCCCTTTCTCACAAAAGCTTCGGCCAACTGAAACCAGGTTTCTGAGTTATCGGGTTGAACCTGCAAAAGATTCTGATAGGCTTCCACGTTGTCAGGATTTAGTTCTACGATCTGGCGGTACGAGGCGATCGCCCCTGCTACATCCGACTGAGTTCGCTGTTGCAGTACATTTGCCAAGGCATGATGAATCCAATCAGCATCAGGGTTCAGTTTACTTGCACGGCGGTAAGCTGCGATCGCCTCATCAAATAACCCAAGTTTTTCCAAGCTCTGCCCTAAGCCACAGTAAGTCCCAAAATGTTCGGGATTCAGTTCAATCCCTGTGCGGAAAGCCTCGGTGGCTTCTTTCCATTTTTGCTGTTGAGCGAGGGCATCTCCCAAGTAGTGATGAGACCAAGAAAAATCCGGTTTGATTTCTATAGCGGAACAAAAAGCTGTGACCGCTTCATCAAATCGCCCCTGTTTGGCTAGAGCTTCTCCTAGGTTGTGGTGAAACCAGGAATTTGCGGGATTTAACTCGATCGCACAGCAATAGGCTGCGATCGCATCTTCTAGTTTGCCGTCTTGCAGAAGTTGATTGCCTTTCTCGAATTCGGTTACAGCCTTTTGCTCGTTCATTTTCGGTTGATTATTTTTTGTATAAAATATTACTTTTAAGCCAATGGGGCTGCTTACTACAGCACCAGCTTGTTTATAATACACCATTTTGGCAACAGATCATCAGGTGGCTTGATATCTGATATAGTCGGTACGGTAACGGTTTTATCCCAGTATCGCCGGTGCAAAAGCGCGATCGCGGCCAAGGTAAAGTTATACTGTCAAGAATTTTCTGGACGAGGGGTTTGCTTGTTTGGAGTTGAACTGGCGGAAACTTCCTGCCACCGCTCAGAGTCTTGGATAGACTGAGGGAGATGGTACTCTGGTTAGTATAAAATCAGTAGATATAGCGATAAATTAGACAGCAGGAGGATATTAAAGATGGAATTAGAACCTACAGGTGAAAGATATTTGCCTTCTTGCATGAAGGGGCAAATCAAGTATGAACATTTGCACAGGTATGCTCTGTCGATGGAGTTAGCTCGCGACAAACAAGTGCTGGATATCGCTTCAGGAGAGGGATACGGATCTGCAAGCTTATCAAAATTTGCTCGTTCAGTCGTGGGAGTTGATATTGACTCCAAATCTGTAGAATATGCAAATCAAAAGTACGGAGATCGTCCCAATTTAGAGTTTGTGGTAGGAGCTTGTGAGGCGATTCCCCTTCCCAGTCAATCTGTAGATATTGTTACATCCTTTGAAACGATTGAGCATCACAATCAACATGAAGAAATGATGCAAGAAATCAAAAGGGTTCTCAATCCAGGAGGGCTGCTGATAATTTCTTCTCCCAATCGGCTGACTTATTCAGATTTGCCTGAATATTCTAATCCATTTCACGTCAAAGAGCTTTACGATTATCAATTTATTAGCTTGCTGAATCGCCACTTTAAGCACGTTAAAATCTACGGTCAAAGGTTGGCAACAGGATCTTTTATTTTTCCTTTGAAGGAAGCGAGTCAACCTAGCTTCAATGCTTATACCTTTGATGATAGTGAAGTGAATCAGAAGGTTTGCTCCTTAGAAGAGCCAATTTATTTTATCGCTCTATGTTCAGATGAAGTTACAAATGTGCAACCAGCTATAGATTCTATATATATAGACAAGCCAGACGACTTATTCAAAGAAAATCAGATAGCATTGGCAGAATCTCAGTCTCAACTGCATCAAACCAACGCATTCCTGAGTCAATACCAGTCTCAACTTCATCAGACTGAGGTAATATTAATGCAATGCCAGTCTCAACTGCAAAATACCGAGTCAGTGTTAGAACAATCTCAATCCCAACTGCAACATACCGAGGCCGTGTTAGAGCAATCTCAATCCCAACTGCACGAGACTCAGACAGAATTGAAACAATCTCAGTCTCAACTGCACGAGACTCAGGCAGAATTGGAACAATCTCAGTCTCAACTGCACGAGACTCAAGCAGAATTGGAACAATCTCAGTCTCAACTGCAACATACCGAGGCGGTGTTAGAAGAATCTCAATCTCAACTGCAACATACCGAGGTGGTGTTAGAAGAATCTCAATCTCAACTGCACGAGACTCAGGCAGTGTTAGAAGAATCTCAATCCCAACTGCACGAGACTCAGGTGGTGTTGGAACAATCTCAATCTCAACTGCACGAGACTCAGGTGGTGTTGGAACAATCTCAATCCCAACTGCACGAGACTCAGACAGAATTGAAACAATCTCAATCTCAACTGCACGAGACTCAGACAGAATTGAAACAATCTCAGTCTCAACTACGCGAGACTCAGGCAGAATTAGAACAATCTCAGTCTCAACAGGCTCAAACTGAAGCCGAATTAGCACAAACTCAAACGAAATTCAAACAATCTCAGTCTCAACAGGGTCAAACTGGTGCAAAACTAGCACAAGCTCAAGTTCAACTGAACGAGACGAATGCTGTCTTAGAACAATCTCAGTCCCAACTGCATCAGACTCAGGAAGTATTGGAGCGATTGCTATTTCAAAAAAATCTAGCCGCCACTCAGGCAGAGGGACAGCACCCGACGCAGTACAATCTCTTGTTGTGGGAGGCTTGGTATGCTTACGGTAAAGGTGATCTGGCTGGTGTGGCTCACTATTTGCAGCAATCTTTGAAATGTACCCCTTTATCGCGCACAGAAACAGTGGTAAACTGGTTAGAAAGTTTTGCGAAGTTATCGTTAGAGAAAGGTTATGAATTTGATAGTTATTCTCTCACTAACTCAGCGGAGTGGAAACAACTGATGCGGAGTATAACAGCTCTTAGAACTGTTGTTACTATTTCATAAAATATCAGTTCAGCAGCAAACAAGAGGAGCCAAATTGGAAATGAATAATTTATTCAAGGATTCTCAAGTGGAAATCATCTCAGTCCACGTACACAAAACAGCGGGAGGAACTTTTGGGAGAATTTTAAAACAGGTCTACGGCGAGATGCAAGTTTTTGGTGACTATCAACAACAGGAAAAATTAGAAAATACTCTGGATAGATTGTCTGATCAACCACAAGCTAGGGTTATTCACGGTCATTTTCCAGCAAGGAAATACAAGGATTACTTCCCATCAGCAAAAAGAATAATCTGGATGAGAAATCCAATTATTCAATTCATTTCTGGCTACTTTTTTTGGAAGTCGCAGCCCAAAGAAAATGTTTTTTTTAGTGAAGAACATAAGTATATGGTTGAAAATAACATCAGTCTGTTAGAGTTTGCAGAAATGAATGCTAAAAACTGGATGAATCCCTTGGTCTAGTACTATTGTCGAGATGTAGATTTAACTGATTTTTACTTTGTTGGTGTTCAAGAATTTTTTCAAGATGATTTAGCAGAACTGAAGCAGATGCTAGGTTTGCCTGAGTTTAAAATGGAGGTTTTTAATCAAAATAAGTATCCTAATTATCAGGAGCTTTTACAAAAAGCATTGACTGACAAAAGTACAATGAAAAGGCTAACAGAAATAACTAGCAAAGACATGGAACTGTATCAAAAAGCATTAGATATGAGAGCTAAACGCCAAGGGTTGTCAAGTTCATTTGAACAGTACGATCTCGCTTTGAGTGCATCTCGGCAGAAGCTGTCACAAGTTCAGGCAAAAATGGAGCAAAATCGTTCTGTGATTGCTAACACTGTCACAGTTTTCAGTTAAAATAAGATATTCATTCCTAACAAAAGCTAAAAAAATGAGCGAACAAGCTTTAATTGAAATTTTAGATGTAGCTGCGTTGTCCGTAGAAGATTCCGGCTTGCTATGGGGCTATAATATAGACAGCCCGCGCAATAATCTCCAGTTTGAAACGGACAAAATTTTTGTTTATGGCTGGATCTTAGGAAAAAAATATCCAGCAGTTGCTATCAAAGTAACTAGCGGTGGCACAGTAATTCAGGAAATTGCTACTAATAATCCTCGCCCGGATGTAGCTAAAATTCATTCAAATGTAGCAGGTTCGGAAAACTGTGGCTTTTCGGCTGAAGTAGGAGTAGGCGAACTGTCAGATGAATGTGAATTAGTTCTCGAAGCTGTGTTTTCAGATCAAAGCATTGTGCCGATCGCTGTGGTGAGATTTCGGCAAAAGCTGCCGCGCTTAAAGCAGATTCAGGCAGATTTAAAGCGTTCTCGGACTCGACTAGAGCAAATTCAGTCAGAGTTGGAGCAACATAAGCCTTTGCTCCGCCAAACTCAAGAGCAATTACCGCGCTTAAACTCCCAAAAGTACCAGACGGAGAATCAATCGCAAGCGATCGCCACAATGAATTTATCCGCAGAATTGGCGAACCAGAAAACAAATTCTCCTGTCAAACCGGAGGCTGTTGCCTGCAAAAGCACTAACGCTGCTATCTTGACTTATGGGTCTGGGATGAGCGATCGAGAATGGTTGGAGACACTGCTTAAAAGTCTGGATCACAAAGTTGTAGACGGCATTGAAATGCCGGGATTTCCGCCAGAAGAACTTCAGCGTCAGTTTGTCGGGATGTCGGGACAGCAGGCTCTTAACGAAGCGTTTAATTTCTATTCTGAAATCAAGCGGTATTTAGGGAAACTGGGGCTGAAATTAGGGCGAGAGAGCCGTATTCTCGATTTTGGTTGTGGATGGGGGCGGATAATTCGATTTTTCCTCAAAGATGTCGCTGCTGAGAATTTATATGGGATTGATGTCGATTCAGAAATGACTCAGCTCTGTATCAACACAGTCAAACACGGAAACTACAGCGCGATCCAACCACTACCTCCTTTGGAGTTGTCTGATGGCTGTTTCGATATTGTTTACGCCTACTCTGTCTTTTCTCATTTGGCAGAACCTGTCCACATCAAGTGGGTGGAAGAGTTTTCGAGGATACTAAAACCAGGAGGCATCTTCGTCGCTACCACTCAGGCGCGTAGTTTTATTGAACTTTGTCGCACCCTCCGAAACCAGAGCAATACTTCTAATAATTGGCATCATGCCTTGGCACACTCATTTGTGAATACTGAAGCAGCTCTGGCAGATTACGACAGCGGTAAGTTTTTATACAGTGCGACGGGGGGCGGAGGTCCTCGGGACGCATCTTTTTACGGAGAAGCTGTAATCCCTCAGAAGTACGTTGAGCGAGAGTGGACTAAATATCTAGATTTCTGCGATTTCACCTACGATCCAGCGATCATCCCGCAATCGCTGATCGTTATGCAAAAACCTGTTGGCGATCGCTGATAAGTAATTGGACAGAATTAATTACACACTGATTTTTTACTGATTCTTTACTAGACAAGGCTTGTAGCCCAGAGTTTTGTGTAATTAATTGTGTCTTACTACTTACTAATACGCTCACAGTGTAGGACACTGTGAGCGTATTAGGCAAATGCTTGCGAATTGATCGCCTTAGTCTTTACATAAACCGCTCTAATCCATACCAGTGGATAAAAAGTTCAAAGAAACCAGGCCAATTCAATGGAGAAGGTGCAATGGCGTTAGGCGACCAATGACATTGAACTTTTGAGAAAAAGTTTCTGAGCAAGCTTGCTGATTCTTGAGGGCCAATTGCTGCCAAAGACTCAAAAGTATTTTTTCCATGAAACCGATAGTAATAGAGGTCTTCTTCAAGAAAAAATGGTTCTGTATAAATTATGGAACGCAACAGAAAATCCCAGTCATGGCAATACCGATAATCGTTAAACTCACCCACCTGATTAAAAAGCGCTTTTGTAAAAACAAAATTTCCAGTAGAAATACTTACATTTGCTGACAAGCAAGCAAATCCAACAGAAGGAAACGGCTTAAGGTTAATATTTCTTTGGTAATTAAAATAATTCTTAGCGACAGCATGAGAGTTAGTTACAACCCTATCATCTTCATCTATATACTGGACGCGGCTAAATACAAATTCATACCCTCCTTTCTGCATTGCATTAACCGTAGCTTTGATTCGTTCTGGGTGATACACATCATCTGAATTCAAAAGTGCAATAATCTCTCCCTTCGCTTGGGTTATACCATAGTTGATTGCAGCATGAGCTCCCTGATTTTTAGTAAAACCGTGAAATTGTGAGGGCTGAGAAAATCTATCTCGCCAACTTTTACTCTCAACTAACCGCTGAATCTCCGAAGCTGAACCATCCGGCGAACAATCGTCAACAATGACAACTTCTATATTTTTATAAGTCTGAGCAGCCACTGAATCCAAACATCTCTGAATAAACTTTTCGTGCTTGTAACAGGGAATAACTACGGATACTAGGGGATTTTCTGAAATCTTCTTCATTACTCAAATTCCTCACACTACTCTGTAATTTACAAACTATCGCAAATCTTCTTTAGTCCGCATCGAAAGCGAAAAGATTCGTTTCAGGGATCTGTTTAAGAAAATTGGATAGTGATTCAATTACTTGTTCTTGAGCCTCGATTTCTTTCTCCAATTGATTCAACAATTCCCAACGCTGCTCATCGCTTCCTTCAAGAGGAAGAATTCGGATCTGATTGATCCTTGCTTTTACAATATCTGACTGGGAATAACGGAATTGACCATTTTCATCTACAGCTATCCCTAACTTTTGAATAGTCTTATAGCCTTGTTGTAACCGGATTAATGATAATGGAATATAACTTCCATCTTGCAGAACAGCACGCAAATTTATAGATTGTTCAGATTCTACCCAGCCTAATTTTAACCTTGCTGAAAAACCGCTACGATGCGCATCAGGAAAGGAATAAGCGTCACCTATATCCTGACGCTCTATATTAACAGGAAATCGCTGAATAATCCGATCGTTAGACATGACTTCTATGCTAACAGCCCTAGAAATTGCAGACAATATCCAGCCTGATATAACAATAGAATTGATATCGAACTGCATTTCAGGTTTAGGGGATTCCAAGTTCCACCATAATTCAGAATATTGTTGATAATGATCGATCTCAGAGATGATAACGAGTCTTTGGATCATGCTGTACAATGCCTGAATAGAACGATCATGAGCAGTAGTTTTTTCCTCTAATTCATCAAGCAGTTGATTCAGATAGTCTACGGTTTTATTAGGAAAATAGCGTAGCAGATTAAGACTCGTTCTCCAACCGTGTGTCCCGTTAAGTGCTTTACTGGTAACTAAAAGGTGGCTATGTCCATATTTCTGATCTGGTTCTAGGTGGGCTCCTTCCGCCCATTCATTCCAAGCGTTAATGAAAACAATTCGTTCATCGCCTGAATTCCTTTGTGTGGTTTTTTCGATCGCACCGCGCAACCAAAACTCGTAAATATCGGGGCTGGAATTAATAAAAGCATGAGCAGTAGTTCCTCTTCGAGCCGTGTTATCCCATGACGGCATAGCTCCAGGAAATATTTTAAAGTCTGGAAGGTTTGTCGCTACGGCATTGATAGCGCCATCTTGATAATCCATCAGCTTTCCGGTGAAATCTGGGTGCATTCCCGCAAGTTCAGAAGGTGAAATTTCGCGAGCAGGTACTCCATGCGGTGGAAACTGCAACGCAGAATCAAAACCTATGCTCACCGGGTCTACATAACCTGAAAAACAGGTAATGGCGAGGCAAAGGTGAACTTCTCCGACACCATTTGCTCTAAAAACCTCTCTCCACTGCTCTGTGAGCTGTAGAGGATCTGGCAAAATATCACTCCGATAGACAATGAGTAAGGGTTCGCCATTGATGCGAATATATCGCTCGTCAAGCAAAATGTGAATTAAACTTTCGGCAAAAGCTTTATTTTGCTCTGGCGAATGTTCTTGCGCGATCAGGATCTCATGTTCGGCTCCATCCCACCGTCTGGTCCAGTTTTCATTCGCCCAACAAACGCAGAATGGAAAATCAGGTTTTTTTGTTCGCAACACTTCATCAAGAGGAAGGTGAAGCAAGCGCTTACCTGCGAACCAATAATAATAATAACAAAAACCAAATATCCCATATTTTTGCGCTAGGGCTGCCTGCGCTTCTCTAACTTCAGGAATCCGTAAGTCATAGAAACCTAGCTCTGCTGGAAGCTGAGGTTGATGGTGTCCTTCAAATAAAGGTTGAGCTTTGGTTACTTTAGTCCACTCCGTAAAACCTTTGCCCCACCATAAATCATTCTCTGGTATTGGATGGAACTGTGGCAGATAGAAAGCAATCAGACGTACATCTCCGTTCAAGGGTTTAGCTTTCCGATGTTCGCTGACAACAATACGACTACTGGGGACTGGTTCGGGGCTTTTAACCGGACTCAATATCTCTACTCGCGACTGATGCTCAATACGACTACTGGGAAGTGGTTCGGGGCTTTTAGCCGGACTCAATACCTCTACTCGCGACTGATTTTTAATTGGCTTTTTTTTTTCCAGCACCTTGTCTAACCGCGCCGAAATCCCCCGATCGCCCGGCCGAATCTGCAACGCCATCTGATAAAAGACGATCGCCCCATCCGGCCAACTGTGCCGCACCAAAGCATTCGCCAACTCAACATAAAGGTCAGCATCATTCGGCGCAATCTCCAACGCCTTGTGATACAACTGCACATCATCACGATTCTCCTGAATCGCCCGTCGGTACAAACGCATCGCCTCCTGCAAATCCCACTGCGATCGCATCCTCAAAGCATCAGCCAGCTTTTGCGAGATCCACGGCAAATCCGGCTGAATTTCCACAGCACGGCGGTAAGAAGCGATCGACTCATCCCACCGTTCCAGCTTCTCCAGAGCCGTCCCCATGTTGTAATAAGTCCACGCAAAATCAGGATTCAACTCGGCCGCCCGCCGATAAACTGCGATCGCCTCCTCCCACCTTTCCATTTCTAGCAGCGCGTCGCCCAACTTGCTCTCGGACCAGAAAAAATTCGGGTCGATTTCGTTAGCCCGCCGGTACGCAACAACCGCCTCATCCCAGCGTTCCAAATTCACCAGCGTTTCTGCTAGATTGTTGTGCGCCCAAAAATGGTCGGGATTCAGTTCGATCGACCTTTGGTAAGCCGAAATCGCCTCATCCCAGCGTTCCCCCTTCACCAGCGCGTCAGCCAAATAATTGTGCGACCAACTAAAATCGGGATTTAACTCAGTTGCTTTCCGGTAAGCTTCTACCGCCTCATCCCACCGTTCCAACTTCAGCAAAACATCAGCTAAATTGTTGTGAGACCAGCTAAAATCGGGATTTAATTCGATCGCCATCCGGTAAGCTTCTACCGCTTCCTCCCACCGTTCCAACTTAACCAG
>PVWI01000200.1 GCA_003003725.1 filamentous cyanobacterium Phorm 6 | reverse complement strand
CGTCCCGCCACAGCCGTAAAGCAATACCTTCTGCTTGGGCGGTTTCTAGCTGTTTGAGGCGGTTTGCTTCAAAAAATACCGGCCGCGAGAGCGATTGCGATTCCAATACCTCAGCAGCTTCGGCACCTGCTTTGGTTGCTAATTCTAGCAGTTGTTCTGCTGATTGGTGATTGGTCATTGTTGTCGGTGGTTAGTAATGGGCGATCGGTAGTTAATTGGTCATTAGTCATTAGTCATTAGTTATTAGTCAATATAGCTGTTAACTCTGTTTCTAAATAACTGTAGATTAACTGCTGACTGATGACTGCTGACTAATGACTAATGACTAAATAGTTAATTCATGCAACAGCCAAAATCCCGCGAAAGATTCCGATTCGGGATTCGACTGAATTGCTAAGAAATGTACTTGTTTTGCTTGTTTTTTCGCGGCTTCAAATGATGCTGCTTCTCTCTCAGTTGCTGCGTCTCTGAGATTAGCTATAATCCAGCGATCGTTAGCTCCGGTATCCAATACCAGCTTAGCGGGCGGGCCGCTTTCAAATTTGATAAAAGCCAACTCTAAAGCCGACATCCAACCGGCCAAAGCTGTTGCTCTCGACGAGTAGATAATCAGTCCCGGAATTTGCGTTTCAGGGGCCAGGCGTGTCATCGGCAGCCCGAAAGCTTCGCCAAATCCGATATCCCACTCGGACATTTCATCAAAAGCGGCGATCGGCAAACTCACAAACGCCCATTTTTCGCCGATTAAAGCATCTGGCAACGCCACAGGCGTTTCGGGTACAAATTGAACGCTGGGGTTCACAACCGGTTGATAGCCCGGTTCGGAGGGATAAACGTCTTGCATCCGTTCTTCCAGCCACAGGCTGAGGGCGAGGGTGCGGCGGCTGGAGGCTGCGGGAATGTCCAACTCCTCGCAGGCTTTGGTAATCATGTTCGCCATTTGGCGGCGGAAAAAGCGGATTTTTTCGGGACGTTTCGGTGCTGCGGCGATCGCCTCTTTAATTGCGCCAGCCAGCCACAGGGAATTCACGGTTGTACTGGGGCAGAATTGCGAGTAGCGAAACAGAGATTCTGCCTTGTCGCCCACATTCAGCGGGCTTTCGCAAATCAACACTTCCCATTTTTTTTTCTCTCGCTCGTCTAGGATCGGACGGCTGTAAAAGTCGAGTTCCCAAATAATTGCCATGCCGCGCTGTTAAAAATTAATCCTTTCTCATGTTACCGGACAGCGGGCAAGTTTCTGATGAGCGATAATTTAAGACTGATTTTCTCGCAGCGGGCGATCGTACTTTCCCAAAAATTGCCACTCTCGCTTGCAGCTTCCCCTATAATTTTCCGCAGCACACAATCGGACACATTAGCAATGTCTAGCACAACTATGCCACAGCAATCTCCACCCGCAATATTTGTTAAACTTGTGGAACCAGGGTAAAACCAACAGTATAGCTTGATTCCATGAGACAAATCATTCTCGAAAAGATTGTTTCCACTCTACAACCTTTAGATTTTGTTTTAGCTTTGTGGCAAGGAGGTTCAGCAGCCCACGGATACACCGACGAATGGTCAGACATCGACATTGCAGTTGTCGTTGCAGATAACTGCGTCGAATCAACCTTTGAAATTGTCGAAAAAGCCCTCGCACAAATTAGCGAAATCGAACTCAAATATCGAGTTCCAGAACCCGCTTGGCACGGTCAATCGCAGTGCTTCTGGCGGCTGAAAGAAACCCCGCAATTCTTGCTAATTGATTTTGCTGTTTTCCGGCGCAGCAGCCGCAACGAATTTCTCGAAATCGAGAGACACGGAAAAGTCCCGATCGCCTTTGACAAAGCCAATCTAATTGTACCCGCTCATTTGGATATAAACCAGCATTTTGCCCAAATGCAAATTCGCTTCAACGAAATAAAAAATCGTTTTAATTTGCTGCAACCTCTGGTAAAAAAAGAGATTTATCGCGGACATATAGTAGAGGCGATCGGCAACTATCACAACTGGACGCTTCTACCCTTAATCGAACTGTTGGGCATGATTTACCGTCCCCACAGATACGACTTTCAACTCAAATATTTTAGCCGAGATTTTCCGCCCGAAATAGTCGATCGCACCGCACCGCTTTTCTGCATTACCAATCTAGAAGATTTAGCAGCAAAACACCAAACAGCAGAGGCGATTTTTGCAGAAAGTTTACCGCTTGCAGAAGCGAAATTTCGGACGATTGCATAGTAAATAATATCTGTTACAATCTGAACTCAAACATATCTTAATCGTTTACTTATTAAATCTCCCAATTGCGATTGTCAATACATTCAAAATTGTGCTATCCTTGTTTAAGGTGGGAGGCCCTCGCTTGCCCCACATCTAGGAATGCCATGATTAAAACCCTAGAATCTTTATTTGATGGCTCTAATCAATAGGACAAGAAAATGAACACAAGTAATATAAAATCTTTTTCAGTGCAGGGTCTTTTCGGCACAGATGATGTTCACATTCCCTTTGATGAGAATACAAAAATACTCGTTGGAGAAAATGGACTGGGGAAAACTCAAGTCTTAAACCTTTTTTATTACACTTTAAAAAGAAATTTTTTTAGGCTGGGTGAATTCAGCTTTGATAAATTAATTTTAGAATTTCCTCAAGGAAATTTTATTGAAATATCTAAAGACAAGGTAAATGAATTGATTCAGGAACTTTACGATCATCCAGTGCTTAGAGATTTTATAGATCAAGTTGGTTATCCTCAACTGGAAATGCTCAGAAATCGATTCATACAAAGCAAAGGTAACAGAAGAAAATTCTTATTAGAAGCAGAGCTTGAATATAATTTCAAATCGAGCAAGTTTCCTATTCATCTTATATTTCGAGTTTTTGAGAAACTCGAAATGAATAAAGACAATAAATCTAACCTTTTTTTTAGTAATTGTGAAAAAGAAATTGAATCTGGTATTGAAGGGAGTGAAATTATGTATTTTCCAACATATAGGCGTGTTGAAGAAGACTTATATAATCTTGGTTATAGTGATGATGAACTTTTAAATCAAGAAAATACACTTATTCAATTTGGCATGGATGATGTCCAAAAACGTTTTAACAACATTCAAAATACTATTGATAGATTTTTGAAGGAAGGTTTTTCACAGATGTCATCCGAAATCTTAAGTCAACTAATAGAAGATGAAGAGGATGTAAAAGATAGTGATTTCTTGAAAAACATCGAAGATAATGATGTTGAAATTTTATTGTCACGAGTTGGCACTAGAATTTCAGAACAAAAAAAGCAAAGAATTAGTGAACTACTTTTAAAGAAAGAAGCAAAGCCAATAGCAAAAGATAACTCTCTAAACTTTTTTCTAAAGAAACTCATTGAAATTTACTCGTCTCAAAAAGAGTTAGACAACTCCGTCAAACTATTCAGAGACGTTTGCAATAAATATTTGATTAATAAAAAGGTATTTTATGATGAAAGTGCAATCAAAATTTTTATTAAATCCGAGAGAAATTCTTCTGACATTCCATTGAATAAACTTTCTTCAGGAGAAAAGCAAATTATTTCAATATTTTCTAAGATTTACCTTTCAGAAGGTGACAAACGATTTATTGTGCTTTTTGATGAACCAGAGTTATCATTATCAATGCCTTGGCAAAAGCAATTACTTCCAGATATTCTCAATTCAGGAAAATGTGAATTCCTTTTGGCAGTAACTCATTCCCCATTCATTTTTGATAATGAATTAGATAAATATGCAATTGGCTTAGACGAATATGTTAAACCTTCACAAGTCATTACAGCCTAATGTCATACATAGAAAAACTCAGGAAAAGCCGAGAAAAATCCCAAGTTGCTTATGCAGAGTTTGCCCTGCATACCAAAAAAGGTAAGGATGGCTTGTTTTGCTTTTTTGAGGGAAATGATAATGCTTACTATGTACCAAGAATCAAGCGTTTCACAGATAACTATTACCCAATAAATTGCGGTGGCAGAGATAAAGTATTAGAGGTTTACCGACTTATTACTATTCATGCGGAATACGATAAATACAAAAAAGCTTTTTTCATTGATAGGGATTTCAATGAACCTTTACCACCTCATAACCCACCTATATTTGAAACACCTTGTTATTCTATTGAAAATTTTTACGCTTCAGTAGATGTTTTCAAAGAAATCCTAAAAAATGAACTTCATTGATCAGAAGTTAGTGATGAAGCATTTCAAGTTTGTATTAGCCTTTTTACGCAGAGACAACAAGAGTTTCATCAAGCTACGAGTTTGATTAACGCTTGGTATGCTTGCTTGATAGAGATTAGAAATCAAACAGGAAACCAAACAGGTGTAAATTTAGTCGATAAATTACCAAAAGACTTTATTCATTTTACGCTAGACTCGGTAGTACAAAAATATGATTGTGAAACCATCAAACACAAGTTCCCACAAGCCTTGGAAGTTTCTGAAGATATTTTAAACATAAAGCTTGATGACTTTACCCGTTGTGAAGAATATAAAACTTTTAGAGGCAAATATGAAATGGAGTTTGTGGTTACAATGATTCAACTAATTTTACAGGATTCATCAAATTCTAAAAAGTATATAAAAGACAAAATAAAGTTTACTTTTGGGGAGAAGTTGAGTAATGAGCAAGCTATCAGTCTTTTTTCGGTATATGCTGAAACCCCCGAAACTTTGAATGATTATTTGGCATTGCTGCACAGTAAAGATAGTTAAGCTACATCATGTATCCATTAACTTAACTACTTATTCCTCTATAAAATGTCTCCGATGCGGTGATAAATTCGATCGCGCCACCAGTCTTTTCTGCATTGCCAATCTCGAAGAATTGGCAGCAAAACAGCAAATAGCAGAGGCTTTTTTTGCCGAAACCTTACCGCTTGCAGAAGCTAATTTTTACTTGGATAACACCCTGACACTACCGCCACAGGCTCAAGGTTTTGTTCCGAAAGCGATTAATATAGTAGTATCAACCTTAAAGATTAACATCCCGTGACTAAGCTCAGCGTCAACATCAACAGAATCGCCCTCCTGAGAAACTCTCGAAATATCGGTATCCCCAGCGTTATCGAAGCCGCAAAAACAGCAATTGCTGCCGGAGCCCACGGAATTACAGTCCATCCCCGCCCCGACGAAAGACACATCAAAGCTGCCGATGTTTACGACTTAGCCAAAATGCTAACTGTCGAGTTCAACATCGAAGGAAATCCGTTTCAGCCGCCATTTATGGATATAGTTTGCGATGTCAAACCGGCTCAGTGTACCTTGGTGCCGGACGCTCCCGACGTGCTAACATCCGATAGCGGCTGGAATATTCCCGAAAATCGCGATCGGCTCTTGCCAATTATTGAAAAATTAAAAAATAACGGCATCAGAGTCAGCTTGTTTATGGATGCAGATCCTGCTCTCATGCCCCTAGCAAAAGAAGTTGGAGCCGATCGCGTAGAACTGTACACAGAACCCTATGCAACGGCTTTTCGCGAAGGTAACGTAGAATCGGTTTTTCAACAATATGCCTTAGCAGCTAAAGCCGCTCAATCAGTAGGTTTGGGAGTGAATGCCGGACATGATTTGAATTTGCAAAATTTAGCTAAGTTTTGCTCGATTCCTGATATACTAGAAGTCTCGATCGGTCACGCTTTAATTGCGGAAGCGCTAGAAATGGGATTGTCCAATACAGTGCAAGCTTACCTAAAAATCCTGTCAGATTCGTAGTATAAGTAAACCTCGCGTGGCAGAGAGCGGGTTTATATAATTCCTGGCGATTGTGTCAAATATTGCGGCCTTCCGCGCCCCTACAAATTCTGGTTTTTATATCGTGTCACACGCGCTCAAGGTTCGTAGTAGTAATCGACCGGACATGATATGACAAGCAAATTCAGTTGTTTGTGGTTATGGATTGGGTAATAGGGTTAAGGTGCGCTACCAATAGGGTAAGGCGGACAGTGCACACCCTAAAAGCCGATCGCCCTCGCACCAGTTAACAGTAGAGGCCGCAACCCCCGCTGGGTGAAGGGCAGTTTTCTGGTAGTAAAGCTCATCCTGAAGCCCTGACACCGCATTTTTTGGGTGGGGGCATTTTTTGAGCAACATCCTTGGAAAAAGCTGTAATTTTCCTTAACCAAATTACTCAAATTCTCCGATGATATTATGCGTAGGGAGTATGATTGAAATGTCTCGACAAATTGAGGCTACTATTTAGCTCCCGCACTGCCCATCTGCTACCAGCAGTTTTTGGCAATTACGGGATATTTACCTGTATCCTCTATGCTGATAAAGCCGATCGCGATCCGCCAGATTTGATCCGGTGCAAATAGGCCGACACAAGTAAACATATACAACTGATTACCCCCCTCCCAAGCGATATGAAAAAACTAATTTTACTGACTGGAATGCTACTTATGATGATGGCAAAATCAGTATTTGCCAGCCCTGTAGCCCCAAAAATTGAACTGGGCGAGCGGATGGCTACCTCGGAAATTACAGAAACCTTTAACAAACCTGTTACCTCTGCGCCAGTTTCAAAGCTAGAGCCGATCAAGCGAATGTCAACCTCGGAAATTCGAGCCACCATCAACAAACCCACCACCTATATTTTTGAAGGTGTCAAAGGGCGAGAACTGACTCTCTCGCTGTGGGCGGGACAACTGACAGCCGAACTGTACAGTCCCAACGGTGAGAATATGGGAGTTATTGAAAAAAGCGACAATCAGTGGATCGGCCAGTTACCAGACTCGGGAATCTACCGCCTGCTAGTCACCCCGAAAGGTGAAACCAGCAGCTTCGTAATCGGACGCGACTTTAACGCCAAGTGGACTTACAGGCCCGATCGCGCAATTCCGATCGCCTTCGGGGAAAACGAAGCCACAGTCAAACTCAAAATGTCCGGCTACCAAATCCAGCCCCTCACAGTTGAGGGGAAACAGGGACAGACAATCAGGGTGACTGCTAGCAACAAAAATCTAGATGTGGCGATCGAATCTCCCTCGGGACAACTCCTGGATCAAGGCGAAGGTCAAACTTTTGCTCAACTCCCCGAGTCTGGAATTTACAAGGTGCTAATAGTTGCTAACAGGCCAGTCAAGCCCTCCATCAGGGTTTCTGTACGTTAGATAGAGATGGCAAAAAAAACTCTTTGTGGGCGATCGAACTTCCGTCGCCCAGCCAGAAAAGCTCGCCCAATCGGCGAGCTTTTCTGGCGTATAGAAACCACCAAGAACATCAGTTATATTATGTCGGTTCGATTGACAACAAAAACGGTTCGTAGTGCGGACTTTAGTCCGCTTTCCTTCTGCGGACTAAAGTCCGCACTACGAACCAAATTTGATCCTTGTCAATTGAACTGATACCATTTTTCTAAAGATATACTATAGATGAAGTCTGAGCCACCCCTTAGTAAGGGGGGGTTGGGGGGTAAGATATAGCGCTACTTTATGAAATTGGTATGACATGATATTAGAACATTCATTCTGCGGACTTTATTCCGCAGAAGGAAAGCGGACTAAAGTCCGTACTACGAACCAAATTTGATCGTTGTCAATTGAAGCGACATGATATTAAAACATTCCTTAATCGCTTCTTCCTCCCTCTTTTCTCTTCCATCCACGACATCCGCTAGAGAATCCGTTGCCGAACTTCCTGTTCAACCTCGGATCAGCGCCGCAAAACGTTCTTGTTTCCAAACGCAGCTTAAATCCGAATCAGCTAAAGCTAATTCTCGGTATAAATTAGGGATAAACTCCACAGCCCGCTGCAAATTGTCAAGAGCCAAATCAACAAATCCCAGTAGAGCATAACAGCAAGCTTTATTGTAAAAAGCATTAGCAAAATCAGGATTAATTTCTAAGGTAGTTTCGTAGCAAGCAATTGCCTCCGAGTAGCAGCCTTTTCGCGCTAATTCCACACCCCGGTTGTACCAAATCAAATAATCCTCAAAACCACACTCTGATGTGGGAGTGAACTTGGCATTTTTCTGATTTAAACCGACTAATTTCCCCAAAGCAATTCGTCGCTCGCCTACAACTTCGGCTCTGCCAGGTTTCAGAGCGATCGATCGGCTAAAACTCGCCACTGCTTGCTTGTAAAGTCCCATTGAATTCGCAGCTAGACCGCGATTGTACCAAGCGTTCGCATCGTCTGGGTTAAACTCGATCGCCCTGTCAAAACTATTTAGCGCCTGATAGTAAAGCTTGAGTTCCAACAAAGCATTACCTCGGTTGTACCATGCCCCAGCAACCTCCGGCTCCAAACTTAAAGAGCGATCGAAACTCAGAACCGCCTTATGGTAAAGCCCCATATCGATCAGCGTCAGTCCCCGGTTGTGCCAAATACTCGCCGAGCATGGGTTAAACTCCAGAGCCCTGTCAAAACTGTTGAGAGCCTCCAAAGAGCGGTTCAACTTTCCTAAAGCAATAGCCCGGTTGTGCCAGCCAAAGCTCGCATTTGGCTGCACCACCAAGGCCTCATCAAAACTTTTCAGGGCATCTAAGTGCCGTTCTAAGTTCCCCAAAGCCATACCTCGCCCGAACCAAGCCTTATAATGATCCGATTGCAACTTCACAGCTCTGTCAAAATTCGCCAGAGCACTATCATGATCGTTACCTTCGAGGTGGCGCGAACCCAGATGATAATACCAAGCCGCTTCCATGTTTTGAATTAAGTTCATAATACTTCGCATCTATCTTAGGGATGATTCTACACTAACAAGTCCCAGAGTTAAACAGTAATTACACTAAAAATCTGAAAATTTTGATACAAGGCGATCGCCCGTACAAACTGCAAGTCACAAACTCAATAATTTGCGATCGAAACTAACTATTTTCCTCTCATGAAATGCTCTTTCAGCTAACCGCACTCATCGCACTCTTGGATCTGCTGCGAATCTCAAATCTGCGTGAGTAGCGCCACTATTACTGCATCCCGAATCAGATTTGCAGTTACACAAAGACTGCAAATCTCATCGCGATCCGGGCTCCAAATTCTGCTGGCTTTATTCAAGCAACCACAACCGCTGTTTGAGCATTCTCGCTCAACAGCAAATTGCCAGCAGCATCAATACTAAAATCCTTGCCCAGCACAAAACCTTTGCCCATCAACCGTTTGCAAACAACCATCGCCGTAATCCGACGAATTTCTTCCATCAGATCAGCCGGAATCAAATAACTCAAACTCCAGATCACCGACTCGCAGTCAGACCAAATCAAACGCTCAATACTGACAATCATCAAAGCAGCTACACTGTCAACAGACAGCCGTCCCCTGAGATCGGCAATCAAATCTTTACCAATTAAGCTATTGCGAGTCATCATCGCCCTAGCCATCTTTCCAATTTCTTGTTCGAGTTCTAAATGATTCATGCTTGGCACTGGCTTTTAGGTTTTTAAAGCACGACTGAGAGTAAAAAGAGTAGCCGCTACCAGGCTCTGCCCTAGCGTAGCTGATCCAGGTTCTGTCGCAACTCCTTTTAACAAAGTATACCTAAAGAAAGATTAAAAATGTATCTAAAGGCAGATCCTAAATTTTATTTATTTTGCTAAAAATGGATGAACTAATTCCCATAAGAGCTTTTACAGGCAGCAAATTGAGTATTTGTGCTCGATCGAGTCTGCCCCGCAAGTCGATCGATTTTAGATTTAAAAATTGCAGAAAGCGACCTCACGGATGAATCCGGTCGCTTGTACCTGGGCTGATGAAGGTCAAGGATTGGTAAATTGGCTACATAATAAGGAAGTAGTTACTTCGGATAAATAACAATAATGGCTGCAAACCAGTCAGACATCGATATTGCCCCCTTGATTGACTACGGCCTGATCGACCCGACTGCGACGCCAGAGCAAGTAGAACACTTTTGCCAACAAGCAGATAGATTTGGCTTTGTGACAGTGTGCGTCTATCCATCCTACGTCCGACAAGCTGTTGAGCTACTGCACGACAAACGCCCAAAAGTTTGTACTGTGATCGGTTTTCCCACGGGTGCTTCGACTTCAACGGTGAAACTTTATGAAGCTCTAGAAGCCGCAGATAATGGAGCTGTAGAGTTAGATGTCTCTGTTAATTTAGGATTATTGAAAGCTGGAAGAATGGATGAATTCCATCGGGAATTAGCCCAAATTTGCGAAGAAACTAATCTCACCATCAAAGCAATTATCGAAAGTTCGCTGCTTTCCGATGCGGAGAAACAGTTAGCGGCTGAAATTTGTATGGAAGCTGGTGTGGCTTATATCAAAACTAACACTGGCTTTTTTGGGGCGGCGACAGTTGACGATGTGCGACTGCTAAAGGAAGTTACGAAGGGACGGATTGGGATTAAAGCGGCCGGAGGAATTCGTACTCACGAACAAGCTCTAGATTTGGTAGTAGCTGGTGCTACTCGTTTGGGGACTTCTCGTGGCCCGGAATTACTCCGCCAGCGCGATAATTTGGATAATCGTTAACTGTAATTGGTTGTTTGTTATTTGTGGTTTGTTAGTTGTTATTTGTGGTTTGTTAGTTGTTATTTGTTGAGTGTTGTCATTAATCATCTCAAATTCTGTAGCATCGGAATTAATATTACCCACAATCAGGAAACGGCAGTGCCGTTTCCCTACAATTGATATGGGTAGGGAAACGGCACTGCCGCGTCCTCCATTTAGATAATTCCGGTGTTACCGGAATTGATATCATTGGTTTTTTGAGACAGAGACTCCGGGTATGTATTCTCAGGCTGAGCCTGGAAACAAAGCTAATACCTTGTCGTCACAAATAACCACTAACAAATAACCACTAACAAATAACCACTAACAAATAACCACTAACAAATAACCACTAACAAATGACTCGAACTTACAAAGCAACTGGAATCAATCTCAAGAGTGCGCCGATCGGCGAATCCGATCGCCTGCTAACAGTTTTGACACGGGAATTCGGCTTAATTAAAGCCGTAGCACCGGGTGTTCGCAAACAGCGATCGAGCATTGGCGGTAGAAGCGAGTTATTTGTCGTCAACGAATTGCTAATTGCCAAAGGCCGATCGCTCGACAAGATCACCCAAGCGAGCACCGTCGAATCCCATCCGGGTTTGAGCCGCAACCTCGGAAAACTATCAGCCGCGCAATATCTGGCAGAATTGGCGATCGCCAGCGCTTTATCCGACGAGCCCCAAGAATCACTCTTCTTGTTGCTGGGCGAACATTTAAGTCGTTTAGAGGGTTTGTCCGATCGCACAGAAATCCAATCCGCCGCCGTGCTTGTCGCCCACCTCACCCAAGGTATTTTTCACTTGCTAGCCCTCGCAGGACTCGCGCCTCAAGTCCAAGTCTGCTGCGCCACCAGACAACCGCTCATCCCAAATTTCACCGACCCCGATTGGAAAACCGGGTTTAGTATACCCTCTGGGGGAACCTTCAGCTTGCCCGAGCTAGTTAACTTAGAGGCAGAACTCTCTTCGCAAACCGGTAGCTTGTACAGATCCGCTTCCCGTTCCCCGCAAACAAGTAACAGCAAACACTTGACAAATTTCCACATAAATGCTAGGGAATTAGCAGCGTTGCAACAGTTGGGTAGTGCGGAACTAGAAGAAGGGATTACCGATCGAACTGCGTGGATGTCAGTCGAAAATATTTTGCGGCAATATGCCCAGTATCATTTAGGTTGCACGATTCGATCGGGAAGCTCGATCGACACTTACTTAGAG
>PVWI01000199.1 GCA_003003725.1 filamentous cyanobacterium Phorm 6 | reverse complement strand
GTTGGTTTGTAGTGAGGACTTCAGTCCTCTCTCATTTGATGCGGACTGAAGTCCTCACTACAAACCTTTTGTTTATTATTCGTTTGAGACTCAACTGCCATTCATCTATCAGTTTGTCATCCCAAACCCAGATTGCGGGTGCTTCTGGATGTGCTTGAAAAGCCGGCCCTTCAGGACTCAAACAGTCGCCGTGTAGCCAAATAATCGGATTGTTCATTGCTTGGTAATTGGTAAGTTGGTTTGTAGTGAGGACTTCAGTCCTCTCTCATTTGATGCGGACTGAAGTCCTCACTACAAACCTTTTGTTCATTGTCCTCTGAATTTGATGCGGACTGAAGTCCTCACTACAAACCTTTATCAAACATCATGTAGAGTTATGTTGGCGAACTTGCTTAATTTTTCCTGCCCTTTTGAGGGCGTTGCCAACTTTTAGAACCGCCCGTGCGATCGACCTTTTCGCCCTTCGGAAATAACTTGCCTTCCAAATATTCGTAAGTTCCCTCAAAATCGCATTGCCCGTACAGAGGACAATCGCGACAATAAACCGACTTAGTGTAACGTTCCAAATTTTCCCGATTAAAAAAATAAGGCTTGTGACTAAAAGTGCTCGCTACCCACTGCCAAGAAAGATTATTACTCGCCGGATCTCCATCTAGCAAATGTTCCAAAAACCAGCGAGCTCCAGCTTGCCACTTCACCCTGCGCCAGTGTACGAGATAAGCAGCAGTCCACATCCGCTGATGATTATGCAAATAACCAGTTTCTCGCAACTCGCGACTGATACTGTCGATGCAAACCAAACCAGTCGTGCCCTCGATGACATCTTGGGGCATAGTTTCGCTGTAATCTTTAGCAGTGTAACCAGTTTTGTACTCTTCCCGGTCTTCCCAAATCCCTTTCCCCAATTCGGCGTACAGTCGCTGCCAATAATCGCGCCAACCCAACTCGTTGATGAGTTTCACGGCATCTTCTTGATGCTGCACTTTTTCTAGTACGGCATCTCGGACTTCGGCAAGGCTCAAAATGCCGTAGCGCAGATAGGGCGACAAGCGCGTTACTGCGCCGTTGAGAAAGTTGCGGCTTGAGGCGTATTTGCCGGGATTGACTTGTTTGAGCACTTTCTCGGCTGCTTTGCGCCCGCCAATCGTGGGGGGTACGCTGCTGTCTCGGGCGGCGGCTTCGGGGAACTGTTGGCTCACGTAGGCGATTAATTCGTCGCGGCTGGCAAATTCCCGCTTCATGTCCTGACTCATTGTTTGTTCTTTCTTAGGCTGCTCTTGTTTTTAATGTTAATGGTATTTGTTCGGGCGTGCCTGGTCGATCGCCCGCGAATCAGTATTCGATCGCGCTGAGATATTACCCCATTCTCAATAAGCTGTTTATGAACAAGCTATAAGAGCCTGTTCTTGAGAATGGTGCAATATTTCCGATCGCAACAATGTAAAATTTAGTGTCGCGATTCAACATCGGCAACACGGCCAAAATTAGCATTAAAGTCACTAAACTTAGGATGAAATATCATCGCAAAATCTCATGGAAACTTTTCCGGCGGGGGCTAAACCGATCGCCAACTTAGCCAATCGACAGCAGCAAGCTACAAAACAACTGGACAACAGCGAAATTCAAGAGTTCGATCGAGCCATGATGCGCCGCTGCATAGAATTGGCCCGCCGTGCTCTCGGCAAAACCGCACCCAATCCCCTCGTCGGTTGTGTAATTGTCCGAGACGGCAAAATTGTCGGCGAAGGGTTCCATCCCGGTGCTGGCCAACCTCACGCCGAAGTTTTTGCGCTCCGAGAAGCGGGGGAACTAGCCGAAGGAGCGACGGCATACGTCAGCATGGAGCCATGCAACCACTACGGGCGGACTCCTCCCTGTTCCGAAGCTTTAATTAAAGCCAAAGTGGCAAAAGTAGTCGCTGGCATGGTCGATCCGAATCCGTTGGTAGCTGGCACTGGGCTGGCTCGGTTGCGGGAGGCTGGCATTGAAGTGGTGGCGGGAGTAGAAGGGGAAGCTTGCCAAAAACTGAATGAGGCTTTTGTGCACCGGATTTTGCATCGTCGGCCTTTTGGAATTTTGAAATATGCGATGACTTTGGACGGTAAAATTGCTACCAGTAGCGGTCACAGCGCTTGGGTGACAGGCCAGGAGGCTCGGAGCGAGGTGCACCGGGTGCGTGTCGGCTGTGATGCTGTGATTGTTGGGGGAAATACGGTGCGTCTAGACAATCCCCTACTGACGAGTCACAAACCTGACGGGCATAATCCCTTGCGGGTGGTGATGAGCCGCACTCTGGATTTGCCGAAGTCGGCTTGGTTGTGGGAAACCTCCACGGCGGCTACTTTGGTGTTGACTGAGCCTGGGGTTAACCCGGAATTTCAGGAGTTTTTGATCGCCAAAGGGGTGGAAGTTGTGGAATTGTCGCCGCTGACACCGACGAATGCAATGGCTTATTTGTACGATCGATCTTTTCTTTCTGTACTGTGGGAGTGTGGCGGCACTTTGGCCGCCAAAGCAATTGCTGAGGGTGCAGTTCAAAAAATTATGGCTTTTATTGCTCCTAAAATTGTCGGCGGCCAAAATGCTCCAACTCCTGTCGGAGATTTGGGGTTTTCCGCAATGACTGATGCTTTGACTTTAGAGCGGGTTTCTTGGCGCGCTGTGGGTGCAGATTGTGTGGTGGAAGGCTATTTAAAAATTAAAGATTGAAAGTTAAAAGCGAGTTTTTTAAGTTTTGAATTTTTAAGTTTTAACTCCTTTTATGGTGGAAATTCTGATTTGGAGTTTGATGGTTGGTAGTCTCGGTTTAGAGGCTGCACTCGCGGGTATTTGGGTGAGCCGCGAGCAATCGGTTGCGGGGGAAAAATGCGACGACGAGGAGGAAGTTTTGACTCGGTACGAATCTCAAGAAGATAATTTTAATGCGCCTGAAAATGCGCACTCCAACGGCAATCTTAAATCCGATCGCAATTCTGATGATTTGACGGTTTGGGAGTACAAGATTGTCCGGGCTAGCAGGGATTTGTTTCGCAATCCGGCGATTTTTCACAAGCTGTGTCGGGAAGAGGCGGAGGTTGGCTGGATTTTGCTCGAAAAGCTCGATGACAGGCGGGTGCGGTTCAAACGTCCGATCGGGCTACGGGACGCCCCGAGGTCGAATTTACCACCATTTGACCCTTACCGCAGTCATTACGGCCCGATGTCGAATGCGATGACTTGGGCGGTGGGGATCGTGTTTCTGAGTGCGATCGTCCTTCCTGCCGTTTTGGGCTATGCTTTGGTGTCTACTACTCTCAACAGAAGTCGCTCCAATTGGCCTCCGACACCAATTCAATCTGTACCGTCTCCCGACGGGCCGGAAACTAACAATTGAAACCTGGGGAATTGGTAATTGGTAATTGGTTAGGAATGAGAATTAAATAACTTCCATAAGTTTGTGGGATGGGCGGGAGAGCCTGTCCTTTTTGGACGGGCGGGACATCCCACAATAACAATTAAAATTGTCAGTTATTTAATTCGCGATCCTTAGTTTTATCAAGCGCCAGCGATTGCTTTATTACCAATTACCAATTACCCATTACCCATTACCCATTATCAATTTAAGGAATGAGAATTAAATAACTTCCATAAGTTTGTGGGATGTCCCGCCAGTCTTGAACAGGCAGGATGCCTGTTCCACAATAATAATTAAAATTGTAAGTTATTTAATTTGCGATCCTAAGTTTGGGGCGGTATTATTGAGGGAGCCGATAGCAATCTCAAGTCATAATTTGTATCGCCTTGAATTTGAGAAACGCGAACGAAATAAGTTCCGGTAGGCAAAGCTCCATTGCTAACAATTGTTTCGGAAGCCGTACCTAAATTGTTAGATGAAGCAATAATATCGTCTAATCCAACTACGCCGTTGCCGTTGATATCCTGGATTAATTCTACGTCAACATCTGCGCTTAAACCATCAACTGTTGCACTGAAAAGGCTCGGAGTATTCAGGATGAAACTGTAAATATCGGCGGATTTGGTAGCACTCAAAAAATCGTTGTCAGTTAGACTGTCTGTGAGAATTCCCAGGCTTTGTGCTGTGCTAAAATCGTCGGCTGGATCGGGGACGGCGCTCAATAGTCCTTCTTGTTGACCGAATTGAATGTAGTGGTCGATCGCACTTTTAACTGCACCGCTACTGACTGCGCCTCCTATCAACGGATATCTTTCTAGATAAAAACTAGGATCGAAGAAAACGCTGGGTTTGCGGTTTTCTACTTGACCGACTTTGAAGTAGTGTTCAAATGCGGTAAATTGATTTGTTTGGACTGCCGTCTGAACGTCTGGGTTGCTGGTTAGATAAAAATTAACATCGAATAAAGGGTTTGGGCTGCGTACTTCAAATTGACCGAATCTGATAAAGTGATCGGCGGCTGAAAAGCCATTGAGTTTCGCTGATACCGCTACATCTGTATTCGTGTCTAAATAGTAGCTGGCATCGAACAGGGCATTCGGATCGCGATTTTCAAATTTGCCAATTTTTCGGTAGTGATCGAAGGCACTCGATACAGTCCCTCTGGCAACTTGTACGGCGACATCTGGGTTGTTTTCGAGATAAAATTTGCTGTCGAACAGTGTTCTGAGGGTTAGCATTATTAAAAAAATCTCTCTGTACTTTAGTCTGGAAAGTGCATAATCAAATTCGATCGAGAATCCAGTTTACATCAAAATTTTGTGAGGGTGTCTCAAATATGGCTAAATCTGCACTGATGGCAATGCTGCGCCGCGCTGCTACTATTGCCCAGAAATCAAGGGAAACGGGCATTCCGGCTGATGAACTCCTGGGAATGTTGAGTGATCGTACTCCCAATGGAGCTAATTCTCCCATATCTCGACGCAGGTTGCTGCACGGGGGTTTAGCGGCTGCGGGAGCCGTTGCTGCTGCGACTTTTACCAGGGAGGGAGAGGGGGCTTTTGCTCAAGCGCGCGGTCGATCGCCCATTTTGGTTGTGGGTGCTGGGATTGCTGGTTTGACTGCGGGCTATCGCTTACGTCAGGGGGGCGTACGCGCCGATATCATTGAGGCAAACAACCGCGTGGGGGGACGGATTCGCACGGCTCCTAGAGTGGCTGGAACAGCGATTTCGGCGGAGCTGGGAGGAGAATTTATTGATAGCGGCCACACTACTTTGATCTCGCTGGCAACGGAATTGGGTTTGCGGGCGATCGATGTCATCCAAGTGCAGCAGGGATTAGTGAAGGATACTTTTTTCTTTGATGGGCGACGCTTTTCTCTCGAACAATTAATCGCAAATTTTGCGCCGCTAGCAACTAAAATTAGTGCTGATTTGGAAGCAGTGGGCGATAACTTTAGCTATCTTGATTTTACGGAAGCGGCAGAAAGATTGGACAATCTTTCGATCGCTCAATATCTCGATGGAGCTGATACTAGCACGATTGTCCGGCAGTTGCTCCGCATTGCTTACATAACGGAATACGGCAGAGATGCCGAAGAACAGTCGGCGTTAAACCTGCTGTTTTTAATAGGTTCTGAACCTAACAGTTTGGAATTGTTCGGCAACAGCGACCAGCGCTATCAAATTGATGGTGGTAACAGTCAAATTGTCAACCGTTTAGCCGATCGACTGTCTGGTTCGATCGAGACGGGGACGGTTTTGGAAGCGATTACTTTTTTGCCCGATGGCCGCTATCGAGTGAATTTGCGATCGGGAGAAAGCGCCTTTGAGCGTATTTACGAACGGGTTTTGCTAACTTTGCCGTTTAGCACTCTCCGAGACGTTAAAATTAATGTACCTTTGCCCCAACCGAAGCGACGGGCGATCGAGCAATTGGGTTATGGTACTAATTCTAAGCTGATTACTGGCTACCGCAGTCGCATTTGGCGAGAAACTTATCAATCGACTGCTTCTGTTTATACCGATTTAGGATTCCAAAATAGCTGGGAATCTACGCCTTTTGCTCCCACTGCTAATGGTTTAATCACTAATTTTACAGGAGGAAAGCAGGGTTTGTCGATCGGTAGCGGAGTTCCTGAAGACCAAGCACAAAAATTCTTGGGACAATTTGACAGAGTTTTTCCCGGAGTGAGAAATTTGCGATCGGGCAAAGCTGTGCGAGCATTTTGGCAGGGAGAACGCTTTTCAAAAGGTTCTTATTCCTGCTATTTAGTCGGACAGTGGACGCAAATGCACGGCGTAGAAGGCGAACGATTTGGCAATTTATATTTTGCCGGGGAACACACTTCGCTGGAAAATCAAGGTTACATGGAAGGCGGTTGCGAAACTGGACAAAGGGCGGCTGTGGAAATTTTGCAAGACTTGGGTTTAATAGCTTCTGCTGATGCTGTGAATGCTCGAACTGCTAGCAGTTTGAACAAACGTCGTCCCAGCCGGAAAGTTCCCGGATCGCGGAATCTTGGAAATAGGAAGCCGAGTATTAGATAATCCAGTAATTGCAGACACTGGTTTTTATCGAAGTCTAGATCCCCCTAAATCCCCCGAAAGCAAGGGGGACTTTGAGAGCTTTATTATCCCACCCTTTTTAAGGGGGTTAGGGGCAATACGGTTTACTTAACACTATTTATGCGCCGGAGATCCCCCTAAATCCCCCTTAAGAAGGGGGACTTTGAGAGCATTCTTGTCCCCCCCTTTTTCAAGGGGGGTTAGGGGGGATCTGTCTTAAGTGAACCGTATTGGGTTAGGGGGGATCGGTCTTAAGTGAATCGTCTTGAATTATCTTGTATAATTAATCTCAGAAAATCCCGAATAAATATGAAAATTTTACATTTAACCGTAGCTTTATCAAGTTTTCTAATTTCACCGATATCGGCTCGCCATTTGATTGCATACTCTACAGATATCATAGCCCAAAACTCTCAAATTGACGAGCCGTTTTGCTACCTAAAAACTCCCGATGGTAGAATAGTAGACTTAGGCAAATTGTGCGAAAAACAACCCAATTCGGAAACTTCTCAAACTTGCATTTCCGGTGCCAATATTGCTGGAAAAGTATCAATCGCAGCAGCAAATTATGACGGCAACTTCTTCAGTGGTAAAGTTTTGAATCAAGGCTGCAAAATCATCAAAAATGTCAAAGTCAATTATGAAGTTTTGGATGAGTCAGGCAACTTAATTGATAACGGATTTATGTACACTCAACCCGTTAGTCTTGCACCCGGAGAGTCGGCTGCCTTTCGGGGTGCAGTTGTCGCGGGGGCTAAAGTACGGGCTACTTATGCAGACGCTCAAGAATGATTGTGGCGATTTGCCCGATCGCTGATATTATATTCTGGCTCAGATATCTCTAAAAACAGAATTTGCGAGGGCAAAATATCTTGAAAAATCGATCGACATACTGGCAAATTTTACCTTACCTCCGCCCCCAAAAACAAACCATCGGTAAAGCATTAGCTTGTACCGTAGTATTTACCATATTTTGGCCAATTATCGCGTGGCTGGTTGGCGAAACAGCAAAATTTATAGGAAAAGGAGATTTACAAGGATTCGGTCAAATTGCTGCACTCAGCGCCATTATATTTCTGATTCGTGGTACAGCCCAGTACGGTCAAGATACGCTGATGGCAAAAGCAGCTTTGACTATTGCTTTAGAAATCCGTAAAAAAGTTTACGCACACCTCCAACATCTCAATCTCGGCTACTTTGAAAATGCCAAAACCGGAGATTTATCCTACCGCCTCACAGAAGATATTGACCGTATTGGCGAAGTCGTAAATAAATTTTTTCATCAATTTATTCCTTGTATTTTGCAACTAATTGCAGTCATGGGATATATGATTTATCTTAACTGGCAATTAACTTTGGGTGCATTAATTATTGCACCATTGATGGCTATTTTAATTGGTTGGTTTGGCGAAAAACTGCTAAGTTACTCGCGAGAAAGTCAAAATCGCATTTCTGATTTGTCCGCTTTGCTAACAGAAGTATTTAGCGGTATTCGTTTAATCAAAGCATTTGTGGCTGAAGAATACGAAATTTCTCGCTTTGCAGAAGAAGCGGAACAAAACCGTCGCGCTAAGTATTTATCAGAACGTATAAAAGCACTCCAGTTCGTCGTAGTTGGCTTTCTGGAAGCGATGAGCGTGATTTTGCTCTTCTTCATAGGTGGTTGGCAAATTGCTCAAGGAAATCTCACCGGTACTGAATTTATCAGTTACATCGCCGGAGTGGCACTGTTAATCGATCCGATCGCCATTACAACTGCAAATTACGGCGATTTCAAGCAGGGAGAAGCTTCTAGCGATCGCATTTTTGAACTTTTAGCTATTCAACCCGCAGTCGTGGAAAAGCCAGGGGCGATCGAACTTCCCCGCGTTACAGGTAAAGTCGAATATCGCAACATTAATTTTGCCTATAATTCGGAAACACCGATTTTGCAAAATATGAGTTTGCTGGTGCTTCCGGGAGAAATGATCGCTCTTGTGGGCGCATCCGGTTCCGGGAAAACTACGTTAGTAAATTTGTTACCGAGATTTTACGATCCGCAAGCGGGACAGATTTTAATTGACGGTATTGATATTCAAGATGTCACCTTAAATACTCTGCGCCGGCAAATCGGGATTGTACCGCAAGAAACGATTTTATTTTCGGGTACAATTGCTCAAAATATTGCTTTCGGTCAATCTTATTATGAACTAAAAGATGTGGAAAAAGCGGCACAAATTGCTAACGCGCATCAATTCATTAGTGAGTTTCCCGACGGTTATCAAACTTGGGTTGGAGAAAGGGGTGTAAATTTATCTGGCGGACAAAAACAAAGAATTGCGATCGCCCGTGCGGTTCTGCTCGCTCCCAGAATTTTGATTCTCGATGAAGCTACATCGGCGCTGGATTCGGAATCTGAAGGTTTAGTGCAGGAAGCGCTGGAAAGATTGATGCGCGATCGGACTGTGTTTATTATCGCTCACCGCTTGGCGACTGTCCGCAGAGCCGATCGCATTTTAGTTCTCGAAAAAGGCAGAATTGTGGAATCGGGCACGCACGAGGAATTGCTCGAAAAGGGCGATCGATATGCGGGCTACTACGCGCAACAATTTAGTCAGTAGGGTATCTTAGAAACCGGGTTTTTGGCCGAATCTGCTGCCCTCAACGAAGTATTATCGAAAAAACCCGGTTTCTGACCGCTCGTGGGTAAGTCCTAATCTCATAAAAATCTCCTTCTAAAGCCTCTTTCGTCTCCAAAGTAACGGAGGACACGGCAATGCCGTTTCCCTACCCCAAAATCATCGATTTTCCTCGATGAGAAATGTAACCCTCGCCCGATTAATTGTAGGGCCACGGCACTGCCGTGTCCTAATTATGGGTAATATCAATTCCGATGAAGGATGGTAGGTTTAGTTGTCCCATGAGTTTCTTTCTTCAAGAAGTTCCCGATCGATTTCTTCAACAGTTCTGGATACATGACGGCTGCGGATTTCCGTAAGCAATTCCAACACTTTACGCCGCCCAGCTTGAGGCTTTTCTGGTATAATCACAAAAACTTCAACCTCTTCGCCCACAGAACCAGGTGGCACTTGAATTTCAAGTTTATTTCCTGCAAGAACTTTGGTTGTAATCCGTATTGCTGACTGCATAATTCCTCCTTGGCGATGATTAATTTTCCACAGCCCCTAAAGCTTTGAGCGTGGCTTTTTCAACTTCCGTTAAACCCGTAACTCCTGCAATATTCATGTTTTCATAAGGTCTGTCACTTTTGAGTATTTTGAGGCACTCACCGGTCTCAATCTCCCAAATCATAATTATGCCATCGCGACTGCAAGTAGCAATCAATTTACCATCATAATTGAAGGCAACTGAGTTAATTATACTGGTATGACATTGCAAAATTTTTAGACATTCACCTGTACTGATATCCCATACTCTTACCGTTAGATCGACACTTCCACTAACAACTATTTCACCAGAATAACTAAAGGCAACTGAACCTATCCAATCAGTATGCCCCTGCAAGATTTGGAGGCATTCACCAGTATGGACATCCCATAGTCTTATTGTTTGATCGACACTTCCAGTGGCAAGTATTTCACCATTCTGGCTAAAGGCGATTGTGCGTGCCCAACCCGTATGCCCCTGCAAGATTTGGAGACATTCACCAGTATGGATATCCCACAGCCTCACCGTTCCGTCAAAACCTGCACTGGCAAATATCTCGCCCAAAGGACTAAAAGCAACCGAGTATACTGAACTGTTATGCCCTTGCAAGGTTTTGAGGCATTCACCACTGCGGATATCCCACAGCCTCACCGTTTGGTCATAACTACCACTGGCAAGTATTTCACCCGAAGGACTAAAGGCGATCGACCGTACTTCTTTTCCACACTCTGGCAAAATATTGAGGCATTCGCCAGTACCGATATCCCACAGCCTCAGTGTTTGGTCATAACCTGCACTAGCAAGTATTTCACCGTTTGGACTGAAGGCAACTAAGTGTACCCGATCGAGATGTCCCTGCAAGATTTGCAGGCACTCACCACTGCTGACATCCCACAGCCTGACTGTTTGTTCGTCATCGCCGCTGGCAAGCATTTCACCGTTTGGACTAAAGGCGATCGACCTTACTTGAGTGCTATGCCCTTGCAGCGTATTCAAGCATTCACCGCTTTCGATCGCCCACAGCCTCAGCGTTTGGTCATAACTACCGCTAACGAGTATTTCACCAGCAGGATGGAAGGCAACAGACCCTACTTGATTGCTATGCCCTTGCAAAGTATTCAAACATTCACCAGTGCGGATCTCCCACAGTTTCGCTGTTCGATCGTAACTTCCACTTGCGAGTATTTCGCCATTTGGACTAAAGGCGATCGACCGTACTTGATCGAAATGTCCCTCCAAAGTTTTGAAACATTCATCAGTAACGATATTCCACAGCTTCACTGTTTTGTCGGCGCTGCCACTAGCAAGTATTTCACCAGTAGAATTAAAAGCAACTGAAAACACGTTTTTATGACCTTGCAAAGTTTTGAGACATTCACCAGTACCGACATTCCACAGCCTTACTGTTGTGTCACCACTCCCAGTGGCAAGCATCTCACCAGCAGGATGGAAAGCGACTGAAAATACAACTTTAGTATGGTCTTGCAAAATTTTGCAGCATTCACCCGTGTGAATATCCCATAACCTGATCGTGCGATCGAAACTCCCACTAGCGAGTATATTTCCATCAGGATTAAAGGTGACTGACATTACTGATTCGGTATGTCCCTGCAAAACTTTTAAACATTCACCAGTCTTGACATCCCATAACTTGATTATTTGGTCATAACTCCCGCTAGCAAGTATCTCACCGTCAGGAGTGAAAGCGACTGACTCCACTACGTTGGTATGTCCTTTACAGGTCAATATTTCTCTGCCACTGCTAGCTTCCCACAAGCGAACTACGCCATCACTATCACCTGTAGCTAACAGTTTGCCATCAGGACTAAATATTACTGACCGAACACTTCCAAAGATTTTAGTAAAAGCAGAGTTAGCTAAATTTGCTTCAGCAAAATTGACGCGGCGCAGACTAGCATTTGTAAAATCAGCACCTAAAATAACGGCACGAGAAAGGTCTTTTGCTTCTAACGCAGTTCGATCGATTTTCACCAACAGTGTCGCCGCATTCCCTCCCACATAACCTACCTCACTTTCAGTTTTTCCCCGCGTTGCTTCCAGAATTTCTAGTAGGGGCAATCCCCCCGTGGTTGCCCCTCTTT
>PVWI01000198.1 GCA_003003725.1 filamentous cyanobacterium Phorm 6 | reverse complement strand
TTTCCATGCAGTATTTTCGCAAAAAACCCGGTTTCTGAGATCCTAATTAATGATTGTGTCCGTGCCCGCCATGATTATGCCCGTGATCGTCATGAGAATGCCCATGATCCCCATGATTATGGCCATGATCGCTATGAGAATGTACGTGATCGCGGACAACCAAATTCGGATTAACAGCAACTGCCATTTCACTCAACAGCGCTTCAATTTGAGGATTAGCCCACTCTGCGGCCATTTTCAGGAACTCAGGATGGTCATTTACGCAAGGCAATTTGCGGTAAGTAACTCCTTGACGCTGCTTCTGCAAACCCTCAATAATGTGGTCTACATCTAACAAAGTTTCGTGATTTTCTGTCGCAAATCCGATCGGCATAAACACGATCGCAGTTGCACCCAAATCAATCAAATTCTTCGCAGCCAACGTCGCATCCGGCTGCGTCCATTCAATCAGCGGCGTGTCGTGATTCAGCCAGCCCACCGAAATCAAAGGATAGCGATACATCAAACGTTCCCGCACGCGATCGTACAAAGCTTGACTTTCCACAATACCCGAAGTGAAGCCCTTCGCCTTGTGCGGACAACCGTGATTCATCAGCACAATCCCAATCTGAGAAGGCAAATGCGCTACTGCTAAATCGTTCTTAATTTCTTCTTCAACCAAATCCGCCATTAGCTGGATGTAAGCAGGTTCATCGTAAAAAGAAGGAATGTAACGCTGTCCTTTTACCCAATGTTCTTTGCCATCAAAAGTTTGTGCTAAAGCATTGTTTACCTGTTCCACAGCAATCCCGCTAGTAAAAACAGAATCAACTACCAACAGCGGATAAATCAGAATTTTGTCAAATCCTTCTGCTTGAATTTGAGGGATTACTTGTTCCGGCAAAAACGGCGCGCAAAAGTTAAAAGCTTTGAACACTTTTACTTTATCGCCCCATTTCTCCTGCAAATTCTGTTCAATCCCCGCCCGCTGCTGTTCAAAAATTGCATTGTGCGGCGACACGAATTGACCGTGTTGGTGACTCCACTCGTGCAAGTCGAAAATTGCCAAAATCTTCGCCAGCGGCGGATAAATCCAATGCGGTACTGGCGCAAACTTAGCCGTCAGCAAGTTTAAAGCTTGTTCGTTGTAGTTGGCAAAATCGTCGTAACTTTCGACTTCGCCGTAACCCATCAGCAAGACAGCTACGCGATCGCTGTTTTCAGAGGCGGGAGACGTTTTGAACTGAATTTTTTCTGGAGAAGCAACCACTTTTTATTCCTCAATTTTATTTATTATGAACTACCCGACGCTGACCTACGGTACAGCACGGGCTTCCCAATTCAATAACAACCGCCAAGCGAACTCCGTAGTCCTTTTGGTCTTACATTGCCTCCAAGGGCAGGAGTCCTGGTTCCCAAGACCCATACTTTTTCTTGCAACACGCTCCGTTTAGCTTGGTTTTTGCATAGGAGATAATGGTCAAGATGGTTCACTACATCAAAGAATTTGCTCGTTTCGTCATCCACCCCGACGCTGTTCCCAGTGGCGAAGAGGAATTCGACTTTGGGATGGAATCGTCAACTTGCTGGCATTTATCCCGTCGCTCACCCTCGATTGAGTAGAGTGCGGGGCTTCTGCTGGTCAAGCTAAATCGGCTTTTTGATTCCGACCCGAAACTCGTAGGGTGGCTAGAACTAGAATCAGGCTTTGTTAAGCCTGACAGGGAATGGGGCCAGGGGGGATAAGTTTTATGTTTTCTTAAGACTCTCTCACCTTGCCTCTGATTCCGGCGATTTGGAGGGTTCCCAGGGTTAAATTTGGGGGGATACTCTTCAAGCTTGACTCTATTATAACTTTAACACCCTATCCCCCCGGATGGCATATAATAAATTATGGTGTACAATAAAGTAAAGTTATGTTAAGCTCATAATTAATTTTCTTGAAGCACAATGAGACTGGTAATTTGCCCCGGAATCCACGACCCAAAACTAACCGATCGTTTCCTAGAGGGACTTTCGGAAGTTTGGGGAGATGCAGAACCCCGGCAAAATACCCAAACATCCTACCCTGTTAAGATTTTCCCCGCTCATAAACATCCGCCTTTTTCAGCCCTTGACATATTCCACTTTTTGTGTAGTCAAGAATTGGCTGGAGAAAGTCTAGTATTTGTCAGCTTTTCGGCTGGAGTAGTCGGGGCGATCGGGGCGGCGTGGATGTGGCAACAAATCGGCGGCAAAGTCGCGGCATTCATTGCTTTAGACGGCTGGGGAGTGCCCCTGGGGGGCAATTTTCCGATCCACCGGATCAGCCACGATCGCTTTACACACTGGAGTTCGGCTATTCTCGGTGGCGGTGGAGACAGTTTTTATGCAGATCCAGCCGTTGCACATTTGGATTTGTGGCGATCGCCCCAAACTACCAAAGGTTGGCAAATCAGTCAAACAGCCGATCGCATCGAGACGACGAAACCAGCCACCGCAGCAACATTTTTAGTTCACTTATTGAAACAGTACGGAGTCCAATCAGTTGTTTAACTTGAATTTAGTATCATCGGCGATCGCATCTACTGCCACCTTCACAGGCCTAGAAAATCCTGTATCTGCTTCAGAAAGAAGCAAGAGCATTCAGCAGTGGTTGGTATTTGGCGCATCAGCATTTTTAGTCTCAATTCCAGTTTTTGTGCAAGCACCTTTAGTGCGTTTGTATCCAACCATCAGTTTGCTATCAACTATCCCCTGGTTCGTACTTAGTTTAATCTTAATTTTCCGCCCCAAAACCCAACTTTGGGGAGACTTATTATTAGGATTTGCTGGATGTTGGCTGGCTGGTTCTATCTATTGGGGCTGGTTTAGATGGGAACCAATTTTGCACTTACCGATAGAAGCAATTGGTTTGCCATTTGCGATTTGGTGTTTGGGTAAATCTTGGGGCAAAGTTGGAGCATATTTTTATCTAGGTTCGTTATTAGGAACCGCTATTACTGACGTATATTTTTACTTGACAGGTTTGATGCCTTACTGGAGACAAGTCATGCACGCGGAACCGGAATTGGCGATGCCGATTTTCCAAAGCGCGATCGGGCAAATTGACACTCCTTGGGGTATTGGCTGTGCGATCGTTTTAATCGCTGTACTTTTAACTGTGGGTTTGCTGAGTTTGCGCGATCGGACTTTGCACTGGCGGGCATTCAGCGGAGCAGTTTTCAGTACGCTGTTAGTAGACGGCTTATTTTGGCTAGCGGCTTCGGCAGCTTAAGATTTGTGATTAGTTTCTATAAATCCCCGTAGGGACAAGGCATTGCCGTGTCCTGGGTATTTTTTTAACATCCACTTACTTGATATAAGTCACAGGATAATTAGGATTAGTGGGATTCACGATTAACTGCTGATTTCTACAGTCCACAAGCAAATCTAACTTCTCCAAAACTACCTGACCAATCAATACCTCATCACCTGTCACCAGAGCATCCTCGGTAGTCCTACGTCCCTCAATTTCAATTAATATAGCTTCCGTTACTCCTACGGTTTCCTGACGACTATCAGCATACTTAACACGCTGTTGTCCGATAATCCGTAAACCTAGCTGCTGTACCATTTCTGCTGAAATTACTAGGTAAACCGATCCTGTATCTACTAGAGCTTCTGTTTCACACTCACGCAACAGTCGAGGCGCGAGTAATCCGCGACTAATTAGAGCTTCATCTATGGCATTTGTCAGTTTTACCTGAGTCTTAACTGCCCCCATGTTTTTAATTCCATCTAAGGCTAATTTATTTAATTCTTTCATATTAAATTACCTTTGAATCTTTTCCTACTGACATTATACGAGTTCTGCTAACCCAGAGGCGATCGCCCCTAATGCCTATATGATCTAAAATAATCAGTCAAAACTCAAAACTACTTAACTATGTCTTTGATTTCAATTCGCGGTGTAGAACATTATTACGAGTGGATAACAGCAGACAAGAGCGCCCAACCCACGGGTAAACCAGTGATGGTATTTCTGCACGGATGGGCTGGCTCGGCTCGCTACTGGGAAAGCACCGCACAGGCGATCGCCAACGACTTTGACTGCTTGCTTTACGACATGAGAGGTTTTGGACGTTCTCCACTACCACAAGAGCCTCCTGAGCCTAGCTATGAACTCGAAACCTATGCTGAGGACTTAGCCCAATTGTTAGCAGCTTTGAATTTAAGTCGCGTCTACATTAATGCTCACTCGACAGGTGCATCAATTGCTACTTTATTTCTGAATCTTTATCCCGAAAAGGTAGAAAAGGCAATTCTGACTTGCAGTGGCATTTTTGAATACGATGAAAAAGCCTTTACAACTTTTCACAAATTTGGTGGCTATGTGGTAAAATTTAGGCCATCTTGGTTGGCATCTATCCCTTTTGCCGATCGCATATTTATGGCCCGATTTTTGCACCGTTCCCTGCCCACAGAGGTCAGTCTGGCGTTTCTCAAGGATTTCTTGATGGCAGATGAGGAAGCGGCTATAGGTACGATGGTGACAGCAGTCAGCAAAAGAGCTGCTGAGGAAATGCCCGCAGAATTTGCGCGGCTAAGTGTTCCCACGCTGCTGGTAGCTGGAGAGTTCGATCAAATTATTCCCGCAATCATGGGCAAACAAGCCGCTTCCCTCAGCAAAAAAGTAGAATTTGTTATAATCCCAAATACATCTCACTTTCCAATGCTGGAGGATGCCACAACATATTTGCAGTTAATCCGGAATTTTTTGCCAGCAGTGGCATCGCTGAGTTAGTTTGAATTGAATGTACGATCGGGAAAGCCAGCTTTGATCGCAGCTTTTTTTCCGATCTTAATTTTTAAATTACTAATTTCTTAAAGTCAAAGGTGATATCATGAATGACCTCGACCAATACTATAAGGTGCTGGGACTGCTGCCTGGAGCTTCCCCAGAAGAAATTACCGAAGCTTACAAAGATTTAGCGTTCATTTGGCATCCCGATCGCATCCCTAAAGACAATACTAGATTACACCACAAAGCTGAAGAAAAGATTAAGGAAATTAATCTAGCTCGCGAGAAATTGCGATCGATTCAGCCAAGAGGTCAGAATCAAAACAATGTTCAGCACAGAAATACTCAGCACAGACACACCCAGCACCAAGAAGCTCAACCACAAAACACCCAGTATAAAAATACCCAGTACCAAAATACTCAGCAACAAAATACTCAGCAACAGAACACTCAGTACAGAAATACTCAGCAACAGAACACTCAGCCACCGCCGACAAACCCAAAAGAACCTCGCTACTCTTCCCAGTCATCTCCAGGAAAATCTCCAGGAAATTATGCGGGAAATTATGCAGGAAATTATGCAGGAAACTATTCTACAAATCCTTCAGGGCCATATTCAGATACCTCCCGCTACAAATCGCCACCGCCGCCGCCACCGCCGGCGCCTTCTCAGCCTTACCGCCCAGCCGCACCACAAAGTCCCGATTTGAGCGGTTCCAACTTCAAAGGAGCTTCCCTAAAAGAAAAAGATTTTTCAGGGAGAAACTTAAGCAATGCAAACCTGAGCGAATCTGACTTAAGCGATACTTTTCTGCACAATATAAACCTCACAGGTGCGAATTTGCACAAAGCAAACTTGTTCAGGGCGAACCTGTTAGGAGCTTGCTTGATCAATGCCAACTTGAGAGAAACCAACTTAATCGGAGCAGATTTGAGCGGCGCAGACTTGAGTGGTGCGGATTTAACAGGGGCTAAAATCGGTTATGGCGATCGAGTTATGGTAAAACTGACGGGAGCTAGACTATCGGGAACCATTTTACCCGACGGTACGATTCACAGTTAAAGAATTTAGTTTTTTGTAAGTTCCTGTAGAGTCTGTTTTTACGAAATTACAAAAATCCGTCATTCCCTAATTTTCGCTCAAAACTTGTATTTATGTGCGATCGAACAACCGCTATAAAATTGGTTCGTAGTGAGGACTTTAGTCCTCTTAATTTGATCGGGACTAAAGTCCTCGCTACCAATTAATAAGCTGTTCTGCATTTAAATTGTATGTTAAAAAACAATCAAACAATGAGTGGGGTGGGCGTCCCGCTCGACCTGAATATACAATTTAAATGCGCGACAGCTTACTTCCGACGGCGCAACTTTCGCCCAGCCGCCAGCATCGCGCCTCCAGCCATCAAGCCTCCCACAGTCATCGGTTCGGGAACAGCTTCTACTTGTGCTACTCTCACAGAACCGCCTTTAATAAACACAGCAGAATCTAAATTACCGTCTCCCACATCTTGAACGCGGATGCTGAGAACATTCCTTTGATTTGGCTTGAGGAAACCCTCAAAACCTAAAACTTTAGTATAACCATCGAGCTTTATAATATTAGCAGCAAGACCTCCGACGGCTGGATTGTTGATATAATCTGAGCTATCTGTAGATCGATTATCTGCATTCGGAACAAGATTATTAATCGTAACAGCTTTACCGTCGCTCAATTTTGCCAAATTCTCGCCATTCAGTAACAGTTCAAAATTGTCATTAAATTTAGAACCACCAAATTCTGGAAATTCCTCAGAACCAAATACATATTCAAATAATAATTTTTCAGCCATACTGTTAGCAAAAAAGCTGAGGTTTATCTGAGTTAAATCACCAGTTGCGCCCTTTTCCCCAAAGTCAGTATTTAAATCAAAGCCGTTGGTTATGACATTATCTTTTAGATTTCTGCCCGCTATATCAGCGACTCTTCCTGTACTGAGAACAACACCTGATTGCAAGCCAAAGGGGTCATTAATAAAAGTACCAAAAGCAGCTTCATTTCCCGTAATAGAAACAGAGAAATCACTCAATCCCTCTGTTTTAGTACCTAATAAATTGTTTTTCAAAGTCTCTGTGTTATTAGTTGTCCCTATCGAAAATGCCATTGCTGGTGAGGCCAGTAGGCTCATAGCACCGGTTAATATAGTAGCTAAGGCAGCGATCTTGTGAGACTTTATCATGGATTTTTTGTTAAAAATAGAAGGCGTATTCAATGCACAACACCATCTTCCCATGATACAAGTATAAATGTCTAGTGTCTTTACAATGACTTTACATCTACGTAAATTTACGGTTTTTGTAACTATTTTTTTGATGTTTCTTAGCAGTTATTTGGTTGATAAATTTCAACCAAACAATAGAAATGCCTAAATACACGCAGACAGATTAATAATTTCAGGAATTATGCACTGGATACTGAATTATAAACCGTTTGCGATCGCCATAATGACTAACGACTAATCACTAAAATCCCTTTGCTACTCCTTCCCCGCGCGGATCGGCAGCCCCTTCCAACCAACCATCAGACGTGAGGACGATCGCATTAGCATTTCCCCAGCCCTCACCTTCTTGAATCACGTGTCCCCGCCTGCGCAACTCCTCAAGCGTCGCAGCATCAAAACCTCCCTTTTCCACCATCAGGCGATCGGGCAACCACTGATGGTGAATCCGAGGTGCAGATACAGCCTCACTGACATTCATATCATAAAGCAACACATTAAGTATAATTTGCAACATCGTAGTAATAATGGTACTACCTCCGGGAGCCCCAGCAGCAAGGCGAAACTTGCCATTTTCCGTCACAATAATCGGTGTCATGCTGGATAAAGGAGTCTTTCCCGGAGCGATCGAATTTGCCTCCCCACCCACCAAACCAAACAAATTCGGGACTCCCGGTGCCGCCGCGAAATCATCCATCTCATTGTTGAGCAAAATTCCTGTACCCGCCGCCACAGCCCCAGCCCCAAAACCGCCATTCACCGTAAACGTTAAACTCACAACATTGCGCTCTTTGTCAACTACCGTCAGGTGTGTAGTTTCCGGGGACTCATACACAAAGCGATTTAAAGTTTGAGTGTCAACAGCTTTTACCTCGATCGAAGGTTTGGCTTTCAGCATCTGGATTTGCGATCGTCTCAATTTAGCATAATTCTTGCTAATGAGAGCTTTGACAGGCACTTTCACAAAATCTGGATCGCCCAAATACTCAGATCGATCGGCATAAGCAATTCGCATACTTTCTGCCATTAAATGCAAAGTGTCTGGACTTTTCGGGCCCAACTTCTTCAAATCCGTATTTCCCAGGATATTCAGAATTTGCAATAAATGAACGCCGCCGGAAGAAGGAGGCGACATCGCGCAAATTTCATAAGTGCGAAAGTTACCACAAACCGGATTGCGCCAAATCGGCGTATAGTTTTTTAAGTCTTCGAGAGTAATCAATCCACCGTTTTTAGCCATATCAGAGGCGATCGCCCGCGCAATATCCCCGGTATAAAAACTTTGCGGATCCGTTGCAATCTTCCGTAAAGTCACCGCCAAATCTCGCTGCACCAAAAGTTCCCCCGGCTGGTACAAAATACCGCCTTTGGTAAAAACTTGACGCGCCGCCGGATTTTTTTCAATCGTATTCTGTCGCCCCTCAACAGCCTTTGTGAAGCGCGAACTTACCGGAAAGCCCTTTTCCGCAAGGGCGATCGCCGGAGCCACCACCTGCGCCCAAGGCAACTTACCGTACTCGCGGTGCACCGTATAAAGCCCCGCCACAGTCCCCGGAATGCCCGCCGCCAAATGCCCATCCAAACTTGCCCTTGGGCGCACCTTACCTTGCTTGTCAAGGTACATATCCCGCGTCGCCCGTTTCGGAGCTCGTTCCCGAAAATCCAGCGCTTGCACAGTCCCCGTTTCCCCGCGCCGCAGCAACAAAAACCCGCCGCCACCGATACCCGCCGAAAAAGGCTCCACCACCGAAATCGCCAAAGCCGTAGCAGCCGCCGCATCCACGGCATTTCCTCCCTGTTGCAGCACCGCCAAGCCAGCCTCGGTTGCGAGTGGGTGAGCCGAGACAGCCATACCCTGTTTGCTGCGCTGCTGCTGTAAGTTTGGCTGTAGCTGCTGCTGACAGCCAAAGAGCACTACTGTGATAAAAAGAGTATAAATTCGTACTTTGTTATAGAATTTTGACAACATTTTTTTTAGGATAGATAGATATTTTTGAATAACCAAAGCACAGGGGATTTAAGCCCCCACCTTTAGGTGGATTGTTTTTAGGCAGGGGATTTAAGTCCCAGCCTAAAAACTTCGCACTCAACTGCGGTGCCCTGAGCGTAGTCGAAGGGTCAACTGTCAACTGTCAACTGTCAACTGTCAACTGTTAAGGTATGATTTTCGGCAGATCCCTTACTTCTGAATCAAATTGACTCCGAAGTGAAAATCAGAGTGGCAAAAAAGAAGTCGGATATCTGGCTTGTCTGTTCATATGGACGATCGGCAATACCAGATAAGCTGTCGCGCATTTAAATTGTATATTCAGGGCGGGCGAGACGCCCACCCACTCATTGTTTGATTATTTTTTGATATACAATTCAAATGCAGAACAACTTAACACTCAAGTCGGCAAGCCTGTTATATTAGCAGTACGTAAGTTTCGGGAATACAGGTACTTGCACGTGAAGGAATCAGAGTGTGTGTTTCCAGACTCTAGGCAACGATAACTTATCCTCGATCGCGATCGGACAGAGCCAGTTTTGACGAATCGGACAAAAAAACTACCAAGTGCCAAAAACTACAATTTTTCCCGATGTCGTTGGATAACAAGATGAAATAGCACTATACGGCAGTTTCTGTGCACCGTCTTCCATGCTCCAGTTTGCGCTGGAAACTGCTCTAATTGTAGTATTCCAATTCAGCGGTCATATGTGGCGAAGACTATAGGCGAAGAATTACAAAACTACACCTAATTCAAGTTATGAACAGCGAAAAAGTCAGTGTAATCATTCCTGCATTTAATGCAGCAGAGACTCTGGCCGAGGCAGTTTACTCCGCAGTCAATGGCACCCACAAGCATCTAGAAATCTTAATTGTTGATGACTTCTCTACTGACGATACAGACAGAGTTGGTGCTAAACTCGCTGAGGAAGATTCGAGAATTCAATACTTCCGAAATCCCGAGAATTACGGGGTTTCTAAGTCGAGAAATTTAATGATATATCGAGCAACGGGCAAGTATGTAGCGTTTCTAGATAGCGACGATACCTGGGAACCCAACAAGCTAGAAGTTTGTTTGAAGATGCTCCAAGACAATCCCGAAGTCAAAGCTGTGGCTCATGCTTTGCGGTATTTAGACAAGCGGGGCAACAAGTTGAGTTATGTGCCAACTTATCCTACAACTAAAGCCCAAATGCAGGAAATTAAAGAGACAGGCGAAAGTCCTTGGGTTTTTCCGTCTTCTGTTGTAGTCGATCGCTCTATTCTACTCAAAGAAGGCGGTTTTGCAGAAGATTGGCAGGTAGGAGAAGATACAGAGTTATTTACCAAAATCGCCCAAAAGTATGGCTTGCTAGCGACGACAGAACCTTTGGGAAATTATCGAATTAGAGGGAACTCTCTGACAGATAAGCACTGGCTGAAAAAGCGCATAGCTGCTGATTGTGTCAAGGAAAACCAACTGCGGCGATTGCGGGGAGAAACAGAGTTATCGCTGAATGAGTACGAAGAGGTATGCTTTAAGAATTTGTCACTTTTGAAAAGGCTGAACAAATTTCGAGAACTTTTAGCGCTGCACTACATGAGAAAGGTGGGACAAAGTTTGTTAAATCGGGAGGTTTTGCCGACTCTTCTTTACGGTATCGCTACCACAGTTCTCAACCCCAAAGCTACTCTGAACAAGTGGAAATGGATGAAGGCTCATCAACAGTTTAGTCAGTGAAAGGCAGAATTAAATCCCCAGCGATCGTCTAAAATCGGTGGATATAATCAGGGCTCTTGTATTTGTATTATGACTTACGCATGGGAGCCCAGAGACCTCATTTTTTACCAAATCATATCAATTCCGGCTGCGCCAGAATGATATAGAGGAGACGGCTTGGTCTTTGTCCCTACGCCAGATCAATGGTAGGGACAAAAGCCAAGCCGTCTCCTGATTTGGGGTAATATTAATCCCCACGCAACCGGGATTGATATTACTCTGCTGCCATTTTCAACCATCATAAACTCTGGCAATAGCAGCGTGTACCCGCCGTGCTATTGGCGAGTAATATCAATTCCGGTTACACCGGAATATAGAGGAGACGGCAGTGCCGTTTCCCTACCCAAAATAACATTATAGGGAAACGGCACTGCCGTCTCCTCATTTTGGCTGTTAATAATTCCGATGCAACCGGAAACGATATAAAACAGTTACACTAGGTAGTGTATGAGTAAAAAGCAAAGTTTTTTCAAGCAAAAATGGGTAAAAAACCCTTTTGGCGGAAAGTAAAAGCAAAAATTTAGAATAAATTCTGCTTTGTACTTTACTAACTCCAAAGAACGATCGCCTTTTTACTTTAAACTTGATGAAATTTATGGACTGGCAAGAAATTTCTGGTAACTGGGTTTTAATTCCTTCTAGACCGATCGCGATCGTACATTTTCTCGGCGGTGCATTTGTGGCGACAGCACCGCAACTCACCTATCGCTGGCTGTTAGAAGCTTTGGGGAATCAAGGATATGTTGTAATAGCAACGCCGTTTGTCAATACTTTGGATCACATCGCGATCGCCCGCGATGTCCTAAACAAATTTGAAAATGCCCTCGATCGCCTGCGCGCCACTAAATCCCTCAAAGCTTCGTATCTCCCAGTCTACGGTATGGGGCACAGCATGGGATGCAAACTGCACTTACTGATCGGTTCTGTATTTGACATAGAAAGGGCGGGAAATATTCTGATCTCTTTCAACAATTATGCGGCATCCGAAGC
>PVWI01000197.1 GCA_003003725.1 filamentous cyanobacterium Phorm 6 | reverse complement strand
AAAGGAAGTGCGAGGAGACATCAGCGGGCTGCTATCCGGTTTTAATTCAATCTGCCAGTCTGGTTGACCAGCCCAGTTGACAGTTTTAATTGCTTCGGGACGGAACCACAAAATGTAATAATTTTGCATCTCGGACATGGCAAGCACCAGCAAACCGCTAGCAACTTCTTTATACTTCTCGGATGGCGGATACAGTTTTGAGAGACAATCTGTATGAAAAACATCATTATTTATTTGAGTTTTTATCCACGCAAGTAATTTTTTTATTTCTGCTAATTCCGGGGTTTTGCCGATCGTTGTTAAAATTTCATTGGCACAGACAACTCCACCGGTAGCGCCCACTAAGGCCAGCAATTCATCTCGGGATTTAAGTAAACCTTCTACAAAGCAGTTTGATTGAGAAATTTCCGTGATAAATTTATGGCAAATTTCTTTAAGATAAATTGCATAGTCCCGGTCTTCGCTATCTTGTTTGTAGCTAAGTTCTAGATTCACAAACTTTGCTACCAGTTCGCAAGCCGTTCTCGTTTCGTAGCTGATATACTTTGGTATTGGGTGGTGACAGACGATCAATCCCCAGAGTTTTCCATCTTTGATTAATGTCACGGTCATGCTAGCGCCAACGTTCATATTTTTGAGATATTGAGCGTGGCAAGGGGAAACTGTTCTGAACAAAGAGCTGCCCAGATCCAGGGGGCGACCGGTCAGCGGATTGCAGTCAGGAATTAGTTCTACAGGCTGACAGTTAATATCGGGAATAAACCGAATTAAATTCATGCTGAACTGGTTTCTTGCCTGGGGGGGAATATCGGTAGCGGGATAGTGCATTCCCAATAAAGGAGCTAAACTTTCTATTTTGTCTTCGGCGACTACTGTCCCCGCACCGGTGGCATCAAATTGATATACCATCGCGCGATCGAACCCAATCATCTTCCGCACTTCTTCAACTGCTGTTTGACACAGCACTCGCAGATTTGGTGTTTTGTGGATTTTGTCGATCGACTGTTGGGCTAAATGATAAGAATTGAAACAATCGCTAGCTTTTGGGGAAACAACCGGCTCTAGTTCAACAATTAATGCTGAACTAGATTGATGCAGCGTCCCCTGAAAAAAAGACTTGCAGTTTTGACTTTTGAATGATAATCTGATACCGTTAGATTGATGGCAGTTTTCAAATAAAGCTTTTTCAATAGCCTCAATTTCCTCAATCTCTACAAATTCCTGTAAAAAATTGCCCAAAAGTTCTTTGGGATAAATGCCGATCGCCTCAAAAGTATTGTTGCTAACTTGCAAAATTTTCAACACCGGAGATTCCAGCACCAACAGGATGCCGTGAGGTTGAATCGAAGCTGGGTCATAAATTGGTTCACAGTCGCTGTGATCGAGAGCGCCTGTGTCTGAGGTTAAGATCATTGCTTTCGAGTGTTTGTAAATAATTTTCTAAGTTAGCTGGTGTTTTTGACGATCGCCCAAACATCCATCCGCGCGATCGCATGATTTTAGATTTTAGATTTTAGATTGACCCCACGGATAAATGCGGGGGCTTGAGGATTTTAGATTTGAGATTTTGGATTGATTCCACGGATAAATCCGGGGGCTTGTACCACCTTTGAAATTCACAGGTCAAAAAGCATTGAAAAAGTCAACCAGTACGCATTTCGATGGGTATCAAGTCAACCGGTGCTGAATTTAGGTATGATTCACCTAGCGAAGGCAATCCCGGAAATTTAGAGTAGGGGCAATTCATGAATTGCCCCTACTCTAAATTTCCGAGGCAAATCATACTCCAAATCAGCAACGCCTCAAAGTCAACCGGTGCTTACCGCCCACCCTACAAATTACCAAGTTTCAAGCATTTTCGGCACTAAAAAGCAAGCTGGGCAAACACCTTGACAGGGTTGGGATTTAAGCCCCCACCTTTAGGTGGATTGTTTTTAGGCAGTTGCTCAAATCCCCTGCCTAAAAACTTCGCACTCAACTGTCAACTGTCAACTGTCAACTGTCAACTGTTAAAGGAGGGCGTCCAGAAATCACCATAAATCCTACAGATTCCAGAGTCATCTGTGGGCGACGAATCCCCGCTAAAACAGCTTGACTTAACAAACTTTCGATGCTCATTTCATCAGCCAAAACCGACTCTAAAAGCTGCTCAGATTGAGACAGCCGATTCAAGCGCAACTGCAATTGATTCACCCGGTTTTCCAGTTGAATTGCAGCACTCAGAGCCGATTTTTCGCACATTTCAACAAAATCCCCTCGCCCGCGCAGCAACTCCTCCGAAGTCACCCGTCCCCGTTGGCAAAAATCATCCCATTCTAGCGGATCGACAAAATTATCAAGAATTACAGTGCGATTTTTGGACAAATTATAATCCCGATTCGGCCCGCCTTTCCCCTTATAACCGCGCTGCAAAATTGCCAGAACTTCCGCATCTTCCACCAACAACATCGACTCATTACGAGCATCTACAAACACAGTTTTAAAAGTCGGCAAAAACAGAGCATCAGCGCGTCGCTGCAAAGCTTTCAAGTTGTAATTTTCGATATTTTGCGCTTGCAAAACTTGCTGGGCAGGCTGCACATCAGTCTGGATGGAATAATTAAATTGGAAGCCGAACCATTCCATCCCTTCCGTAGCATCCCAGCTTTCATCGTATCGCCACATGGCAAAAGCTTGTCCGCGATCGTCCCAGCGAATATAAGAACCAAGTGCATCGATCAATCCCTCTCCAATTCGGTAAAGAGCGACATCGGTATTCTGATGAGCAATGCGACGATTATAACTACCGTACTGCTGGCAATAAGGCACTAATCTGGTTCTCAAATCGTTCGATGGAATTAAGGTTTTTTGAGTAGGTTGATAGCGCATCAACCCCGATATACTCGGATGTTCGACTTGTTTGAAGTGGAGAGCTTGACACAACCAACCTTCTGCCGCCCGCTGCATTTCTTTATGCTTAGCATCGCAGTTATCGAGAGATTCAAAATACTGAGATGCGGTGTCATCAAGAACATCAATTTCATCTAGAACGTATTGTTCATCAATTTTTATTTTCTCTTCTTCAATCTCAGTTTTGATTGCGGCAATTTCGCTGGATAAGCCTTTTGCTCCTTCAGTAAACAACTTTTCTTCAAGTTTGAGCAGTTTTTTATCAGCATAAAACTGAAGGCTGGAAATAGATTTGTTGAAGATATCAAACCCGTTTTTTAAGACTTGATACCAAGCTTCGTGGGGACTCTCAGGCAAATCTGGGCCTGCAAATAAACAAAATTGTAGTCCCATTTTGCTACCAATGCGATCGACTCTGCCGAGTCTTTGTTCTAACTGGTTGGGAAACCACGGTAAATCGAAGTGAATTAACCAATCTGTCAGTTGCAGATTTACGCCTGCTTCGGCTGATCGATCGCACACTAAGATAAAACAATGCGGCTCAGTTTTAAACCGATGGAGACTAGCCTCAACATCATCAGCAGATTTGCCTGTTTCGTGGCTGGCGATCGCCTTTTTACCAAAGATTTTAGCTAAATTGTCCGCAATCTCTTGACAAGTTGCCGTAAAACTGGTAAAGATGACAATTTTCGGGAAACGTTCGCCCGGAATCGGCCGTTTAATTTGCTGTTGAATTCTCGACAGCAAATCGCGAGGATTGCTATGATACTCGCGCGGAACCTTCAAAGAAACTGCGAGAAATCGGAGAATGGCGATTCGTAACAACGAGAGTCGATCTAGTCCTTCCTCGGGCTTTTCGACAGTATTGAGAAAGGTTTCCAGGATTTCTCTTTCTTCGGGAAACAGCGCAGTTTTGGTCAAAATCGCCGTGTCCTTTTGTCCGAATTCGCGATCGAGTTCGGGAGTCGATTTTTTTTGCAAACGAGCTTTGACAACCTGTTCTAAAACATTCAGCCAAGTACCAGAAGCGCGGAAAAACAGCAGAAAAATTCTCTGATATTCGCTCGACTTGGGAGCGACAGTGCGCCATTTATCGAGTATAGTTTGAATTTTCGACCATTGTTCATCATTCAAATCGTACTCATTTTTGGGAACAGCATCTCGGTCAAAAATCACATCTTCAACTGCATCCCGGCGGTTACGAAGAATACGGCGGTGGAGGCGGTAGGTATCTTTAACGTGAGTACGAATAGTTTTGACAAGGCGAGATTGTTCTGTGGCTTGTTCAGTTTTCAAACAACTTTCTAACTCAGTTGCTAAGCCGATTAAATAATCGTCTTTTGCAAAAAGATTGCGGAGTTGAGCGAGTTTTGTTTGCAAAACAGCAGGCTTGGCGTCTTCTCGGAAATCCAGCAAGGCGCGACCGATTTCCTGACGGTTTTGTACCCGTTCTTTGAAACTTTCCAGGTCATCAAGACGGTAAGTTGTCGGGTCTAGCAAGTGCAGCATTGTTAGAAAATCTTGCTCGCGCCCGATCGCAGGCGTTGCAGATAATAACAATAAATTTTTGCTTTTTTGAGCGAGTTTCTGGCAGAGTTCAAAGGATTGCTTTTGAGCGCGATCGCCCGAATTTGCCATAGCCGCCAGATCGTGCGCTTCATCAACAATCAGAAAATCTAGGTTAGCATTGCGACTAACTTGATTGTTGACTTCATTAATAGCAACAAGCTGGACTCGATCGGCAAAATGAGACAAATAGAACTTATTTTCTAACTCTTGTCGCCACTGTTCGAGCAGGTATTTGGGAACAAGCACCATAGCGCGTCCGTTAGGTTCATCTAGTAGAAATTGACGGAGAATTGTGCCGGCTTCTACTGTTTTCCCGAGTCCTGCTTCGTCTGCCAATAAATAGCGCACGATCGGGTCTTCTAGGACGCGCCGGACGACTTCAACTTGGTGCGGGTAGAGGTCTATGTTCGCAGAGATTAACCCCGTCATGCCGCGGCTGACGGCGCGCTGTTCGATCGCAGATTGCACAAAAGCCAAGCGGCGATCGTGAAAATAGGGTGTTTCTTGACCTTTGACTGCTAAGATATCGATCGGATCGGCGATCGGGATATTGCAGCGAACATAAAGCTCAGCTTCGATAGCTTGCAAACTTTGGCTGTCGGGGAGGTCAATTTCGTACTCTAACTTATCTTCATCCCAGTCATAAACTCGACCAATTATCCACCTTTCCTGACTTGTGCTCCAGAGGTAGCAGCGGGTTTGGCGCTGAAGTCTGGCTTCTTGGAGCAAACTTAGGGGTACTGTTTTGCTAAGGCGGTTTTTTACTGAGCAAAAATATTCAATTAGGGCTTCGGTGCGGGATAATTCGACAACTTTTCCGATTCCCAAATCGTTTTTGGGCGATCGGACTAACGAACCAACATCAATCATAATTTTAGCCTGAAAATACTCACTAGAATACACTAACGCCTGAGCGACAAAAATAACATTAGTTCAGGTTCGTAGTAAGGACTAAAGTCCTCTCTGGGATGCGGACTAAAGTCCTCACTACAAACCTTGATGGCGGTAAACGATCGCCCAAAAACAACGCCTGCATTGCCAGATTCCCATTTCGGGTATTTGTGCATAATACTAGCGTAGATTTCCGAGTCTGTAAAGGCGGCCAACCAAGCTTCTAGCTGATACCAAGGTTGTTGGTTGAACCAATTTTTATCGGTATGAGCGAATTGACGCACAAAAGGTGCGATCGCGCGATCGGGCAATGCTACATTATTACCATACAAATATTTAGTCGCGTTTAATTTTACATTGAGTTTTTCCAGATATACAGCAGCTTCATCTCGATGTACTCTAGCCTCAACATCAGCATAACGTTCGGGGTATTTATAACGGTCAAGATGATATTTAAACCCACTATCAAATTCAGCAATTAGTGCTAGCATTTCTGCAACAGTACCTTGTTCTGGAATCAACCATTTTTCAGGATCGTGTTGTTCTAATGCCCACAACATGATATCAATACTTTCATCCAGTACCCGCCCGTCAACATCAATCAATATCGGTACGGTACCTTTGGGCGATACATCTAACATTTCTTGTGGCTTGTCTCGCAAAACAACTTCCCGCAACTCGCACACCCGATTGCTAACCATCAGCGCCAAGCGCGCGCGCATAGCATAGGGACAGCGGCGGAAAGAATACAAAATTGGGTAGTCAGTAGTCATTAGTCATTAGTCATTAGTCAGTAGTCAGTAGTCAGTAGTCAGTAGTCAGTAGTCATTAGTCATTAGTCATTAGTCTTCAGGAAGAATGAAGGCTTTAGAGTCATAAATCGGGTTTCTTGCTATATTTTACCGCCCAACCAGAGTTTTCAGAGAAACCCGGTTTCTTTCATAAACGCGCTAATACTAATTGAGTCAGAAACCGGGTTTCTTTCGAGATTTTACGCCACCCAACCAGAGTTTTCAGAGAAACCCGGTTTCTTTCAGCTTAGTGTTAATACTAATTAATCTATAGCGGTTCTCAAGCGTTGTGAGGTATGCCCTATGCCCTATGCCCCATGCCCTATGCCCTATCCCGGATATTACCTCATCTTTCGCTAGAAAATCTATATCCCATTATCAACTTTTTCCTTAACATCATAGCGTGCGCCAATATGTGTTTGATTGCGGCCTTTAGCAAGCTCAATCTGACGTTGCCGCTCAGAAAAGCCTTGTTTTTTAGTTTCAGTTTTCGAGTCATGACAATGAGGACAACTTACACCAAGTACAAATAATTCAGAAGCCTGATCTTCCTCACTAATCGGCTCACGACAAGCGCGACAAAGTTGATAGTTACCCAACTTTAACTCATGAACAACAGAAACCCGTTCATCAAACACAAAACATTCACCTTCCCAACGACTTTCTGATGCAGGCACCGTTTCCAAATATTTTAAAATCCCGCCTTCAAGGTGATAGACTTCATCAAAACCTTGAGAGCGCAAAAAAGCCGTAGATTTCTCGCAGCGAATGCCGCCCGTGCAAAACATTGCCACTTTAGGTTTATCGCGTAAAGTAGCTTCTTGCAGCGCCCATTCAGGCAAATCCGAAAAGCTTTTTGTTTTGGGATTAATAGCGCCTGCAAAAGTACCCATAGATACCTCGAAGTTGTTACGCACATCAACCACAACAACATCAGGATCATCAAGCAGCTTATTCCACTCATCGGGTTTGACATATTTGCCAGCCATGAGGGATGGATTAATATCCGGTATTCCCATCGTGACGATTTCGCGCCTCAAGCGTACTTTCAGGCGGTAAAACGGTGCTTTTTCGGAAAAAGATTCTTTGTGAACCAAATCAGCAAAACGCGCGTCACAGCGCAAGAATGCGAGGACTGCGTGCACGCCTTCTGACGAACCGGCGATCGTCCCATTGATGCCTTCGGCTGCCAGCAAGATAGTGCCTTTGACATTGTTGTGATTGCAACAATCGAGTAGCGGTGCTTTGATGTCGGCAAAATCCGATAGTTCAACGAACTTATATAATGCAGCGGTTAAGAATTTAGCCATAGATCGAATTGATAGCACTAATTAATTTTCATAGAACTATGAAAATTCAGTTAAAGCGGGCGGTGGGGCTCGAACCCACGACGTCCAGCATGGGAAGCTGACATTCTACCACTGAATTACGCCCGCGCTTAGTCTATTGTACCTGCTTTTACTTTTGAGTTATTGCGGTCAAAAATGACTAGAGAAACATTATACAACTATTTTGCGATTCTGAGTCAACTATTTTGAGAATTAAGTTTTGGTGGTCGATCGCCCCTCGATCCAAAAGAAAGTCCTGCACCAAAGGCAGGACTTATACTTCTACTCTTCAGTCCGCGCAGGCGGACATTGTATAAACGCGGTTTCAACCGCCGGGGCTATTGGACAATCGATCGCCCGATCGATCGCCCTCAACCGTTAAACAAAGCGCAAAGAACTGCTGTCAAGGCCAAAGCCAGAAACAGGTTGGACGATCGCGATCAACTCGTCAGCACCCCCAGTCTTCTTGAAAATAGCAGCACCCTCGGGCAATCCAGCCGGAGAAGCGCCGATCCTGTAGGTGCTGGGAGCGCCTTGAAGTTGGATAATATCGTTACTGGGGTTGTAGCCGACAATCAAAGCGTAATCGCCTCCACCAGTGCCGGTATCGACACCATCGTTGTAATAGAACTTAGTGGCATCTCCCAGCAAGAAAGTATCGTTGCCTTCAGCGCCAATCAGCGTATCGATTTCGCCACGCCCTGGGTTAGCAGCAGTGCCGTCAACGCCACTCAGGATGTCGTTACCTTCTTTGGCATAGAGGAAATCGCTACCACTACCGCCAAACAAAACATCATTATTTTCACCGCCGTACAGAGTATCGCTACCCTCGCCGCCGAGTAAAGTATTGTTGCCGAGTTCGCCGCCGAGGACATCGTTACCAGCGCCGCCAAATATCAAATCGTCAGATTTGCCGCCCAATGCGGTATCTGCACCGTCGCCGCCGACAAGGGTGTCGTTGCCGAGGTTGCCAAACAAGAGGTCGTTGCCGACATCGCCGAATAAGCCGTCATCGCCTTTGCCGCCAAATACGATGTCGTCGCCGCCATTGCCTCCCACGGTGTCATTTCCAGCGTTGCCATACAAGATATTGTTGGCTTCGCTGCCAGCGATAAAGTCGTCGCCGTTGGTGCCGAGAATCTGCGGCAGCGAGCTGGTTGTCGGTGTGGGGCGGTTTGTCAGTACGGGTGCGATCGGCTGTGTCAGGTTGAGAGCTGCCGCGGGTTTAAACGGTGGAGGTGTTGGTGTGGTTATGGGTGTGGGAGTTGTGACTGGTGTTGCAGCCGTCACCACGAACGGTTGCGGTTGCGGACTCCCCACAAATAGCGGTGTTGGAGTTGTTACGGGTGTTGGAGTTGTGACGGGTGTGGGTGTTGTTACGGGCGTTGGAGTTGTGACGGGTGTTGGAGTTGTTACCGCAGACGTTGGTGTCTCTGGTAAATTGGCTGTGAGAATCGCCGTACCAGCGAGGTTGGCCACAGTTTCGATGAAACCAGCACCTGCAACAGTCGGCGATGCACCGAAAAAGTCTAAAATCACCACGTCATCGGCTGGCCTTGCGATTCCGTCTTTGTTCGTGTCAATCAGCAAGCTAGTGCCTTGTCGGGCCAAGCCTGTATTTCCCGATGACAGCGACAGCGACAAGCTAGGGCTGGTGCTAACAAATCCCTCAAAACCAACAAAGTCTAAGCGATCGATACCACCTGTATCTTGAATTTGAAGTTGACGCTGCCCAGAATCTTGCAGGAGATAGCGATCGTTACCTGCACCGCCTCGCAGCGTATTTCCACTGCCAAATCCGGCAGAGAGCGTATCATCGCCAACACCGCCTTCTACAATGCTATTACCGCTAGCGCTGAGATAGTCATTGCCCGCACCGCCATCCAATGTTGAAGAGGAACTTCCAAAAAGTGTGTCATCTCCATCGCCACCAGCGAGATTGCCCATTGCAGTCAGATAATCATTGCCTAAGCCGCCATCGAGGGTGTCAGTGCCACTGTCGCCAATCAGGGAATCATTTCCCCCACCTCCACTGAGGTTGTCGTTTCCTTCACCGCCTAGCAAGGTGTCATTTCCTGCATCGCCAAAGATGGTGTCATTACCGTTGAGGCCACTGATGTTGTCATTGCCGACAGTACCGATGAGGTTATCAGGGCCCGAAGTTCCTGTGATTAAATTTATCCCGCCTGCGATCGTAGCGTCAGTGAGATTAGCAGCGAGGATCAGATTACCGGAAAGGTTGTTGATGGTTTCTATGAAGCCTGTACCCGCAACAGTCGGCGGAGTACCGAAAAAGTCTAAAATCACCAACTCTTCGGCAGGCTTGGCTATCCCGTCTCCGTTGACATCAATCAGCAGGCTAGTACCTTGTCGCGTCAATCCTATCTTTCCAGGCGACAAGGATAGAGAAACATCTGTGCCCAGAGCCGGATTACCTGAAACGAAGACCTGATCTGTGCCTCCGGTGTCCTGAATCTGATTCGCCCTTGCGGTCACCACATAGCGCGATCGTTGCCATCTCCCCCTCGCAGCACGTTGCCATTAATATTCGGAGAAGCACCACTGAAACTGAGCGTATCATCGCCAGCACCGCCATCTAATGTGCTATTGTCGCCGTAGGCTATGATATAGTCGTTGCCATCTCCCCCTTGGAGGAGGCTGTTGCCGCTAAAACCATCTAAGGTGTCATTGCCAGCACCGCCATCTAATGTGCTATTAGTGCCAGCAGAACTACGAAGGAAGTCATTGCCGCCCAGCCCTGAAATGCTGTCATCGCCTGACCCGCCGATGAGATTGTCATTTGTCGCTGTACCGAGAAGTGTTGCCATTTTTGTTCCTGCTTACGAATAACAGGCGAGGGCGATTTTGACATCGGCACCTGGCCCTATTTATCTATCAGGGCTTTTCCTCAAAAATTATGCGAATTTTCAAAGTTTTTTTGTGCGACAGATTTTGTTTTATTTGCGACAAAAGATGTTATTGTTTCTATCTGCATATTTGAACGATCGCCCAAATTTGTATGTACGCACCGATCGATTAAAAGAATTTAGCCACCATCTCCTGATTTGCAGCCACACCGCAAGAGGACACGGCAGTCCCGTTTCCCTACCCGGAAGGGTATTTGTAGGGACACGGCATTGCCGTCTCCTGATTTGCAGCAACACCGCAGTCGGACACGGCAGTGCCGTTTCCCTACCCGGAAGCAGTCGGACACGGCAGTGCCGTTTCCCTACCCGGAGGATATCTGTAGGGATACGGCATTGCCGTCTCCTGATTTGGGGCCGCACCGCAGTCGGACACGGCAGTGCCGTTTCCCTACCCGGAATACAGGATATTGGTACGGAAACGACTTTGCCGTCTGCTTATTTCGATCGCACCACAGAAGAATTCGATCTTTTCTTCCCCCGCACCAAATTAAAAATCCAGATTTGCACACCATCCATATAAGTAAACACCACCGGAATCACCACCAAAGTCAACAGCGTGGAAGTCATCAAACCCCCAATTACCGCCATCGCCATCGGGCTGCGAACCTGAGAACCAGCGCCAATTCCCAGCGCAATCGGTACCATCCCAGCAATCATTGCAATAGTTGTCATCAAAATCGGCCGCAACCGCGCTATTCCAGAATCCAGCGTCGCCTCATACGTCGGTTCGCCTTCCTTCTGATTCATAATCGCGTAATCCACTAACAAAATCGAATTCTTCGTCACAATTCCCATCAGCAACACTACCCCAATCAAAGCGTACAAACCGAGGGATTTTTGTCCCACCAAAAGTCCCAGCAGCGCGCCACCGAGAGACAAAGGTAAGGCCGCCATAATTGTGATCGGATGCAGGAAATTTGCAAACAGCAACACCAACACACCGTAAATAAACAATACTGCCGTTCCCAGAGCCCCCGCAAAACCGCTGAAAATATCCTGCATCACCTTGGCATCACCCGAAGATTCTTGTTCCACACCGGGAGGTAAAGGATTCATTGCAGGCAGTTTCTTCACCGCCGCCGAAGCTTCTCCTAAAGTCGTACCCTGCAACAAATTGCCCTCTACAGATACTTGACGGGCTCTGTCGTAGCGATCGATCTGAGAAGGCCCGCTACCCAAAGCAATATCCGCCACCGCCCGCAACGGCACCAAAGTATTATTTTTACCCGGTATTTGCAGGTTCTTAATTGTTTCGATATCGCTGCGAAACTGCGACGCTAACATTACATGAATCGGAATTTGTCGGTCAGCTAAATCAAATTTAGCCAGATTTGAATCAACATCTCCAATTGTTGCCAGAGATGCAGTGCGAGCAATTTGCTGCACCGATACACCCTGATCCGCCGCCCGAATTGGATCGGGTTTTACCAAAATCTCCGGCTTCACTAAACTCGCGCTAGATTCTACCTCAATCAGCC
>PVWI01000029.1 GCA_003003725.1 filamentous cyanobacterium Phorm 6 | reverse complement strand
TGATGTAAGACGGGCTTTGCCTGCAATCGCTGCTTGAATTCAGAATCCCCTCGCCTTCAGGCAGGGGAGTATGTCAATAAATATTCTTCTCTCTAGGAGCTCCCGGATTCAGTATTGTCGAGTCATCAGCACCGTTGTTTGTCGCTAGGGGAAGATTTGGGATTTCACAGCAGCCATCTCAACTTGCGGTTGTATTCAGTATCTAGAGATACAGGCGAGCGCTTCAGAAAACTCGCTCAACAAAACTTAACACATTATTTGTGGTTTCAAAATCCTCCTTTAGACTTGGGTGTATCTTGAGCCTACAGGCAGATAGCAAAGTACAAATTAGGTCGCTACGATGATAAGCGAAACATTGTTAAGGAATGTAAAAACATGGAAACTCGCCCTACTAACCTACCTCCTACCGCTAATGCCTACAACGGCAAAGATCGGAATGCCTTTCTGTTTGGATTCAACCCGCAAGCAGAACTTTGGAACGGTCGCTTAGCGATGATCGGCTTCTTAGCTTATTTGCTCTGGGACGCTGCTGGATTTAGCGTTCTGCGCGACATACTTCACTTTCTGCCTACCTACATTGTTAAGTAATGACGAGCAGTCTTTCCCGTCTGGCAGCATGAGGAAATGCCGCAAATGTCAGACAGGCTAAAAGTGACAAATGGCAGAGACTATGGTTCTGTAACTTTGTACCTTTAGTTACTTTTGAATGGCATTAAAAGATTTTTTGCTGTAATTCGTTGATTTCGGGTGGGGGCGCAGGCGCGGTGAATATTGAGAGCAAAACAGATATTTATTCGCAAAAAAGCTCGCCCCTGCTATATTTTTGGCAAGAAATCTCATCAAGCATCTCTGATAGTTTATGAAAAATAGGAGCATCAACGATGATTAACTCAAATTTACTGGCAGTAGTAGAATCGGCTCTGGCTGACACAGCATCAGGAAATTGGCAAAAACCGATAGTGATGTTTGTTTGCAATATCTTAGCATTGCTAGTTCTGAGCCGCGTAATTTGGTATCCCCACGTCGGCCCGAAAATGCCTTTGCCATTCCCATCTCTGTTTAACAATGTTAGCGTACCAGCATTTCTTGCATCAATGAGCGCCGGTCATTTGCTGGGAACACTGATGATTTTGACGCTCGGCGTGGACAAGTATATTTAAGAGCAATTAGCCGATTTATTGCAGGTATACAACCGTTTCAAGAGAGTTTGATCGACTTGTCAGATGGATAAGTTATATCAAATCCGGTAGCCTCGGAATTATTAGTAGCTGAAATTAGGAGACTGCACGTGCCGTGTCCCTACGCCAGATTGATTGTAGGGAAAAAGCACGTGCAGTCTCCTCTATATTAGACCTCTTGCAAAAGTCCTTTTAATCAAATTTTGAAACGGGCAAGATGCCCATTCCACAAGAAAAGAACTTTTTGTGGGATGGGCATCTTGCCTGTACTAGCTATTTTTGCAACAGGTCTATTATCAGGAGTGCAACCGAAACTGATATTAGATACAACCTTTAAATATCGAAATATAACGATATGAGAGCGTGTCCGCTCATCTAATAATCATCAAGTTGGTAGTGGGGAATTCGGGTGCATCTCACTTTTGAAGAGGGCGAAGCATGACCGCATATAAGTTATTAGTTATAATCTCATATTTACTGCGGTCATGCTTCGCCCCTACAGATATATTTGCCAAACCCAGATGCACCCGGGACTTCAATCCTCTCTCTGATAATTGGAATTAATTAGGACTAAAGTCCGAATCATCAAACCATATTAGAGTGTGTCCGCTCATCTAATAATCATCAAGTTGGTAGTGGGGAATTCAGTCCTCTCTCTGGGGATGAAAATTAATTAGGACTAAAGTCCGAACGATCAAACCGTTGAATTTGTGTTACTAAAATATTAGTTTTTTAGATTGTTAACTGATGTCATCTCAAGTAGTTTTTGGAAATGCGGGCGCTGAAGGTGCAAGTCGTGGCGGGTGGTTTGCCGGTCACTTTATCACTCCGGGCGACGACGCGCGATCGACTTCTGTGTTAGAGGTAAAATGGGGCGTTCATCCCGCCGGAGATTGTAGGACTCAGTGGGCGGTAAATGCGGCCGCAACTACGCTTTCTATCCTGGTAAAAGGGCGGTTCCGCCTGCAATTTCCGGCGCTAGAAATCTTGCTTTCTCAGGAGGGAGATTACGCTTTGTGGCGGCCGGGAGTACCTCATTATTGGTCTGCTTTGGAGGATTCGGTGATCGTGACTGTGCGCTGGCCTTCTTTGTCGGGAGATAGTTCAGAAATTAAGAATTAAGTTTAACTTCGGGAACCAAAATGCGGCCGGTATAACCCGCGCGCTGGTAGCGATCGATCGCCTCTGATGCGATAACATGGGCTTTCCCAGTCTCAACCAGCGCTACGCAAGCACCGCCAAAACCTCCGCCCGTCAGCCTTGCGCCGAAGACTCCGGGGATTGACTGCAAGATGGCCGCCAGGGCGTCTACTGCTGGTGTCGAAACTTCGTAGTCGTCGCGCTGGCTGGCGTGGGAAGCATTCATTAGCTCGCCGAAACGCTTGGCGGGTGATTTTACGGCTTCGAGCACGCGGTTGTTTTCGGTAACTACGTGGCGCGATCGCCTCCTGAGAGGTTCTGGCAATATTGCGACTGCTTTGGGATCGGCGATATCCCTGAGAGCTTTAACTCCTAATATCCGTGCGGATTCCTTGCACTCGGCGCGTCGCTTGTTGTAGCCGCTTCCTGCTGCTAGGTTGTGGCTTTCGCCGCTGTCAATTACTAAAATTTCTGTACCTGCGGGAAAGGGTACTGGGCGGTATTCGAGACTGCGGGTGTCGATAAATAGCATGGTGTTGGTGTCTGCTAAACTCGACGCCATTTGATCCATAATGCCGCAGTTCAAGCCGGCATACCGGATTTCGACTTGCTGTCCTATTTGAGCTAGCCGCAAGTCGTCTACGGGGATTTGCAGCAGGGCGCGGATTCCTCTGAGGGTAGCTATTTCTAAAGCAGCGCTGCTGGACAAACCGGCTCCGATCGGCACATTTGAGGTAATGTAGAGGTTTATTGGCGGTATTTTGTATCCTTCTTTTTCTACAAGTCTGAGGCAGCCACAGATATAGGTGACGAATGTTTGCGGTATGGTATCGTCGTCTGAAAAATTTATGAGCTCGTCATATTCTGCTGAATAAAAATGGTGTCGATCGTCGCTGCTAGGGCCGATTTGTACTGTCGTGCGCTGGGGAATTGCAGTCGGGAGTACAAATCCTTCGTTGTAGTCTGTGTGCTCGCCCAGCAGGTTTACTCTTCCGGGTGCGCTGGCTTGGGTTTTGGGTAATGTACCAAATACTCGTTGAAAGTTCATTTTTGGGTAATTGCGAATTTGGAATTAGGAATTGGGAATTGGGAAGAGATAAACTTATTTTTGATTGTTGATTTTTTTTACTACGGGACGATCGCTCGATCGGCTTTTTTTTAACCGCGAGCGGCAATAAATCTGGTTATTAGCGATCGCCCACGGGTAGGATGACGTAAATAGGTCGTTAGCGCAGCCCTAGAAGAGGATCGTACTCAGCCAGCGGGCTGGTATTGCACACTCTACTATGGGGATTTTGTGAATTAGTCCGATCGCCCTTTGTAGTCACACCTATCGAAAACAGTTTGCCATACAATAATCATAGCTGAGATTTTTTTATGTCTAAACCCAAACAGGCTCAAGGCTGTCAGCCAATGCTGCGTCGCACTTTTTTGTTTTTAATGGGTCTAGCTTTGGCGCGGGTTTTGGCTGACTATTTTTCTGTTGTCCAAAATCGAGATAATTTCTTGACTCTGGCGGGTCAATTGTGGCAAAAATCACTTGCTTTTTTATCTAACAAACAATCAAATCAAATTCCTCAACTTCTCCCCAACAATCCCATTGTCAACTCAGAAAAAACCAATCAACCTCTCCCGAGTAATCCGATTGTCAAATCTCTTAAAAAATCTCCGGCTGTGCAGCAGTCTCAATCTCCAATTATCAAACGTTCAGCCAACGCAGGAAAACCCGTAGAAATCAGCAGTAAAACTGTAGCTGGCGCAAGTTTTTATCTCACAACTATTGACCTCGCAGACCCGGAAATTTATATCACAATTGGATTAGCTAATGATGCAGCTTTAGCAAATAATTCTCAAGTAACTAGGGGTGACGAACCTTTTGAAAATATGGTGGCGCGTTACCGGGCTGCTGTTGTTGCTAACGGGACTTTTTTTGGCAAAGACGATCAGAAATCTGTGCTGGGAAATATGGTGGCGGCGGGTAAGTTTCTGAAATACAGCCGATGGGAAAATTACGGGACGACTTTGGGAATTAAAGCCGGAAACCAACTGGAAATGGTGACAGCTAGAACCCAAGGTAAGCCGGATTGGAGTCAACATTGGTTTTCTCTGACTTGCGGGCCGAGATTGGTCAAAGAAGGTAAAGTTTGGCTGTCTCCTTTGTCGGAAGGTTTTAAAGATTCTCATGTTTTGGGTGTGGGATCGAGAACTGCGATCGGCTTTCCGGCTTCGAGAGATAAGTTATTTTTGGTTACTTTTCTGGATAGTTTGTCTTTGGAAGCAGAAGCTAATGTTATGCGGGCTATCGGCTGTTTTGAAGCGATGAATTTGGATGGTGGCGCTTCGGTTGGTTTGGCTCATCAAGGGAAAATTGTATTGCCTGCGGGACGGAATTTGACGAATGTGCTGGTGGTTTATGATAAGGAATACCCGGCTCCTGCTCAGTTAAAGCAGTCTTGGGAGCGCTTCCAAAAGGGCGATCGACCAACGCCCGACAAATCAGTGTTTTTTGACTGAATTGGCAATTGCTATAATATGAGATAGTTGTTGCAGATAATGCTGTTATTAGAATGCTGGCTTTTCCTGAGATTGAAATTAGTTTTTCGGAACTGTTTTTGCCTGTTTAGTTTTGGTTTTTATTTTAACCGCAGATGGGGGCTGATGAACGCTGATGAACGCAGATAAAGATTTGGAAGCAAGATGTTTTGGAGTGGTTCTAATCTCAAGATCGTGGTAAGATATAAAAATGAATTCAAGGTTGTTTTATGTCAAATCCTGAATTGTTAGACCAACTTCGGCAATTATCCTGTGCTGAGAAGTTTCAAATGATGCAGTTTTTAATGGCTGAATTGGCGAAAGAAGAAATGTTGAAACCATTGGATAATAGCGCGGCTTATCGTGTTTTGTCGCCTTATGATTATGGTGATGCTGCTCGTAAATTAATGAGCTTATTAGAAGAAGAAACGAAAGAAGATGCGAAATTCTAAACGGTTTCCTTTTATCGAACGAAGGAATCAAGCAGGAGAAACTAATGTTTTTCCTTGTATTCCCATAACTTTAAGCTATCGGGAGTGTATTTTGGAGGCTTGGGGTTTGTTGGATACCGGATCGAGTCTTAATGTTTTACCGTACCATGTTGGTTTAGCGTTGGGAGCTGTTTGGGAGGAGCAAACACTTTCAATTCCGTTAGCAGGTAATCTTGCGCCAGTGGAAGCAAGGGGTTTAGCTGTTGTGGCACAAATTAGCGATTTTCTACCTGTTCGTTTGGCTTTTGCTTGGGCTAAATCTAACGATCCGCCCATTATTTTAGGCCAGTTAAACTTTTTCATGGAGTTTGATGTCTGTTTTTATCGTTCACAGTTGGCGTTTGAAGTGTGTCCTAAACTTAGGGATAGTTGAGATTATCAATCTGATAAAATGGTGCTTGCAGCATCGATATGGGAAAGTCCTAATTTTTTTTGAGTCGAAATTGACAGGATACAAAATATGCGGTAATTTATGGAAAGAAATATACAATTATCACAAGGATTATCGAGATGAAAGACGAGTTGATAGCTGGAATCACTGCACTTGGTGGTTCGTCATTGGCTGGTTCAATTACAATTGCCACCATACCTATAGCCACTACTGCAACAGTGCCTGCTGCTGGTCTCGCAGGTTTGTTGGGCTTGACAACGACAGCAACAACTATTGTGAGCGCTCCAGTGACTCTCCCAGTTGCTGGAATTGTGGCAGTAGGGGCACTTTTAACCTATGGAGGTTTGAAAGCTTATAATTTTGTCAATAAGCATCCGTAACCGTTTTGTTGAGTACAGGAACTACGCATCTATATGTCTGTCATTCTGAGTCCTTCACTACGCTCAGAATGACATAATTACAATGACTTTCCGTGGGTCTAAAATCTCTTCATCCGCCTTCGCGCGATACACCCACAACTTAATCAGCTCGCATAACCTCCCTACTCAATAGTTTGTGGGTAATTCCTGCATTTTCTACAGGGAGTTTTCCCACTCAGCGGTAAGCTTGCGGAAATTGTATTGAGACACGCCGGGATGACAAGTTACACAACTGCTGATATTTGCGGGTTGTGACATTTTGACTCTGGGATGTAGAGCTTTGAAATAGCGAGAATTGGCGACTCGGTAGGCGAGTTCTTCGTCTTTGGCTTGGGGACGGGAGAAAGTTTGTAGGTAGTTCCAGACTAGCAGGCGCGGTGGGTCTACGAGCAGCTTGAGCGTTTGTCCGTAGTGTTGGGGATCTTGCAGCAATCGGCGCCATGTTTCTGTGGGTAAGACTTGCGGTGGTAAACCGATGTGACAGGTGGCGCAGTTTTCGAGGTAGAGTTGTTGTCCGAGTTGGTAGCGTTGAGGAATTCGATCGACAGTACCGATATCATCAACAGCAGAAACCTGAGCAAGTCGCGCGGGGGTGCGAGAGTAGGCAGTCTGAGCTGCAACCCATCCGCAGGTACAGCAGACAACTATTAACACTAGCAAAGTTGAATAAAGCCCCCGCCAACCTACTCTGCGACGCTGACGGGGTTTTGCCTGTTTGATCATCCTGAATTAATTTTTTCCTAAATCACTGGTATGCTCATGCCTTCGCGGGCCAAGCAGCCATTGGCGAAAACTGCTTGCACTTCTGCTTCGACACCATCGAGAAAATTGTCGTCGTGGGCGGGATCGTGGTGAAACATTACGATCTTTTTGACTCCAGCAGCTTTGGCTATTTCTACTCCTGCTTGCCAAGTCGAGTGTCCCCAGCCTACTCTCGGGGTTTTCAAGTTGTAATATTCTTCGTTGGTGTAGTTGGCGTCGTAAATCAGCACGTCGGCGTCGCGGGCTAGGTGTACCACATTCTCGTCCAAGCGATCGGGAAAATGCTCTGTATCGGTGCAGTAGACGGCCGTGTGTCCCTCCCAGGTGACTCGATATCCGATCGCGGTATTCGGGTGATTTAGCAAGGCGGTTTCGATTTTCACATCGTCGAGTTCGAGAATATCACCCGGAGTCAAATCGTTGAATTTGAGGTCAGACTGCATCACCTGGATGGGGACGGGAAAATTGGGGTGGTGCATTTGATCGGCAAGACGCTGTTTGATTGTAGTGCCGTTCGGGGCGATCGCACCGTAAATGTGAAAGCAGTTCCCCGGGATAAAAGCAGGAGTAAAAAACGGAAAGCCTTGAATGTGATCCCAGTGAGTGTGACTGAAAAACATATGGGCTTCCACTGGCATTTGCCGCAACAGGTTGAGGCCGAGAACCCGCAGACCGGTGCCGCCGTCAAAAATCAGGCGTTTTTTGCCCAAGCGCATCTCTACGCAAGAGGTGTTCCCTCCGTAGCGAATTGTTTTGGTGCCCGGGGTGGCGATGCTGCCCCGCACGCCCCAAAACTGAACAACAAACTCGGTCAAGGGACTATTTTCCATAGTGGCTTTGGGATCGGAAGGCTGTGCGTTGGCGGGGGACTGTTCGGAATCAGACATTTTTTTAGGTTTATGCGCTGGAATTTGGGAATCGAGATTTTAGTTTTTCTTTGTTAGTTTTTTGATTTTAGACTTGAGAGAGCGTTCTCTCCACCCTGTTTACGACCTTGTTTACGGTTGAATATTTGCTGTGTTCTGAGCAATCCGTTTAGATAAAGATAGCGTTGATTTAAGCCGATCGCAGTAAATTTTTCTGTTAAATTTTCTTTAAGGTAGAATGCAGTGCGCAGAAGCTAAAATTTAGTCTCTATTGGCTTAACTAATATTCTTTTCAATTTTACCTGAAATTTGGGTAAAAGCCCCGTCCTTTTAGGACGGCTTTATCCTGATAGGTTTGTAAACAGTGGTATAATAGAAAAGGCAAGTGCGATCAAACGCTTAATAGCCAATATTGGGTTCTCCCCGTCTACAATGCTCAGCTACGTGCGACTAGCGTGTAGGAAAGAGAAACAAGAAATCGAGTAAAATCATTTCAAATGCGGTCGGACAGTCCGTATGCGCTTGTGGACGTATCCAAACGGGAGGTTAGAAATAATCAAGCGAGAGGACGGTTGAAGCAAGAATCCCCACGCCTCGATAGCTGGGGAGTGTCAATGAAATTCCTAGACGTGCAGTGGTTGCATTAAGTTCGGCTTGCTAAATTTTTGATTTGGTTGCGGTCAAGGATTGCTGGCTAGGACGTGCTTTCCTGCCTTGACCATCTGATTTTGATCGCCCTAAATCTCCTAAAAAACGGGGATGCAAGAATAGTCTTGTCCCCCCCTTACCAAAGGGGATTAGGGGGATCTCCGGGTCTAAAAACAGGCTCTACAGGCTTATTTCTGATCGGCTGCGATGCACTTTTCCACCAATGGCATTACTTGATCGAAATCTTGCCAGCCCAGAATTTCTGTGACTTTTTTCTCCAAATTTTTGTAGGATCTGAAAAATTCGGCTATTTCATCCAAGCGATGGGGCGCTACGTCTTTGAGGGACTTATAATGGGCGTAGCGTGGGTCTTTGTCGGGAACGCACAACAGTTTCTCGTCTCTGTCGCCTCCATCGATCATTTCTAGCATTCCGATCGGACGAGCGAGAATTACGCACCCTGGAAATGTGGGCTCATCCATCATTACCATAGCGTCGAGCGGGTCGCCGTCGTCGCCCAAGGTGTTGGGTATGAAGCCGTAGTCGCACGGATATTGGACTGAGGAAGAAAGCACCCGATCGAGAGCAAAGGCTTGCAAGTCTTTATCAAACTCGTATTTGTTTTTGCTACCGGCGGTAATTTCGATCAGGACGTTGAGCAGTCCTGGTTTTGGCTGTGCCGGAATTAGCGATAAGTCCACGATAATATCTCCAAGTTAACAGATGTCGGGGATGAGCGCTACTTGCCAAATCCCTTTGATAGCATTTTACGGGCGATCGGGCCGAACGGCTGCATAAGATTGAGAGAAAGCGGGCGAGTGCGATCGGCCCGAGGGCAATTTGAGGATGATGCTTGTGGAGTGTCACGCCTGCGGGGAAAATACACGCCTTCGGGCGATATGCCCATCCCACAGTTTGAGGGTGCAATGGTTTGTTTGGGCGAGGGAGATATTTTCACATCGATATCTTTTTTTTGCCATCTGTCAAAGTTCTTATAATTTTCAATCCCAACCACTGGCTTACTTCTGTTGCTAACCACTCGATTTCTGATTCACTTAGTCCCTCCTTCACTCCTAATTGATATTCTTGGTTGCCGGCTTGAACAATCATCTGAGTGACTCTTCGTAATTTCTTTGCCGAGAAGTCTTTTCTATATTCAAGTTGTTCAATTTCCAACTGGCAAATCTCCTGTCTGGGGGCAGGCTTGGAATAATTCCATGTCAACCCCAGTAGATGACTGGTATAAAAAATTTGCTGTCGCTCGATTCTGAGACGCAATTCCCTGAATTGTGGAAAGGTTAAAAAGCCCATGATCGCAGGGAAGTAAGTCATTGGTATGGCATTTAATAACATTCCTTGTATTACATAACTAGACAGATTGATCTGTGAAGAATAAATTTCTATCCATTTAGTGTAAATATAATGCAATAAGGGGAAAGTCGCAGTAACCGCCAATGCAAACATGGTAATTGAACTAAAACCGACTTTCTGACTCGGAATTACAATTTCTATAAACTCAGAAGTTTTTGTGAGTTTAATCTTGCTGGCTTGTGGCAGCACCTCCATAAAAGTTCCGCTGCCTTGCGGCTGCACCCTCATAGGATTTTTGTCTATGGGGCGGGAATTTTTGAGGAATCGCAATGCTTCCCCAGCCGAAGATAACCGTTTGGACAAACTAGGTTCTGTCATCCACTCCAGCCAATCAATTAAATTAGAATTGAGCTGCCCTGCGCGATCGGCAAATTGAATTCTCAAATCCTGCTGCGGCAGTTCCGTAGGATGCAAACCCGTTACCAAATAAATCACAGTTGCACCTAAACCGTAAAGGTCAGAAGCGGGAACTGCTCTCCCGCCAAATTGTTCTGGTGCCATATATCCATAAGTTCCGATTACAGTAATTGTGCCACCAAATTTTGCAGCTTGGTTCTGCACCGAACCAAAATCTACTAAATAAACTTGTCCGACACTGTTGCCGGATCTGCTGTGCAATAAAATATTGCTCGGTTTTATATCGCGATGAATAACAGGCGGATTTAGCTCGTGCAAATAATTCAAAATTTCTAACAGCGATTTAGCTAATTCTTTCACCTCGCTTTCGCTAAAACTACGCCCAGCTTTCAAATGTTCTTCCAAAGTTTTTCCCTCTACATAAGTTTGTACTAGGGCAAAGCTTTTACTGTCAGGTTCGTCAATTTCCAGGTAGTCGAGGTAGCGCGGAATTGCTGGATGAGAAAGTGCTTTTAAAGTTTCCGCTTCCCGTTCAAATAGCTTGAGGTCTTGCCATTCAAAATCGCTGCCGAGGAATAGCTGTTTGATAACTACTAATTCTTGAGTTTTCATATCGCGAGCCAGCAGGGTTTGGCGACCAGTTTGTTTTCCTAGTTGTCGCTGCACTTCGTAGCGTTCTGCTAATATTTGGGCAGTCATATTTTTGAACCTTAATTTTAACTTGAGGTTAGATCGTACCCGGTCGATCGACCGCAATCAGAAAGGTTTGTAGTGTGGACTTTAGTCCGCTCTTTGTTGCGGACTAAAGTCCACACTACGAACTGTTTTTGTTCTAGTAATCGACCGGACATGATATTAGATCGGGGCCCAGAAACCTGGTTTTTTACGAAAAGACTGCAATTCCCAGATTCGCCAAAAACCAGGTTTCTAGGAGTCTGAGTGAGTCTAGGACTGTAAAATTTAGATTACAGTCCACTTTCTTGTTGATACCACTCGGCAAAATACTTGCTAACTGCCCCCATTGACAGTCCTGCAATTAGCGACGGTGCAAGCAGTAAGAGAATATAATTACTCACATAATTTTGAAAATCCATAATCGTACCCTGCTGAAAGAAGACCATGCTTGTCGAGGTAGAAACTAAGATACTAATTGCAGCTAAAACCTGTTGGTAAAGTTTGGGATTAGTTAGGGGAAAAAAACACAACCGCGTCACAATTGCTAAGATTATTCCGTTCCCCAATCCCAGCAGAAAGCCAAGAATATAGATCGTTCCTAGAATGTCTCTGTCGATAATAAATGTCCCCACGAGCAGAAAAATAAAGACGTTGTAAATTACCACCCAAGTTCCTACAGCTATAGTTCCCAACCAAATGCTAGACGCGATCGCATTCTTGAACAAGCTAGAGGTATTCACGGTTTTTCCCGGTCTCAAGGGCAGGGAATATTTATTGATTTGCTGTGGTTTGTCTAGAACTTCTTTTGCCATCTGGACTGAGGCGGGACGGCGCTCTAAACTGGGATTTGTCAGCCACTTCAGCCAATTGGTAAAACCGGGACTGAGTTGGGTAATTTGCTCGAATTCAATCTGCAAATCTTTCTGCGGTAAATCGGCTGGATGCTGCTTGGTAATTAAGGCGATTAATGTTGCTCCCAAGCTGTACAAGTCGGAAGCGGGAACCGCCCTCCCGCCAAATTGCTCTGGCGGCATATATCCATAAGTTCCGACAACTGTGACTGTTTTTCCCTGTTGCGTGGCTAGGGTTTGAACTGCACCGAAATCGACTAGGTAGACTTCGCCGACGCTGTTGCCCGATCGATTTTTGAGCAAGCTATTGCTGGGTTTAATGTCGCGGTGAATCACCGGAGGCTGTCGCTGGTGTAGGTATGCGAGGATGTCTAGTAATGCTGTGGCTAATTGTTTGACTTCGCTTTCGCTGAAACTGCGGCCGTCTGAAAGATATTCTTGTAGGGATTTGGCTTCGATGTAAGTCTGAACTAAGGCGAATCCTTTGCGGTTGGGGGTGTCGATTTCAAAGGAGTCTAGATATTGGGGAATTGCCGGATGGGATAGGGATTTTAAGGTTTCGACTTCTCTCTCGAACAGTTTCAAGTCTTCCCAGTTAAAATCGCTGCTGAATGAGAGGAGTTTGACTACTACTTGCTGTTGGGTTTTTAAGTCGCGGGCGAGTAAAGTTTGCCTTCCTGCTTGCTTGCCGAGTCGCCGATCGCACTGATAGCGATCGGCTAATATTTCTTTTGACAAATCGCCGATGTTTTGTCCGCTCATGTTCATCTGCCCTTGAACCGATTAAACCTAGCTTAGCGCTTAGCTGACAAAAATACAATTGTCTGTACTTGTTTAAGCGATTTATCATTGGGTGGGGCGGGTTTACGAGATTTTTGGTAAAACCCGCCCCTACCGAGCTCAGAGTGATTATTTTGGGGTAGAGAAACGGCCTTGCCGTGTCCGACATTGCTACGGCAAAAAAGTTTTTTTTTCAAATAACAACTGCTTTTAAGTACAAGAAAAATGCACCTGATTTAAGCTTGAATTTAATGTTCGATTTGCTTGTAAATTGACTGCACTACGTCGATCATGATCAAAATTTGCTGCCATTCAGGAGCATCGGGTTTGTAGCTTTTGGCGCGCTGCATTTTTAAACTGTGGTGCAATAGGTTCAGCAGCGCGTCTGGAGACTGTAAGGGGTTTTCATCTTCATCTGCTGGGGTAAGGGATGCATTTTCTTCGATGTCTTCTTTAATTTTTTGGGCTCGATCCGCGAGGGCTAAAGACCGGCCTGCCAGGTTTTCGGGCATTGTGGGCTGTTCGGATAGAGACGCACTGGTTAGTTCTACCAATAGTTGGCAAACTCGATCGACCCATTCGCGATCGTTCACTGAAAAAGAACCGGATTTGAACACCTGCCCGTCGGGTCTTTGTTGAATGCTTTGTACCTTCTGAATCAGAGGGATAGCTTTTAAAGTGATGTTTTCCGGGATTCTGGGGATGTCTGACAGGGAGCTGCGAGCAATTTCAAGCAAGAGTTGGTAAACTTGATCTACCCACTCAATATCTCCTGATTGCGAATTCCAATTATTCATAATTGATGCTAGTTTTCTATATTTAAGACTGGAACATTGACTATCTGCGAAGGAAGCTGTTTTGATCAGCCACTAACGCTATTAAGACTTACGGGGACGGCGAGATTCACCAGGTTTTTTAGCCGATCTTTTGTTGCCTTGATCCAAGATTTTTCTGGTAAACCGGGTAACGCTGCCACAAGCGATCGCTATTTTTCAGCGCTTCAAATAGTAGAAGTGCTCAGGAAAGTTGCGGTAGGTAGCACGATCGCAACCGGTAGGACGAAACCCATCAGGCATCTCGCCTGCGAGTTCAAATCTAGTTATGTAACAATCATACCTGTTGGAGCTTATTTATCATTGCTTCAATCGGATATTCAGGTGAATTGCGATCGGGGGGTGCGTCTGGCTCGATCGCGATCCCCGCCGCCTGCCTCTGTACGATCGCTATTTTTCAGTCAGGTTCCACACACCATCCCAGTTGAGTACGTCGGAAAACCGATGTTGAAATAACATACAGCGATCGACGTGCAATTTAGCTGCCTTGTTTTTGGGATCGATCCGCAAAACTTCGTTAAAATCGCGTTCGGCGTCTTTAAAAGCTTGCTTGGCTTTGGGTTCTAAGGCTTTCTTAACTTCGCTCAGCAGCTTTTTGACCCGATCGAGTCCCAGATTCTCAAATTCATCATCTAGCATTTCTGCAACTGTCTCGGAGGCGCGACTTTTAATTTTTGCCTGCAATAGTTGCCGAATCTCTGAGGCTTTCAGCCTCTTGATTTTGGGATTTGAGGGGTTGTTAATGTCTGCTTCCAAGAGCTTTTTGACTTCGCCCTCTTGCAAGTCCTGAGTGTCATCTGCTGATAGCTGCTTGACTTTTGCTTGCAGCAGCATTTTGGCTTCATCCTCGGAGAGGTTCTTCATACCTTCGAGTTTCAGCAGTTGGATTTCTGGCTGCAAAAGTACGATCATTTTGTCTGCTTCGGACAGGTTCTTAGGGTCGTATTCCGACAGTTTTTTCAGTTGATATAATAGCCTTTTGAGCTGGTATCCCAACTGTTGTTCGAGATTGTAAGAAAGTTTTTTTAGCTCTACCTCCGGCATCTGCTCGACTCTGGCTAATAATTCTCTGATCTCTTCCTCTGAGAGTGTTTGAGTGACTGGCGTCTTATAATTTTCGCGCCCTTTGTTGTAATTTTCGACAATTTGTTGCTGTTTTTCGGTTAGGGGCTTGCCAATGGGGGATGCTCCCTCATGGATACCAACGAGTTCGTAAACGATTACTGGTTCGCTTTTGCCTTTGACGGTAATGAAGTCGAGCTCTCGCACGTGGAGTCGATCTTTGTAATCTCTGTACGTGTTGTCGCTGATGATTAAGTCAGTGCCATATTGCTTGCTGGCGCCTTCTAAGCGAGAGGCTAGATTTACCCCATCCCCGATCGAAGTTAGTTCCATCCGTTTGCTCGATCCGATGTTGCCGCTGACAACTTCGTCGGAATGGATGCCCATGCCGATCGAAATTGGCAATTCCCCATTTGCCATACGCTCTTGATTGAACTCATCGAGTTTGTCGCGCATTTTGACTGCGGTTTGCATAGCGCACCAAGCATGATCCTCTAGGGGTGCTGGAGAGCCAAAAACAGCCATCAGAGCGTCACCGATGTATTTGTCTAGAGTACCTCCGTACTCGAATACGACATCTACCATCACTTCAAAATATTTGTTGAGCATTACCACAACTTCTTCGGCTTGCAATTTTTCCGTAAGTGTGGTGTAGCTGCGAATGTCTGAGAACAGCACCGAAACGTTTTTGCGCTTACCGCCCAATCCTGTATCGCCAGAAGCAAGAAGAGCTTCGGCTACTTCTGGAGTCATGTAGCGGTACATCAAGTTTTTGACTTGCTTGGCGCTACTAATATCTTCCATCACAACTAATGCCCCGTTGACCTTATTCGGATCAGTAGCGTCCGTCATTGAGTTAATCGAAAGATTAATACTCTGCGCGGCTCCTTCTAAAGCGATCAATACTTGATCGGGGTAATATTGTTGGCGGTCTTTATCACTTTCGGGAGACAAAGCCAGATCGAACCATTTGGTAAAATCGCCTTTTTCTAATTTAATTAATTCACGCAAAGATTGACCTTCAGCTAATTCAGCATCGCTGACTCCCAGCAATTTTTTAGCACTAGGATTTGTCGCTACGATATGGCCTCTTTTATCTGTAGAAATCACGCCGTTAGTCAGGGCGTGCAGCATATCTTTTTGTCTTTGTTCTTGCTGCTTGACTTCGGCAAATAGTTTGGCGTTTTGCAGGGCGACTCCTGCTTGGATGTTAAACGCCTTCATAAATTCCATGTCGTTGCGATTGAAACTCGCTTTCCACTGTTCGGGGGCGTGTGGCCAATCTGCCGGGTTGTAGGGCGGGAATTCTCCTACTCTTTTTTTATTAATTAGTTGCGTAACTCCTATTAATTTATGGTCTGCATTAAACACTGGCATACAGAGCATACTGCAAGTGCGATAGCCAGTTTTTTTGTCTGTTTCTTTGGAAGTTTCGGCGCGGGAGTCATCGTATACGTCAAAAGGAATCAGCAGCGGTTCGCCGGATTGGGCGACAATACCTGCAAAACCCGCTGTTTTGGGTATGCGTATTTCTTGAAGTTGACCTGCGATCAGGATTTTTGTCCACAGTTGATTTCTGTCTGCATCGATCAGCCACAAGGTACTGCGATCGGCATTCATCAGTTCTTGAGCCTGATCCATCACCCTTTTTAGGGTATCTTCTAAGTCTAAACTGCTCTGAGAAAGAGCGTTGACCGCATTCATCAGCGCCGTGGCTGCCCGCTGTCTCTGAGTTGCTGCGTAGAAAGATTTGGACGATTCTAGAATTAGGCGAATTGAGGGAGTAAATTCTGTAAAAAGTTGTTCGTCTTCTTGAGTAAATCCGTGCCGATCGATTTGTTCGTCTAAAGTCGCGTAATTTTCGTGGTTAGGTCTTAGTTTATTAATCAGTTGAACAACTGCTACTAACTCTCCTGTTTCTTCGTTTAGCAAGGGCATCGCCAGCATTGTATAAGTGCGATATCCATTTTTTTCGTCAAATTTTTTGGCGTTATCCGATCGCTTGTCGTTATAAAAATCGTAAGGGATGTTAACCACTTTTCGGAACGTGGCTACTTCTCCTGCAATGCCGACGTGGGAGGGAACTCTGATTTCGAGATTTTTGCCATTTTCGTCTTTAGCGACGATCGCCCAGAGTTCATCTTTTTCCTCATCTACTAAAAATATCGTGGTGCGATCGGCATTCAGTAATTCCCCTGTCTTGAGAGTAATCGACTGCAACATCTCATTAAGGATGGCGTCAAATCCCTGGCTCTCAAGAATATTGTCGAGCATTCCCAGGGTGTCATTGACAACCTTAAGTTTGTATTCTGCTTCCTTAACTACTAATTTGAAACTATCCTTATTTAGGGGCGCGAGAATGCTGGAGAAGTTTCCTTGTGACGGGATAATTGCACTGCTATGGGAAGAGGGAGAAAAATATTCCTGATGATGAGTTTCAGCGCCGACAGGAGTGACATCTATTGTCACGCCGTCGAGAGAAGAGTAATTGGTGGGGGGAGATGCAGGAGGATAAGATGTCATAGACCTTTACAGAAGATTAAGTGTAAGGGTTGTCTTTAAGCTAGGAGAGTCGGTAAGTTGATTAGTGGATAAGTCGCACAAAACTAAAATAAGTGTGAACCACTTCCCAGTTTACAGAACTCCGACCACAGATCAAGTGAAATTCACTTGATATTGCTGGTGAATGGATTGTGGGACGGTAATGTGGCTGTAAGATTGCTACAATCTTTTTAGAGATATCGAATCCTGTTTAAATGGTTGATTAACTGATTTTGACATTATGCGTGCCTGGTTTAAGTAGGTTAGATCGAAGATTTAATCGCGATCGCCCGCAGGAAGATAAATTGCGTGCGGCAAGGACTGCTGAAAAAGCGACGGCATTGTGGGATTAGCGGCAATTGTGACACTACCAGTTGCTAGTGATGTGTGCCCTTCTCTACACAATGGTGTTTTTTAACTATAACTTCTGCGAAGTTTACCAGAAACAATTGGTTTAAAGCCTATCCCTTTTAGGGAGAAATTAAAAGAAAACTATTAATTACTCCAATCCTCTTCCTTTTAGGTAGAGGTAGCACTCAAGCTGTCAACTGTCAACTGTCAACTGTCAACTGAATGAATGCTCTTAGCTTTAATCCCAGGACTGAGGTCACAGGGCTTTTAGTTTTTTTTGTACATACCGTTGCTATTTTTAGTGTAACCTCCGGCTGAAAAAAGTCCGCCTTTTGACCCCCCCGATCGCCCGAGGGCTGTTTCATTCTCAGGTAAATCATGGTTTTGTACGGGTAGTGCCAAGAATGCCTACCCTCTTCATCCACGATTTTGTAGGTGTTTCACTCTGTTGGGGCCGCCGAGCTTCGACTTCGCTCACTGACTACGGGGGCTGCCCCTACAAGAGAATGAAATAGCACGAACGATCGCACCGAGAGTCTGATCAGCGTTTGGCGAACTGAGTTTGCCGTAATCCGGCGGCTTCTACCAGTAGTGATTCGGCGAAAGCGATGGCTTCATGGGCCGATCGACCGCTGGCGAGTTGGGCGAGTTCTTCGCGTCGCTGTTCGCTGTTGAGGGCGGCAACTCTAACTACTGTACGTTCCCCCGGTTCCGAGTTGGCTGCGGATTCGCCGATACTTGGTTCTGCTTCTATTGTCTGTTTGTTGACGCGAAAGTGAAAATCAGCCATCGCAGCAATTAAAGGCTGGTGGGTGACGCAGAGAACTTGGTGTTTGTCGGAGAGTTGGTAGAGTTTTTTGGCGATCGCGCTGGCGACTCTCCCGGAAACTCCGGCGTCGATTTCGTCAAAAATTAAGGTTCCCGCGCCGTCTATCTGCGAAAAACAGGCTTTGATGGCGAGCAGAAAGCGGCTCATTTCTCCCCCGGAGGCGATCGCCCCTAACGGTTGCAGAGGTTCCCCCGGGTTGGGGCTGAAACAAAAGGCGATTTGGTCGGCACCGGTGGCGGTTGGGGTACAAGGCGATATTTCAACTTGAAATTGGACTTTTTCCATCGCTAACGGCTTAAGTTCGGTTATGAGGTGGGTTTCGAGTTTCAGGGCTACTTCGCGTCGCAGGGTCGTGAGGTGGCCACAAGCGTCTTTTAATTGCTGTAGGGCGGTCTCATATGCGAGTTCTAAGGCTTCCATTGACCCGCCTCCTTCTAAAAGTTCGTTTAGTTCGTTTTGGATGCTGTTGTAGTAGGCGATCGCCTCTTTTAGCGGCCCATATTTACGGCAAATTTGTTTGAGCTCGCGAATTCTCTCTTCTACTTCTTCGAGTCTTTCGGGATCTGCTTCTAATTGTTCGCCGTAGCTGTTAATTTGTCGGCTGGCTTCTGTGGCTTGAGCTAAAGCATCGCTGACCATTTCCAGGATTGACTGCAACTGTAGATCGTAAACTGCCATGTCGCTTAAAATTACTTCGGCTTTGCTCAACAAGTCGGCGGCTGAGGCGGTGTCGCCCTCGTTTTGATAAAGGGCTTGGTGAACTTTGTAACTCTGCTGCTGCAATTCGACGATGTGGGTAAGCCGGATTGATTCTTGTTCTAGCTGTTCTAATTCGTCGCCGTCTTCGATGTTGACGAAGCCGAGTTCTCGAACTTGGTATTCTAATAAATCGAGTCTTTGCAGTCGTTGCTGTTCTGACTGACGCCTGCGTTTGAGGGCTGTTTTGGCGGTGCTAGCTCCGAGCCAAGCGATGCCAATTGTCGATCGAGCTTCAGTCAGATTTTTGCCGCCGTACAAATCGAGCCATTCTCGCTGGAGGGTTTCTTGTCCGAGGTGGACGGTTTGGCCTTGGGCGGTAATTTCGACGAGCCGATCGCGCAGTTGCTCCATTAACTGGCGGTTGACGAGAATTCCGTTCAAACGCGATCGAGTGCGCAGAGCACCGCTAGATGCGTTAATTTCCCGGCTGCAAACGGCTAAATTTCCGTCTATGGGTTCGATTTCTTGCTCGCCCAGCCAACTTGCCGCGGCTTTGTCCAATTCAAAAGTTGCCTCCAATATTGCCCGTGCTGCTCCGGTGCGAATCGATCGCCGATCGACTTTCCCGCCCAAAACTGCATCGATCGCATCTAGGATAATCGATTTACCGGCGCCGGTTTCCCCTGTAAATACGTTCAAACTCGGGCCAAAGTCTAGATCCAGGGAGTCAATTAAGGCAAAGTTTTCTATTCTGAGGGATAGTAACATGAAGAATTGGGAATTGGGAATTGGGAATTGGGAATTGGTCATTGGTCATTGGTCATTGGTCAACCCTTCTCTTTCGCAAGCTGTCAACTGTCAACTGTCAACTGTCAGCAGGTGTTCATACCATTTTTGGCTTTAAGTCGATGAAACCTAAATGTTTCCAAGCAGCCGCTGTGGCAATTCTGCCCCGACTTGTTCGCTGCAAAAATCCGATTTGCATTAAATACGGTTCATAAACATCCTCAATTGTTTGAGTGTCTTCTCCGGTGGAAGCTGCGAGAGTTTCTAAACCAACTGGGCCGCCGTTAAAGTTTTCGATCATTGCTGTCAAAAGACACCGATCTGTCCAATCCAAACCTAGCGGATCGACGTTGAATAATTCGAGGGCGAGTGAGGCAACTTCGGCGCTGATTGGCTTTAAGTTTTTGACTTCGCTGTAGTCTCTAACTCTGCGCAGCAATCGGTTAGCAATGCGGGGTGTTCCGCGAGCTCGGCGGGCAATTTCTAAGGCTCCTTCTGGGGTGATTTTAGTGTCGAGAACTTGGGCGGTTCTTTGGACAATTAGACTAAGTTCATCTATTTCGTAGTAGCGCAATCTTTGGATTAGGCCGAAGCGATCGCGCAATGGAGCCGTCAATGACCCAACTTTTGTGGTTGCGCCTACTAAGGTAAAGGGTTTCAGGGGAATGCTGCGAATTTTGGCGCTTTTTCCTTGACCGATCGTAATGTCTAAACGGCAGTCTTCCATCGCCGGATACAGGATTTCTTCTGTAACTTTAGATAAACGGTGAATTTCGTCGATAAACAGCACGTCGCCTGCTTTGAGGTTGATTAGCAATCCGACAATATCTCGCGGTTTTTCTAGGGCGGGGGCTGTGGTGATTTTGCATTCTACTTCCATTTCTGCTGCTAGAATTAGCGACATTGTGGTTTTGCCCAATCCCGGCGGGCCGTACAGTAACAGGTGATCCATCGGTTCCCCGCGAGATTTGGCGGCGGCAATTGCGATCGCCAAAACTTCTCTCAAGTCTTTTTGCCCGATGTATTCAGCTAACCGCTGGGGACGGATTTTGTCGTCTTGTTTGCTGTTGATTTCGTCGGGTAGTTCTTGCGATTCTAGCAGGGATTCTGTCTGGGGTTTGGCTGCTTGTTTGCGGGGGGTCGGGGCTATGTCTTCGGGTAGATTTGGGTCGGGAGGCTGTTGTTTGGATGAGATAATTGCCATATTTATTTGCGATCGAGCAGTGGGAATTGTTTACAATTAGCAGAATCTTTACAATTATTGAGTTCGCGATGAGTATTCCATCTTCTTTATTAGCATCGGAAAGTATAACTTTTGAGGGGGCGATCGAGCTGACTCAATCTTTATTGTCGGAAATTGAGGCCGATTCCCTACGGGATAGCTACGCTTCACGACTTTCACAAGCCGAGATTGAGGAATCTGTTACATCTCTGGTGAAAACTCAGAACGGTGCTAGGGGGTTTTTTGTCACCTATCTGACGACGGAGGATGGACGGGATGCTGATCGGCCGTCACTCGGAGTTACTGAGGCGCTGCGATCGGCTCCTGAGATCGTAGCAGAACTGCTGGTGAAAAATTTGGCGATGTCGGCGGCGATGGTTGTGCATCATTTGCGCCACCAAAGCGAGGAAATGGCTGCGGGTTCTGCTAGAGTTCAGGAGCGATCGCGCAATTTGATTCAAATTCTGCAAATGCCCGCCTGTCAAACTATAGCGTCGCAAATGCTGGAAAGTTTGCAAAATGCCAGCGGCGAGTATGAGGAATTTTTTCAGCGGTGGGGCTACGATGATGAGCAAAAACTAGCGATCGGTTCGGCAGTGCGGGGTGCGATCGGGTAAAGTAGACCTCTGGTAAAAATAACTAGGACGATGCTCGAAGCCCGCTCAAAAAATTGATGACAAGGACTTTTGCAATCTTGTCTCTTATTTTCTTCAGTCCGCGGAGGCGGACTTCGTTTGTATAGACGCGGTTTCAACCGCCGAGTCTTATCTTTGCCAGCAGACGCTTGATCAAAGCGGCGGGGCTGTGGAATAATTGCGGTTTAGCAAAAGCTGCACAATTGTAGCTTGAGTTAATTCTGGTGTGAAGGTAGTGAACGAGGGCGAAAAATTGCTGAGAACGGACAAAGGATTTGCCCAAAAAGCCCGAACGGTAAATGGCAGGCGCTGGGCGAAGCTGAATCTGCTGGCAACATTGGTGCGCCGAGACTTGGAAGCTCAATACAAAGGCTCGATTCTCGGCAATTTGTGGCCGCTGCTGAATCAGCTATCGCAATTGGTGATTTACACTTATGTATTCTCGATCGTCCTCAAGGTAAAGCTCAAGCTGGCAGGTTTCCCCGAAGACAGCGACATTACATTCGGAGTCTGGCTATTTGCAGGTTTGCTACCTTGGAGTGCCTTCACCAGCGGTTTGATCAAGTCGGGAGTATCCGTGGTGGGGCAGCCGAATTTAGTCAAAAAAGTGGTATTTCCCCTCGGTTTACTGCCGCTAGTGCCGATTTTTACAGCTTTTATTGAAAGTTCTCTCGGTTTAGCAGCTTTGATTGTCATAGTAGCAGTCTCCTCGCAAAAGCTCAACGCTACTTTATGCTTGTTGCCGCTGGTTTGGATTCCTCAGTTGCTGATCACTGCTGGCTTGGGATATTTGACAGCGGGCTTGACGGTGTTTTTGCGAGACATTCCTCAGACATTAGGTGTTATTCTAAATTTTTGGTTTTATTTGACGCCGATCGTCTATCCATCATCAATTATCCCCGAAGAGTGGCGATCGTGGATATTTTGGCTGAATCCAATGGCCGCTATCTCGGAGGTTTATCGAGACCTCATACTGCTTGGAGAGGTCAAACACTGGGGCGAATGGGGTGTCGCCACGCTCATCTCTGCTGCTATATTTTGGGGAGGTTTTGCAGTTTACCGGCGTTTGCGTCCCGCTTTTGCTGACGTGCTGTAAATTAGTTTGAGATCGAAAGTCAATTCTTTAATCTAAAATCCCAATAAAGGTTTGATCGTTCGGACTTTAGTCCTCATAAAAATCAGAGGACTAAAGTCCTCACTACAAACCTATTTTTAGTGAGAGCGGACATAATATCAATCTCAAATCCCCGATGGAAAATCTAAAATCGATTGACTCCTGCCAATGACAGAAAATGTAATTTCACTAAAAAATGTTTCCAAATGCTTTAAGCGGTACGATCATCCAGGAGACCGCTTAAAGGAAATGATTTATCCCAGCAAAAAACTTGCTGATGAATTTTGGGCTCTCCACGATATCAATCTGGAAATTTCTCAGGGACAAACTCTGGGAATCGTCGGTCGTAACGGTTCTGGGAAAAGCACTCTTTTGCAAATAATTGTAGGGACGCTGACGCCTACTGCTGGAAGCGTGGATGTGAAAGGACGAGTCTCGGCTTTGTTGGAACTCGGAAGCGGTTTTAACCCGGAATTTACCGGGCGGCAAAATGTGTTTTTCAATGCTCAAATATTGGGATTCAATCACAAACAAACTGAAGAAAAATTTGACGAAATAGCTGCTTTTGCTGATATTGGGGATTTCATCGACCAGCCAGTAAAAACTTATTCTAGCGGTATGTTTGTGAGGCTGGCTTTTGCCGTTGCGACTAGCGTTGAGCCGGATATTTTGGTGGTTGACGAGGCGCTTTCGGTGGGCGATGAAGCTTTTCAACGCAAGTGTTTTGCCAGATTGCAAAGCATTCAGGAAGGTGGCGGGACGATTTTATTTGTGTCTCATGCTGCTACTTCTGTGGTGCAGCTTTGTACGTCGGCGATTTTAATGGATAGCGGAGAATTGCTGCTTTCTCATACGCCGAAGGTGGTAATTTCTAAGTATCAAAAGTTGATTTATGCCGATCCAGATAAAGTCTTGGGTTTGAAGGAAGATATTCGAGTTCTGAACCAACTGACAAAGCAGGAAAGTGAAAACAATCTTCAGGATGCTAATTTAGAAAGCATAAAGATGGAGGTTAAACCGGAGCAATATCTCTCCCAACCCAAGGAACACTATGATGAATTTTACGATCCGGGAATGATACCCTCGAATACAGTGAGGTATCCATCTCGCGGAGCGGAAATTATTAACCCTCGCATCGAGACGCTGAAGGGAAATGTCGTAAATCACTTGATCGGTCGTCAAGATTATGTTTACACTTACTCTGTTACTTTCTCGCGGTCAACTTCCAAGGTCAGGTTTGGAATGTTGATTAAAACGATTAGCGGTTTTGAGTTGGCTGGTGCTTCTTTGAAGGCTTCTACTCAGTCAGTTAGGTATGTGGAAGCGGGAACGACGATTATTGTCAAGTTTCAGTTTAAATGTTTGCTAAATCCGGGCGTTTATTTTTTGAATGCGGGGGTTGTGGGAACGGTAGATGGGGATTTAACTTATTTGGATCGCTGCGTTGATGTGGCGATGTTTAGAGTTCAGTCTTGTACTGAGTCCTGCGGTAACGGCATCGTTGACTTGCTGATAGAACCGTGTTTAACTGTTGTTAATTCTGATTCTCTGATGAAAGAGGCGTCAACCGAAGTCATCTAAAACTCTGTAAACAAAATGAGCGATATCAATTTAGATTTAGTTGAAAATCCGGTAATCAAAGCATTTATTCTAGAGCAAGCTAAGTTTCCCGAAGATTTTAAACTGAATATCTGCGAAGCAGATGAAATGTATTTGTTTAGCTTGAGCAACGTCAAGGACGATCGCGATCGAGCTTTGGTGCGCTATTATGCGATCGGGCGTCGCATCCTCGATACGGTTAAACAGGTTGTAGATTGGCATTTTGGCAGTTTTGAAAATGTGCCGTCTTTTCTAGATTTTGCCTGCGGTTATGGTCGATTTACGCGGTTTTTGATTCAGGAAATGCCTGCGGAACGAGTTTGGGTTTCTGATATTTATGCTAATGCGGTCAAGTTTCAAACTGAATACTTGGGCGTTAATGGTATTGTCTCGACGGGAAAACCAGAAAATTATTTAATTGACCGAAAGTTTGACTGCATTTTGGCTAATTCTTTTTTCAGCCATATGCCGGAAAGAACTTTTACGAGTTGGCTGCAAAATTTGTATGATTTGTTGACTCCTGATGGCATTTTGATGTTTAGCGTTCACGATGAGTGTTTGCGGGCTGTTGGGGCAGAAATGCCTGCCAATGGTATCTTGTTTAGCGCCAACAGCGAAAGTCAGTCTTTAGACAAGGAAGAATACGGCACAACTTATGTAACTGAAAAGTTTGTCCGAGAAATTGTCGATCGAGTTAGCGGAGGCAAAGCTTTTGTCCACCGCATCAAAAAAGGCATATGCAGGTTTCAGGATTTGTATGTTGTCACAAATAAGCTAGTGAAAGATTTTTCGGAGTTGAAATTCAATCACCACCCGGAAGGATATATTGATGTTGCTGCTTTTACGAATAAGGAGAATTTGTATCTGGAAGGATGGGCGGCTGATGTGAATCTCGGCGGTCGAGTTGAGGAGGTGCAAGTGTTGGTAAACGGCAAGGTTGTGCAGAAGTGCGAGCCTTTTTACGATCGCACAGATGTAGCTGGATATTTTGAAACTGATATGGCTTTGCAGTCTGGTTGGAACTGTTATTTGCCAAAAAATACTGTGCAGCCACAGGATGTGTTAACAGTCAAAGCAATCAATAACTACGGTTGGCAATGGATTGTGGAAAATTGCACCGTGCAATCGCTGGTGAACCAAAGGCAATCGCAGTCTTTGTTGGGATCTACTCAGACCAAGCTCAAATTAATTGAGACTCAGTTAGCTTCGGCTAGGATAGAATGGGAGCTAAGTCAAAGTAAGCTAATGATTACTCAAACGAAGTTGGAAGAATCTCAGACGAATTTGCAAGCAACTCAAACTGCATTAATTTCAGCTCAAACGCAGTTGGAGCAAAGTCAAAGTCAGTTAGTATCTGTACAAACACAGTTGGAAAAAACTGAAAGTCAGCTAATTAATGTCAAGCAAGAACTAGACCGATCGCACAATCGAGTTGTGGCAATGGAAAGCAGCAAGTTCTGGAAGCTTAGAAGTGCGTGGTTTTTGGTCAGACAGTCGCTGGGCTTAGCGGGAGAGTAGCGAGTAAAAATGGTGTGGTAATTAGGGGGAGAGAGAGTAATTGTGAGTACAAATGACAGCAAACCGTCGGTTTTTATTGTTACTGGAATGCACCGTTCCGGTACGTCTTTAACGGCTTCTTTGTTTCAGAAAGTCGGGGTTGATATTGGCAAAAGGTTAGTTGGCCCGGCCGACGGAAATGTGAAAGGTCATTTCGAGAATGTTGATTTTGTGGAGTTTCACAAGAGTGTTTTACGATCGCACGGCATTGATGAACTCGGCTGTACGCTGGAAAAAACGATTCCGGTAGCAGCGTCAGATGTGGAAATTGCTAAAAGGGCGATCGAGCAAAACCAACAAACTCACAAGCATTGGGGCTGGAAAGACCCACGAACAGCTTTGTTTTGGGATTTTTGGTTAAAATTGCTCCCCGAAGCTAATTTTATCTGCGTTTATCGATCGCCCTGGGAAGTAGTCGATTCGCTGTACCGCCGGGGAACCGATGTCAGCTTGCTGCAAAATCCCGAAATGGCAGTAAAAATGTGGATTCACTACAACCAAAAAGTCTTAGAATTGTACGAACGTTTTCCCGATCGCTGTCTGCTGGCCAACGTTTACCCGATCGGCAACACTCCCGAACTGTTTATCGATCGAGTCAACGACAAATTTAATGTTAACTTAGGTGTAATACCAGCCGACAATTTTGAAGAATCTTTATTAGTCAATGATATTGTTAAAAGTCATAGACCGAGTTTAATCGAACAATATTTTCCCGAAGCATTAGAACTCTATCAACTGTTAGAAATCCAAGCGGGAAATCTCAGCAGCGAATCTAAGTTAGCCAGCGATAAAATTATTCACTTTCCAGCATCTTCTGTCGGGCCATTTGAAGATTGGCTAAAAATTCGCTTGCTGGAAAAACACCAAAAAACCAGTAATTCCGAACTCAAACAGTGGCAAGAACAATTCCAACAAGCCCAGATAAAAGTGTTGGGATTAGAGACAGAATTAGGAGAAACTCAAGTACAGCTTGCAGGAAAAGAAACAAATTTTCAAGAAGCTTTAGCAAAACTGCTGGGATTAGAAACAGAATTAGGGACAACTCAGGCACTGCTTGCCGGTCAAACATCCCAATTTCAAGAAGCCTTAACAAAAGTCCTGAAGTTAGAAACAGAATTAGGGCAAACTCAGGTACAGCTTGCCGGCAAAGAATCGCAATTTCAAGAAGCCTTGGCGAAACTGCTGGAATTAGAAACAGAATTAGGACAAACTCAGGTACAGCTTGCCGGCAAAGAATCGCAATTTCAAATAGCTTTAGCAAAAGTCTTGAAATTAGAAACAGAATTAGGGAAGAGTCAGGTAAAATTCAAAGAAAAAGAATTCAAATTGGAGCAAAAGTTGACTGAGTTACTGTGGTTGGAAACAGCACAAACTCAAACTCAGCAAGATTTAGAACAATCGCGCCAGGAAACAGAAAGAGTTCTGGCAGAAATGGCTGTAATCAAGTCTTCTATATTGTGGCAACTGCAAGAAAAATGGTCGGAATTTCAGAGTCGAATCCGCGACTTTTTCCCGAAATTTGTTTTTTCCTTAGACCAACCTACTACTTGGCAAGTTAGCGATTCTAACCTGCTAATTGTGGGCTGGGTGTTTAACACAAAAACTGATATTAAAGCAGTCCGCGCTCGAATTGAAGGCAAGAGTTTCGCCGCTGTTTACGGCATAGAAAGGAGCGATATAGCGCTAGCACATTCTAATATTGCGGCTGCAAATAAATCTGGCTTTACAATTGAATTGGCAGCGCCTGCCGGACGGCACGAAGTGCTGCTGGAAGCGCAAGACGAGCGTGGTAAATGGCATCTTTTGGCAGCTTATCCGCTGTTGGTTTCAACGATTCAAGCATCGTTAGATGTACCTGTGGTGTGGGAACAGCTTCAGGGTCAAATTTTGTTTGCAGGTTGGTGTTGTCATCACGATCGCAAAATTGCTAAATTGAGCTTTTTGTGCGGTGATACTGCTGTAGAATGCGCCTATGGTTTGCGACGAAAAGATGTCGGCGAAGTGTTTCCTGACTGGGTTAACAGTTCGGAAAGTGGTTTTGAAGCCCTTGTCGATTTGCCTCCAGGTGAATGGCACGTTTCTCTGCAAGCTGAGTTAGAAACTGGGGAGATTTTGTATTTTCAATCGCCGCAAATATTGACTGTGCGACGTTACCATATTTGGCAGCGAAGTGCTGATAAATTTGAGGAGTTTTCGAGTTTTGTGGAGGCTATTCGGCAGCGGGCGAGGGAGAGAAAACAGCGTCTGGGTAGAATTGTGCCGATGCCTTGGGAAATTGTTAAGGTGATGCGTCAGTTTGGGAAGATTTATCGGCAGCAAAAACAGTTTACTGCGCCGGGAGATTTGCTACCACCTGCGGGTTTTGTGGTTCCTAAACCGATTGATAGGTATGATGCTTGGTTGGAGGTGAATCAGTGGAATGTGCGATCGCGCGATTACTTGATTTCTCGGTTAAAATCCTGTGGGGAACCTCTGCCAAAAATTTCGGTGGTGATGCCAGTGTACAATCCGCAGATAGATTTTCTCGAAAGTGCGATCGACAGTGTAATCAATCAAGTCTATCAAAACTGGGAACTCTGTATCGCCGATGATTGCAGTACCGATGCTACGGTTGCTGAAACTTTGAAAGACTGGGCCGAAAAGGACGATCGTATTCGCATCACATTTCGCACAGAAAACGGCAACATCAGCGCCGCAACCAACAGCGCCGCCGCCCTCGCCACAGGCGACATCATCCTGTTTTTAGACAACGACGACGAACTAACTCCCGACGCATTAGGCGAAGTCGCCTTATATTTTGCCGCGCATCCAACCACCGATTTTCTCTACTCAGACGACGACAAAATCGACACCAAAGGTCATCGATTCGCCCCGCAATTCAAACCAGAATGGTCGCCGGAACTGCTGCTTTCCTATATGTATCTCGGTCATTTGTGCGCCGTAAAAATAGAAATCTTTGAACAAATAGGCGGCTTGCGACTCGGTTTTGAAGGCTCGCAAGATTACGATTTTGCCTTAAGAGCAACCGAAATTTCTCGTCACGTCGCCCACCTGCCCCTAGTGCTTTATCACTGGCGAACCGCACCAGGTTCTACAGACGTATCTGGGGCCGCGAAACCCTCCAGTTTTTCCGCAGGTCAACAAGCCATTCAAGACGCACTAAACCGCCGAAAAATTAAGGGAAGTGTCGCTCAGCACGCCTGGGCAATTAAAGAAAATTTGGGCATATTTGCCCAGGATTTCCCGGATGATGGCCCGTCAGTAACTTTGATTATTCCTACTAAAAATCAAGTTAAATTGCTGAAAGCCTGTATCGATTCTCTAGCAAGTACAACCTACAAAAATTATCAAATTGCGGTCATTGATAACGAAAGCGACGATCCAAAAACCTTAGAATATTTAAATCAACTAAGTTGTCAAGTTTTGCGAATCAAAAATCCGGGAGGCAAGTTTAGTTTTGCGGCAATTAACAACCGTGCTGTAGAACAAGTTGACAGCGAATACCTGTTGTTTTTGAACAACGATACTGAAGTGATCACCCCGCGATGGCTGAGTCAAATGGTTGGATACGCTCAAATTCCCGCTGTGGGTGCAGTCGGTGCGAGGCTGTTATATCCCGACGGCAGAATTCAACACGCGGGCATAATTCACGGCCTCCATCACGGTTTAGCTGGTCACGCTTTTAAGCTGATGAACAGCGACAATCGAGGCTATCTTTCTCAAGCGATGGTAACGCGAAATTACTCGGCAGTAACAGCCGCTTGCACGATTACTCCGCGTCAATTGTTCTTAGAATTGGGAGGTTTTGATGAGGAGAATTTTGCTGTTGCTTACAATGATGCGGATTACGGATACCGATTGTTAGAACTCGGTTATCGGTGCGTTTATTGTCCCGATGCGGAGTTGTTGCACAAAGAGGGAACTTCTAGGGGTTTTACTGATAATCCTCAAGAGGTGGCGGCTTTTCGACGCAAGTATGCGGGGAAAAATGATAGTTTTTACAGTCCTCACTTGTCTTTGGAAGATGAGTATTTTCATATTCAACCTCGACGGGTTTTTATGAAGGAAGAAGGAAGAAGGAAGAAGGAAGAAGGAAGAGGGAAGAAGGAAGAAGGAAGAGGGAAGAAGGAAGAGGGTTATACACTGGAAGTTTCCGATGCTGGTTTGTTGGTAGGAGAAGCAGAGAATCTGATTCATCCTATCAAAGTTTTGATGTGCAGCAATTCGCTGGATTTTACGGGCGCGCCGCTGCATCAGTACGAAATTGCGGTGAAATTGGCGGCTGAGGGTGTGATTTTGCCGATCGTACTTTGCACCACAGACGGGCCTCTGCGTCAAGCTTACGAACAACAGGGAATTGAAGTAATTGTGCGCAACAATCCCCTCGAACATATCTATCAGCGCGCTGCTTACGATGAAGCTATCCGCAGTTTTAGCCAGGAAATTGAAAGTTTAAAAGTAGATGCAATTTATGCCAATACTTTAGAAAACTTTTTTGTAGTTGATGCGGCGCGGAAAATCGGAATTCCTGCGGTTTGGAACGTGCACGAAAGCGAACCTTGGCAAACTTATTTTAATCGGTTTGGTTCGGAGATTGCGGCGAGGGCTTTAGAGTGTTTCCGCTTTCCTTATAAGGTGATTTTTGTAGCGGATGCAACGCGGGATAGGTATTTGCCTCTCAACAGTCACCACAATTTTACAGTGATTCACAATGGCTTAGATTTGAGCAAACTGGAAAATTTGGATAATTCGGAATTGGCTAGAAAAAGTTTAGGTATTGCAGCGGAAGACGTGGTAATTTTGCTCCTGGGAACAGTCTGCGAACGCAAAGGACAGCAGGATTTGATTAAGGCACTTTCACTTTTGTCTGATAAATGGCACAATAAGATTAGATGTTTTATTGTGGGCGATCGGCCGAGTATTTACAGTAACAAGTTAGCGGATATGGTGAGTGAATTACCGGAAGAGTTGCGGCAAAGAGTGACAGTAGTGGCGGAAACTGGAGAAGCTGGAAAATATTACAAAGCGGCGGATATTTTTGTTTGCACTTCTAGGATAGAAAGTTTTCCGAGAGTGATTTTGGAGGCGATGGCCTGCGATTTGCCAATTATTACATCGCCAGTTTTTGGGATTAAAGAACAAGTGAGACCGGGAATTAACGGTTTGTTTTATACGCCCGATCGCCCGGACGAATTAGTGGCAGCTTTGATTAGTTTATTGGAGGATAAATCAATGCGACAGGAGTTAGCAGAAAATGCTAAATATGTGTTGGATTCACTGAATACTTTTGAGGAGATGACTCAAGCTTATGCAGATATTTTCTGCGAAGCATATTTTAGCAGTCATTAGATTTTATAGTGCGATCGCAGGTTGGTAGTGAGGACTTCAGTCCTCATCAAAGCCAGAGGACTGAAGTCCTCACTACCAACCTATTTTAGCAGTTTTTCGGGTGAATAAATAATATAATTCCCCGAGAGTTGCGGAACCTATTGAAAATTGAGCCATCAATACTATAAAATAATCAAAAATGAACGATAAAAAAATGACCGATCGCCCAAGAGTAGATTATGAAACGGCATGGGATAGTTACGCCCAACAGTGGGAACAAAGTAATTCCGAACTTTCCCATATTGGCGACGAATGGATAGGTAAAGCTGCTGGTGCGGCCAACTCCTTAGCCGAATACGAAGCACTGATTGAACAGGAATTTATTGCACCGTACATCACAAAAGAACATACGGTTTTAGAAATTGGTATCGGCGGTGGAAAAACTGGTTCGCTGTTGCTGAAATACTGCGATCAACTAATTTGTGCCGACATTTCCAGTCAAATGCTGCAAGCCGCCCGATCGCGCTTGGGGACAGATCGCGTTTCCTACGTCAAACTCGACGGTTTAACATTAGACGGCATCACCCCCGGTGTAGCCGATGTCTGCTTTTGCTACGATACAATGGTACACGTAGAACCCGTAGACATATTCAACTACCTAACTCGGATTCCCAAACTGCTGCGGGGCGATCGTATTTGCGTCTTTCACCACGGCAATATTCTCAGCGAATTAGGGTGGGAAAAATTCGCCGGCGAGTGGGACAAAAATTTATTGGGACGCAGAGATGGCACTGCATTCTCAGTAATGACTGATGCAATTATGGAAAAATTTCTCAACCATTTAAACTATGAAATCATCCTGAAAAACACATCTTCAGTACCGCGAGATTGCGTCTGGATCTGCAAAGCACCAATTATCAGTTGACAGTTGACAGTTGACAGTTGATAGCGCTCTTTTTAAAACAGTCCCACACCTACTGGAATTAGAACTAATCAATCGAACATCATGTAAATCCTGTTCTTCTTTCTTCTTCCCTCTTCCCTCTTCCTTCTTCCTTCTTCCTTCTTCCTTCTTCCACAATGAAAGCATTATTTCTTCACCCAAACTTCCCCGCCCAATACCGCCACATAATCACGGCTTTAGGCGCAAATCCCAAAAATCAAGTTGTTTTCGGCACTAAAAACGAGCGTCCCGAATGGGAAATTCCCGGCGTTCGTAAAGCAGCATTTACCCCCAGCCGCGAACCCAACCCGCAGACTCACCAATACGTCCGCCCTTTAGAAAGTGCCGTCATCTACGGACAAGCTGTATTTAGAATGGCAGAACAACTCAAAGCCGACGGTTTTGTACCCGATGTAATCTGCGGACATTCCGGTTGGGGGCCGACACTGTTTGTCAAAGAAGCTTTTCCAAATACGCCGCTTTTGTGTTATTTCGAGTGGTTTTATCACTCGATCGGTTCCGACGCAGATTTCGATCCAGCGGAACCTTTGACAGTTGACGATATGGCTAGAATTAGAGTCAAAAATGCGCCGATTTTGATTGACTTATACTCTTGCGATTGGGGTTTGTCGCCCACTTATTGGCAGCGATCGCAATTTCCCCCAGAATTGCAGCAAAAATTGTCCGTACTCCACGATGGCGTAGATACCGATTACTTCAAACCAGATCCAGGCGCTAAACTAATTTTGCCCAATTTAGACTTGTCCGCAGTTGATGAAATTGTCACCTATGTATCGCGGGGAATGGAACCTTATCGGGGCTTTCCAGAGTTCATAGAGTCGATCGCCTATGTGCAAGAACGCCGCCCCAACTGTCACGTTGTAGTTGTTGGTTCAGACAGAGTTTGTTATGGTCGTTCTTTACCAAACGGCGAGTCTTACAAAGACTATATGCTGAAAAAAGTGCCGCTAGATATGTCGCGAGTACACTTTGTTGGGCCGCTACCTTACGGACTGTATTTAAAAGTAATTCAAGCATCGGACGTACACGTTTATTTAACCAGACCTTTCGTGCTATCTTGGTCAATGATTGAATCTCTATCAACCGGATGTCTAGTCATCGGTTCCGACACCGGGCCAGTGAGAGAAGTAATCCGCGACGGAGAAAACGGTTTGCTAGTCGATTACTTCTCGCCGAAACAAGTAGCCGATCGCATTGATGAAGTTTTAGACCATCCTACCCGCATGGCAGAAGTTCGCGTCAAAGCCCGTCAAACCGCCCTAGAACGCTACAGTTTAGCTAAAATGTTGCCGCAGCACTTACAACTGATTGAACAGGTCGCAAATCGCTCAATGCCGCCTACAGTTGGTATGCAGCCAGAACGGGAATTAGCCGCAACTTTTGGAGTGAGAATTTAGCAGTAGTCGGCGGTTGAAACCGCCCCTACACACACACAAAACCCGCCTCCGCGGGTTGAAGAGTTAGTTTGGTATTAAAGCGATCTGCAAGCATCTTACATAATCTTAGGAACCTTAAAAAACTCCCCATCGCGATCGGGAGCGCCCTCCAAAATATTGTCTCTGTTAGCAAAAGGTTGCAAATCATCCGATCGCATTACATTACTAACATCGATCGCCCGTGTTGTCGGCTGAACCTTACTTGTATCCAGTTCGCTCAACTGCTCAAAATAATCCAAAATACCGTTAAGTTGACCCGTAAACTGCTCTTCTTCTTCAGGCGTTAATTCCAATCGAGCTAAATTCGCTACTTTCCGAACTTCTTCTCTGTCAATCATAAAAATCAGTAATTGGGAATGGGGAATGGGGAATTGGTCATATCATATCCGGTCAATTACCATACTAAAAAATGGTTCGTAGTGCGGACTTCAGTCCGCATCCAAAGAAGGACTAAAGTCCGAACGATCAAACCTGCATCCAAAGAACGACTAAAGTCCGAACGATCAAACCAATCTTATTATGGGAGTTCTAGGATCACACGATATAACAACCGAGGTTAAAAATACACATCAATTTGCGATCGACCACTCGTCTTCAGCCAATTTTGCACCTCAATGTAATTGTTCGGGGCCAAGCGAATAGCCTCCTTCCAATAATCCGCAGCTTTATCAAAGAGCCCTTCCGCCCCTTCAATATTCCCAGATTCCTTTTCCTTTTCCCCTTGATAGTGGTAAATCACAGCAATATTATTCAGGGCTTGCGGCATTCTGGGATTAAGTTCCAGGGCTTCGCTGTAATACTCCAAAGCTCTATCGTGTTCGCCGTTGCTAGTATGGATCAGCGCCATATTGTACAATACATAACTGCGATCGTAAGGATCTTCCTCCAGCTTCAGCGCTTCCTCATAATTGTCCAGCGCTTCAGCATATTCGCCATCAGCTTGAGCCGACATACCATCCCGGTAATAAGCAAAAGCTTCCTTCGCCTGCTTTTTCGCTGGCATAATCTTCAGGATGATATCGGCCATTACCGTGAAACTTTTGTCAATAAAGTTATCGTTGCGTTGAGTTCTAGGCATAATGCAATTTTTGGGGTTAGTAGCTAATCAGAACGATTAGCCTGTAAAGTTTTCCTATTAAGAGTTTGGCAACTATTTTAGTTAGGAGTTGTGTTGAGGGCGATCGAAAGTCAACACGCCCTTCGATTCAACTCTCGCGCCAGCCCTATCTATTTTAGATAACTCTTGCAA
>PVWI01000196.1 GCA_003003725.1 filamentous cyanobacterium Phorm 6 | reverse complement strand
TGCACGATCGGAGATTTTGCAGTAAAGCCACTTATATTGTAAAATGTCGGTTGACTGTTGCCAGAAACCAGGTCGATCGAGATTGGATGCGTCCATCTCAGAAATCGGGTTTCTCACTCTCAAACAATCGTCAAAATTTCAGAAAACGCTTGATAAAATTAACAGGGAAAGTATGGTCGGATCGCAGACTTTTTATTATTTAGTAGCAGTTCTGGGCCTATTAGTTTTGACTGGCGCAAATGCAGCCAACTATTCAGCAGGCGGCGATGCAGTTTGCCCGACTAATGATTGCCATGAATCAGAAGTCAGACCCCATAAAAGGATTTTAAAACACGGATCGAGAGGGGAAGATGTCAAGAGACTGCAAAAATTGTTGAATGCGCGGGGTTTGTGTCCAGAACCGATCGCACTTGATGGCATTTTTGGCAAAACAACCCTAGATGCAGTGAAGAGGTTTCAGCGTCAAGCTCAGCTTCCTGTAGACGGAATTGTGGGAGGCAAAACTTGGGACAGACTGTTTGCTAGTTCGTAAATTTCAGCACCGGAAAACAACAGTTCCTAAGTTATCTCTGCCAATCATTAATCGCTGCTGTATGTAGTTGCACACAAAGCATATGTTATGCAACTACAGACACAGAAGCTACAATTAACAATCAATCGGACACTAGATTGCTAATGAATGAAGTTTTAGATTTTTGGTTTGGTCGATCGAACTCTCCTGAGTTGGGTAAAGTCCAAAACAAGTGGTTTGAAAAAAATGCAGATTTTGACGCGGAAATACTAACGAACTTTCTCCCACAATACGAACTAGCCGCATCGGATCAACTGGATAATTGGCAAGAATCCGCCGACAACTGCCTAGCACTAATTTTACTACTAGATCAATTTCCACGAAATATGTTTCGCGGCACGACTCAAGCCTTCGCCACAGACAGCAAAGCCTTAGCCGCCGCCGAATATGCTGTCAATAATAACTTCGATCGCGAATTGCTGACTGTACAAAAATGGTTTATTTATCTGCCTTTTGAACACAGCGAAAACTTAGAACACCAGCAAAAATCAGTCGAATTATTTAGCAATCTTCAGGGTGAACCTGACAGCCAATCAGTCATTGACTACGCCATTCGGCATTTAGAAATAATTGAGCGCTTTGGCAGATTTCCCCACCGCAATCAAATTCTCGGACGCGAAACAACTCCAGTAGAAGCAGAGTTTCTCAAACAACCCGGTTCGAGATTTTAGAGTTTGTAATTATTGGTTCGTAGTGAGGACTTTAGTCCTTCTTCATTTGCCAAAATTCAGAGGACTGAACTCATCACTACGAACTTATAATACCATGCGAGAAAAAATGTTGCAACAATAAAATTGTTGGGCGGAGTGAAACGGAGGGTTGTTTCGTCCACCCAATCTGTAAGGTGCGTCGCTATTAGATTTTTACTCTTTTTTAGATATTATCGATGGCGACACACCCTACATATACTCAAACAACCCCGTTCAGGATTTTAGAGTTGGTAATTATTGGTTCGTAGTGAGGACTTTAGTCCTTCTTGATTTGCCAAAATTCAGAGGACTGAAGTCCTCACTACGAACTTATAAGAAACTTATAAAACGTCATTTTACCTGATATGATATTGTGTCTAAAAAAAGGGATCGCCCAATTTTCAGCCGCGATACTGCACCCGATAAATTCGGTTGTTCGCTTCCTCAGTAAACAGCAAACTCCCATCAGGTAAAACCAGCAAACCAACCGGCCGCCCCCAAGTTTTCGGGCCAGACGGATCGGTCAAAAAACCAGTTAGAAAATCCTCATAATAACCTTCAGGGCGTCCAGAAGCCGCATTAAAAGGTACAAACACGATTTTGTAACCAGTTCCAGCGTTCCGGTTCCAACTGCCGCGAAATGCCACAAACGCCCCGTTCAGGAATTTTTTGGGAAACGTTTTGCCGTCATAAAACTGAAGTCCCAAAGCCGCCGAATGCGCCTGAAACAGCACATCTGGCATTAATGTTTTAGCCGCTAAATCGGGTCGATCGCTCTTACCGTTTTTGACAAGGCGCGGGTCGAGCAAATTCGGCTTAAAATAAGCATAAGGCCAGCCATAAAACTGACCTTGACGAATTCTGGTTAAGTAATCCGGCACCAAATTATCTCCCAAACCGTCGCGTTCGTTGACTGTCGTGTAGAGTTGATTGGTTTTTGGGTGAAAATCCAATCCCACCGGATTTCGCAGGCCGGAAGCGAAAGTTTGCTGGTTCTTGCCGTCCAAATTCATCACTTGAACAGAGGCCCTTGGCAGTGGTTCTGCATCGGCATTAGACTGGGAGCCAACTGATACAAACAACTGACGGTTGTCCGGGGAAACCACAACATTTCGCGTCCAGTGTTGGTTGTAGCCACCGCCCGGTAAATCGGCAATTTTTTCACCGCTACCTGTCAATTGTTCCTGCCCTTTTGCGTAGGGAAACCGGCGGACTTCAGCCGTATTTCCGAGGAAAAAATAGCGATCGGCAAAAGCCATACCAAAGGGAATATTTAACCCATTTTGGGCGCTGGCAAAATTCATCTTCACCTCAGCAACGCCATCGCCGTTAGCATCTCGTAGCAGCCTAATCCGATTTTGTCGCGTTTCTGTTACCAAAACATCTCCTGTCGGCGTCAAAGCCAGCCATCGGGGAGCGTCTAAATTGTCAGCAAAAACGTTGACTACAAAGCCAGGAGGCACTCGCAGCACTGGTGATGCGGGAATGGGTACTACTTGAGGAGGTTTTGAGGCGCTTTCGGTGGTTCCTGGCTGCGGCAAGGAAGTTGCAACAATGCGGATTGGCTGTGGCGAAAGCGGTTTGGTTGGTACAATTTGATTTGTCCGAACATTTGACAGCGGTGCAACGGAGGGAATTTGGGACAGCGGACTTGGTTCGGGAATAGGAGTCGCTGTGGAAGTCGCTGTAGAAGTCGCTGTGGCTGTGGCATCTGTAGCTCGATCGCACGCAACCAGCGGTAACAGCAGAATTAGCAGCAAGAAACGCAGGTAATACATAGCAGCGATTTTTCAACAATTGCTCGACAATTTTCTTATTCTAACTGCTCTTCAAAAGTGAAGCCACCGCGCGCGCAGTGGCTTAATTCCGTTTAAAAACCTAGCTCTACCAAAGTCCTCTCACAGGAGCCGGAGCCGGACGGGGAACGGGCATGGGAGCCGGACGGGGAACGGGCATGGGAGCCGGACGCGGAGCCGGACGTGGTGGCGGTTCAGGGGCCGGACGCGGTGCGGGTGCTGGGGTTGCCGGACGAACAACGGTTGTGGATACTACCTTATAATTGGGGATCACGGCGATACTTTGTACCTGATCTCCCGATACCAAGGCTCTGACTTTCATTCCTGGTACGAGAGCAATAATTCTCAGGACGCATCTTTGAATCCTGAGAGTCCTGTATGGCGCATTTTCTTCGCGAATTGTTACTACGTCGCCGACAATACTTTTGACAAAACCGGTAACGGTTTGAGTGTTTGCTGTTGTGGTACTCTGCGTTTGGGCTATTTGAATTGCAGGGTTAGCCATTGCAGGATGCACTGAAACCGCCGAAATTAGCACGGACAGGGTTGCACCTGTCAATAATTTGATGCTCTGAAAACGCATTGAAACCTCACATTAACTGCTATTTAGGGTCGAGTTTGCTTTCGCTGCGCGAAAGTCCCAACCTTTAGACCTAATCCAGTTTAATCCCCGGAGTAGGAAATTTAGGACAATCTCAAAAAAAGATTATCGAACAACTATTAAGAGACTGAATTTTAGATCGTAAGTTCCTGATTTACAACAAGTTCAGCAGTTCGCATCTCTAGAGAGTTACCGTGATATATACTTAAGTTTGTTCGATCGACCGTTGGAGTTTTTACGCCAACCTAACTGTTGCTGCTGGATGGGAAAGCCTGCCAAGGCATAGATTGTGGTTGCCGGATGCAGCAGCGCCCTTGTTTGAATTGTCGATCGCCCGCCTGCCACTGCTAAAAAAAACAAATTAGTCGGAGGTAAAATACAATCATTTTCTGGCATAATTTACGCATAAACCGGATTTTTTCGCGGAACTGTCTCGTTGAGCGCCACCGATCCCCGTATCAAAACCAGATTTGTTTGGTATGAATGCCTAAGTTTTGTGTTTAGTTATCAGCGATCGCTTGTGGAATTTAAACTCAAAACGGCGCAGGGTACAATCCGTCAAAAAGCCATCTCAAAAGTTTTCAGATCGGGTGCAGTTTGCGGATAATTAGATAGGAACTTTGTAGGAAGTCCTGGTGAGGAGTTTAGGTAACAAAATAATGGCGAACAGCAAATTTTTATTTAACAAGTTAATTGTACTGAGTTTGAGTGCAGCCGCGCTGTCGGTGGCCATACAGCAGCAGGCAACTGCCCGACCTGCTGCTAATTTAGGTAATATTGCGATCGCCCCAGAACGGCAAAAATCCGATGCAAAATTGCCGAATCTCGGAGTCCCAGAACTGCCGCCCTTGGGCGAACCGTTTCGGTATATTCCGCAGGAACCAAAACCTGCGGTAAATCCAATTGAGGAAGTGCGTTTAGTGTTGAGATTGCGACAGCGCCGCGTCTATGTTTACCGCCAAAATAAGATACAAGCCAGTTTCCCGGTGGCTGTCGGTAAAGGCGGCTGGGAAACTCCTACAGGCAATTTTAAAATTACACACATGATCAAAGATCCAGTTTGGGAACATCCTTGGACGGGAGAACTTGTACCCGCAGGGCCGGATAATCCTTTGGGGAGTAGGTGGATCGGGTTTTGGACGGATGGTAAGAATGTGATTGGTTTTCATGGTACTCCGAATCCAGAGTCGATCGGGCGGGCCGCTTCTCACGGTTGTGTCAGAATGTTTGATAAGGACGCACAGGCTTTATTTGAGAAAGTCGCAGTTGGTACGTCAGTGATAGTCGAGAAGTAATTATCAGTATAAAAACATCAATTCCCGGCGATTGAAATCGCGGCTACACAAACAAAGTCCGCCTGCGCGGACTAAAGAATAAGCCGTGCATAAAAACATCAATTCCCGGCGATTGAAATCGTGGCTACACAAACAAAGTCCGCCTGCGCGGACTGAAAATTTTCTTAGTCCGCGGAGACGGACATCGTTTGACAAGGAGCGGTTTCAACCGCCGAGTAATTTTGATATCAAATAGATTGCTGATATTTTTCCAACAATTCTGGGATATAATCATAGCCATCAACACCGATCGCCGGAATGATCTGCGATCGACTCTTAGCCAAAGACTCCTTAAAAGCGACCGCCCCCATTTGTCCCCGCAAAATAGTCAACAAACCAGCCGATTGACGCCACTCCATCGCTCCAATTTGCTCCAAAGTATACATCCCCAAACTACCAGCAAATATCGCTTTTTCCAGCTCATTAATACTATAATAAGCTTGAGCTAAATAAGCCAAATTCAGACCTTGCAAATATAAGTCCCCGGAGAATTGGGCCGCTTGCCAACCTTTAACCAAATACTCGATCGCACCTGCCGCATTTTCCAAAGCAATTTTAGCAATTCCCAGACTGCTGGAACAAAAAGCTTGACTTTGCCTGTCTCCCAACCTTTCCGACAGCAACAAACCTTGTTCCAAATAGCCGATCGCACTTTCATACACCTCCGGTTCCACATCCTCCAACTGGCGCGCTTGAAACACTTCGCTATAGCCCAAATTAGCCAACGCATTCGCCTCACCTTGCCGCTCTCCCGCTTGTCGTGCCATAATTAAAGCCCGCTGACTGTAATTAATCGCTTCCTGATAGTTTTTCTGAGAAACATAGTTGCGGCTGATGTGATTTAGATTAGCAACTTCGCAGGCCTTATCATCTTCCAAACGGGCAATTTCCAGCGCTTCTTTGTGCAACAAAATAGCTCGTTCGTAGGCTCCCATAGCCCCCATCGAATAACCCAAAAGCGTCAGAATTCGAGCCTTAGCTTGAGTACCTTCAACCCGTCGCAGCGGTTCATCTAAATACTCCAAAGTATGTCGCAGAGATTTGCCATCAAACGAAGCGAAAATCCCGCCGTAAAGCGGAAAGTATTCTCGCTGAGAAAAAGCCCGCAAAATTTGCAACGTTACTTGAAAACAAGCATTTGCCAACTGTTCGCCACTTTTGGTAGAATTATTAAATCCACTGGCTAACTGACTCCAAATTACCGAAAAAGTAATGTAAGTAGAAATAGAAGCTTTGGTTGACACTTTGGAATCGTAAACTTGCTTGTCAAACCATGTCGCCAAAGCCCGCTGCAAGCACTGCAAAATAATTGCTAATTCCACCAAAGCGCCCAATTCTAAACTCGATTGTTTCGCAGCTAATTCAACTATCGATTCACCGATCGCAATTGTCTGCAAAAGAGCGTGAGGAAACGGACTTTTCACCTTTTTTGCCCAAAAAGCCCAAGGCCCGCTTTGTTCGGGACTACCGCTAAATCCTAGCTGCTGTGGCTGATAAATCCAGCCTACGAGTTCCGGTTCCAGCCGTTGCCAAGATTCTAAACCTTTGGCAATCCCGGAGGTGATTTGCTGCAAGTCTCGCTCAGTTTCGGGATTGGAAGTTTGCAGCATTTGTTGGTGCAGAGATTTTGCTAATTGCTGCAATTGATCGAGAGTCAGGGGAAGTTCTTTGTTGGGATCGATTACTTGGAATAATGTCAGGAGACGGGTGTTAGATTCGGCGGCAAGGATTTGCTGAATTGCAGAGGCGATCGCACTGGAAACTCGGTTGTCCTTTTGCCACCGTTCCCATTCTCCTTGGATGGTTTTTAGCGCTCTGAGGGTGCGATTTGCCTTGGCTTGTTTGATTTCGTCCTTTTCATTTCTAAGCAGGTTTTCAGTGGCATCTAGGCGTTCTCCAAAGCAACGTTCAAAAATTTCGCCAGTACCGGTGCCGATATCTTGGACGAGCATTTGATATACTTGTTCTTTGGAGCGAATTTGACCTTTGAGGGTGATTTCGACGATTTTGTCGATTAGGGCTAAGTAGCGATCGCGTAATGAGGTAGATTCTGGCATAAGTAATTTTTAGTTAATAAATTTTTATGGACAGTGCTAGCAGCATTTGACGCTAGTATTTAATTTTACAGCTCATCGGGATTTATGCCCATTGCTCTGAGGCGATCGGCTAAACGATTTGCTCGCTGACTTTCCGATTCAGCCCGCTGACTTTCTAATTCAGCCCGTTGTCTTTCACATTCTTCAGGAGTCAAAACCCAATCGCCACTAGCATCGTACCAGCGCAGCCACAACCTCGAAAAACCTTCATAACAACCTTCCCACAAACCAATACCTAACTCTAACTCCGGTATCCAGAAGCGCGAATCGGTTAAATTTTGTTCGCAGTAAAGATTATCAATCAATTGAAATACTCTCAGTTGATTGGTGTAGCGACTAAAAACAAAGTAGTAAGGAATCTGCAAAATCTCTTCATAAACTCGCCACTTAGTAGGCGGTTTATTTCGCACTTCTGGTGTGATTCCCAAATCCTCATCTTCAGTTCCAGGTGACAGCAGTTCCACTACTACTAGAGGACTAATATTTTCTTGCCACATCACGTAGCTAAGGCGCAAGTCCTCACCGCGATAAAATCTAGAAGCCCCCAAAACAACGAACCAATCGGGTCTTTTATACCAATTGAGATGATTAGAATCGTAGTATAGATTGAGGTCTGTTGCTATAAAGATTTGGTCTAGTGGATGGTTGCGAGGGCGGCAGGTTAGGCGCAACAGTTGGGGTTGATAGTCATGGAATTCGTCAGGCAAACCGGGCTCCTCCGGGTTTTCACTGGGTAAATCATACATTGTAGGGAGCAGTTTTGTCTGGGAATGCTGCGAGTCATGTTTGTATGCAGTCATAGGATTACCCTGGCGAGACGGCTTGAGGAGATTGAGGCGTTACGGCAATGGAGACATTATAGCGCGCTGCGATTGCTTTCGGCAAAAAGTCAGTATCCTTTGCACCGGGAATCTTGGCCAAATAGCAATCTTTTAGTGCTAGTAGAAAACCTGCGATCGCTTCTAGTAAATTAAATTCCGATTGTTCCCTTAAACAACAATTTTTTACGTGTAACTTTTACTGGGAATCTGGATATATGAATCAGGCATTTCATGCTGCTGGTGAATAGCAAAGAAACGGCGCTCAATTTCTTTAAGCACTGCTGCATCATAATAAATCATGCCGCAATCAAGACAAATCTCAACTGGCGTGTTAGGAACTAGCAAGTATTTACCTTTGTGACTGTAAAGGTAATTGATTTTACGTTCCTCATAGCGGTTGCTACCGCAGGTATTGCATCGAATTTTTCGCATGAGTTTATCCTCTAGTTCTAGGGTTAATAAAATTTGGGGAACTGGGAATATAGACAGTTATAATTGCTATTTTTTCACCGCGCCATCCGCAGACTATATGAATGGCTATTTCACCTGCATAACCTAATACTAAACAACTTTCACCTCGACCAGTATTAGGATATTGCTCAAGAATCTCTCCCTTGAGCAAAGCTTCCTCAACCTGACGCTCGATATCTCCATGAGCTGTATAAATATATAAATTTTGGCGAATTTTTGCTTGAATTTCCTCGGCTTCCATTTATACTTAAGTCTAAGGCATAATCACATAATCTCTATTATATCATATTTGATGATTTCCGAACCACTTACCTACTCACAAAACACTCCCATCTTAGAAGCCCAAGGATTAACTCGCCGCTTCGGCGGTTTGGTGGCTGTAAACGACGTATCTTTTACAGTTCAAAAACATGAGATTTTTGGATTGATTGGCCCTAACGGGGCTGGCAAGACTACTCTGTTTAATGTAATGACTGGACTGATACCTGCTTCTAGTGGCAATCTGATTTATCAAGACGAAAATATTTCTAAATTGCGGCCTTATCAAATTGCGAATAAAGGTATTGCACGCACGTTTCAAAATATTAGATTGTTTGGGGAACTTTCTGTGTTGGAGAATGTGGCGATCGCCCGACACATCCACAGCCGATCACAAAATCCGGTATTATCACTACTATCGGGGATTTTCGGCTTACCAGAATCTAACGCAATGGAGCGCCAAACCCAGCGGAAAGCCCGGGAATTGTTGGATTTGGTCGGTTTGGGCGATCGCGCGGCAGAACAAGCCAAAAACCTGCCCTACGGCGACCAGAGGCGCTTAGAAATCGCCCGCGCCTTAGCCCTAGAACCGACAATATTGCTGTTAGATGAACCAGCGGCGGGCATGAATCCCAGCGAAAAGCACAAGTTAAGTGAATTTATCCGCGAAGTGCGGGAACAATTCAATTTAACTGTAATATTGATTGAGCATCACGTACCGCTGGTGATGGGATTGTGCGATCGCATTGCTGTATTGCATTTTGGTCAGCTTATTGCCTTGGGTGAGCCTGCTGTTGTGAGGAATAATCCTGCTGTAATTGAGGCTTATTTGGGAGACGAAACTTAGAAAAATTAAAATTAGATAAAATTCACATTTCGCACCATTTTCACAATTTTGTAGGGGCGGGTTCACCGACAATAATCGCCTAAAACCAATAATCTTATAAACCCGCCCCCGCCCAATGGTAAATCAATATTGATCTAATATTCAAAATCACAAGAAATGCAGCATAGCCCAATTAAAATAAACCAAAACATCCTCTTAGAACTCAAAAACTTGTGTGTAAATTACGGAGGAATTCAAGCCCTACAAAATATTAATTTAATCATAAATGCAGGCGAAGTTGTCAGCCTCATTGGTGCGAATGGTGCCGGCAAAAGTACGACACTCAGGGCTATTTCCAAAATAGTTAATTTGCGCCAAGGACAAATTATTTATAGCGGGCGCGATATTACACGCCGACAAGCTCACGAAGTAGTAAAATTGGGAATCGCCCACAGTCCAGAAGGGCGAAGGGTTTTGGCGCAGCAAACGGTGTTGACAAACTTGGAATTAGGGGCCTATGTGCGATCGGACACAGTGGCCATAAAAGCAGATTTAGACTACCAATTTAAACTATTTCCCAGGTTAGCAGAACGCCGCAATCAACTATCGGGAACCCTCAGCGGTGGGGAACAGCAAATGTTGGCGATCGCCCGCGCGTTAATGTCACGCCCAAAACTGCTACTATTAGACGAACCCAGTTTGGGTTTAGCACCCGCCATTGTCAAAGAAATTTTTGCGATTATTCAACATTTGCGCTCCACCGGCGTTACAATTCTGTTAGTTGAACAAAACGCCAGTTTAGCATTGCAAATTGCCGATCGAGGTTATGTACTAGAAGCTGGTAACATTACTCTCACAGGTCTTGCATCAGATTTGCTAAAGGACGATCGAGTTAGGAGGGCATACTTAGGTTGACTTGGTTAATTTTAGGAATCTTTACCGCTTTCTTTGAAGCCGTTAAAGACGTTTTTGGCAAACAAAATCTCAAAAAAAGTGACGAATATGTCGTTGCTTGGTCACTCTCATTCTTTTCAGTCATCTTTTTGATTCCCTGGGTAATTTATACCGGAATTCCGACATTAAATACTCAATTTTGGATCTCCCTATTAATCGGAGGTAGCATCAACGCTGTTGCGACACTACTCTACATCAAAGCCATCAAATTATCAGATTTATCTCTGACAGTCCCGCTGGTAGCTTTGACACCATTATTCATGTTGCTAACCTCACCATTAATTGTCGGTGAATATCCCAACTTTTTTGATTATATTGGCATTTTTTTAATTGTCATAGGCTCTTATTTATTAAATATCAAAGAAAAATCTCAAGGATATTTAGCCCCATTCAAAGCACTGTTGAACGAACCGGGCCCGAAATTCATGTTAATCGTGGCATTCCTGTGGAGTATCACCTCAAACTTTGACAAAATAGGCGTTAAAAATTCATCCCCTATTTTTTGGCTATTCTCTTTGTTTGGTACAATGAGTATCTTGCTACTGCCAATTTTACTGCACAAAACCCCTAATCCAGGCACAAAAATCCTCAAACAATTACCAATGCTAGCGACTATGGGATTTTTCAATGCTATTGGAGTGCTTTGTCAAATGCAGGCTTTGACATTAACTTTAGTAGTCCAAGTGATAGCTATCAAGCGTACTAGCGTGTTAATGGGTGTATTGTTTGGTCACTTTATTTTTAAGGAAAAAGATATTCAACAAAGGTTATTAGGGGCGGGAATCATGGTTTTAGGAGTTTTCTTTATCAGTTTGTAGATTGAAATTATTCATCTCTCTTCTCTGACTCTGCGTACTCTGCGTACTCTGTGGTTAAATCATTCCGGTTCAACCGAATTTAATATTAGTCATGTTATACTAAAGGCGATCGCAATTTCATTCACTATTTATTAACATAAACTAAAAATTAATGCACAAAATAGCCGCAACACCAGGAGGCTGGAATCCTCAAGCCGAAGGAGTAATATTCATTCAACAAACCCCCGCACCAATCGTATTTATTAGTGCGGCTGACACAGATATTCAAACTCTCGCAGCCGCTGCATCAAAACTACCAGCAGAATTCCCCAAACTGCGCGCAGTGAATCTGCTGCAATTGCAGCAGCAATTAACCATTGATACCTATGCAGAGGAAATTTTAGAACACGCAGAAGTAATTATTATCAGACTGTTAGGAGGTCGTTCCTATTGGTCTTACGGCTTGGAAACTCTGCGCGAAACGGTGGAGAAAACTGGAGCTAAATTGATTGTAATGCCGGGAGACGACAGTCCCGATCCCGATTTAATTAGTCATTCCAATGTATCGCTATCAGCAGTCAATCAACTGTGGCGCTACTTCACAGAAGGCGGAGTTCAAAACTTTGTTAGTGCCCTAGAGTTTGCCGCCGATACTTGTTTGAAAACTACTTACAATCCACCTCTACCTCAAACAGTTTCCCGCGTCGGAATTTATGATTGGGGTGGAAGTGCGAGAGCGTGTCT
>PVWI01000195.1 GCA_003003725.1 filamentous cyanobacterium Phorm 6 | reverse complement strand
TTCTAATTCTCGACTCAGCAAAAGCCACATCTTCAGGAATCCCCCGATCCAAATGGTGGCAAACCATCAACATATCTAAATGTTCTTCCAATGTGTTGACAGTGTAAGGGCGAGTCGGGTTAGTTGACGAAGGCAAAACATTAGCTTGGCCACAGACTTTAATAATATCCGGTGCGTGTCCGCCGCCAGCACCTTCTGTGTGGTAAGTGTGAATAGCGCGATTTTTAAATGCCGCAATTGTAGCTTCCACAAATCCCGCCTCATTGAGAGTATCGGTGTGAATTGCAACTTGCACGTCGTACTCGTCAGCTACACTCAAACAAGTGTCGATCGTTGATGGAGTAGTTCCCCAATCTTCGTGAAGCTTCAAACTCATTGCACCAGCCAATACTTGTTCGACTAATCCTTGAGGTTGGCTGCTATTTCCCTTACCTGAAAAACCGATATTTACGGGAAAAGCATCGGCGGCTTGCAGCATTCTGTACATATGCCAAGGCCCCGGAGTGCAAGTGGTGGCGTTTGTACCCGTTGCTGGGCCAGTACCACCGCCGATCATGGTTGTGATGCCAGAGGCGATCGCCACTTCAATTTGTTGCGGGCAAATAAAATGAATGTGAGTATCAACTCCCCCCGCCGTCAGAATCATTCCTTCACCAGCAATTACTTCTGTACCAGGCCCGATAATAATATCTACCCTATCTTGAATATAAGGATTTCCGGCTTTACCAATTTTGTAAATTTTCCCTTCTTTAATCCCAACATCTGCTTTAACAATTCCCCACCAATCCAATATTAACGCATTAGTAATTACCGTGTCAACAGCACCGTCAGCATTAGAAATAGGCGACTGTCCCATGCCATCCCGAATGACTTTACCACCACCAAATTTAACTTCATCCCCGTAAGTTGTGAAGTCTTTTTCAACTTCTATGAATAATTCTGTATCGGCTAACCGGACGCGATCGCCCACAGTCGGCCCGAAAGTTTCCGCGTAAGCGCGACGATCCATTCTGTAACTCATATTAATTAGCTCCTTACTTGATTTAATTTTGCCACAAACTGCTTAACCTGTTCTTCTGTTTTAAAGAATCCTTCAGCAATTAAACCAAAGGAATCATCTTGTTCTATTTCTTGATAGTTAGGTAACAAATCAGCAAACTCTTCTGTATCAATGTTTAAGTAGTTGGAAATTCTATCTATGTATACCTTAACTTTTAGACCATCCCTAGGCGTGCTTTCAGTTAACAAAAGATTTAAGATAAGTTTGCCATTTCGACTTCTTTCTCTCAATGCCAGACCTTTTGTTGTTGTATTTATCCAAAATATATCTGGTACAACTTCGTCATAAAGTAGTCTGTACACTTTTCCAACTTCATTGCTATCTGCCATTTCAGATAATTGTTCTAGGGTCAAGTTGGGATTTTTTTTGGATATATTTACAGGTTTTATTTCAGCCTCAATCAACAATTTTCTTGCTAGTAACTCTCTACCGCTTGAGTCACGGAAATACTGGAATGTTGCGACATTGATTCTCACACCATAAGTTTCTGACAAGTATTTAATAATCCTTTCAGAATTACTATCTATCTGTGCAGCTACAATTATAATGTTGTGCTGATAATTCAAGATATCAGGGAATTCTGAGCTAAATTTATCACAAAAAGCATCTTCTAAGTTACTGCCATTTTTAGTCAGTAAATAAGCATTGGCAATTTCTGTAACTCTCTCCTTTGACAAATCCTTAACCCATGAGGCGTAATCCAAGGCTTGTGCTGTTACTTCTCTTGATGTTTTGTCCTTCTTTAACTCAACAATGACTAAATCTCCGTTCCTATCTATACATAAAAGGTCAAGTTGTCCACCATAATCAGTAATCACTTGCCGACCAATTACCAAGAGATCGTCTGCTAGGATTGAAATATCATTATCTAACCAGGTTTCCAAACGCGATTCTAAGTCTAACTTAGATTCGGTAATTTCCTTCAATTTATTCTTTGATATTTCCCACAATCTAATTTGATCTGACATATCGAATTATACTCCTACCAATTATTCTTTTTAAGCTCGGCAAACAAGTCTCACCCATCTAACTCCCCATTCACTCTTCCATTAAAGCCGTAGACTTCACGACTACCGACAAAAGGTACTAATTGCACTTCTCTTTCATCTCCCGGTTCAAATCTAACTGCTGTACCCGCCGGAATATCCAATCGCATTCCTTTTACTTGTTCTCGATTAAATTCTAAGGCTTCGTTAGCTTCATAAAAGTGATAGTGGGAACCGACTTGGATAGGTCGATCGCCCGTATTTGCTACCAGCAGTCGTACCGTTTCAAGCCCTGCATTTAACTCTATTTCACCTGCTAAAACAATCATTTCTCCTGGAATCATCTTTTCTTACTGTGAGTTTATTTGGTTAAATATTTAACGAATTGGATCGTGTACTGTAACGAGTTTAGTGCCATCGGGAAAAGTCGCCTCCACCTGCACTTCATGCACCATTTCGGGTATGCCTTCCATCACATCTTCCCGCGTCAGGAGAGTTGTGCCGTAACTCATTAAATCTGCGACGGTGAGGCCGTCTCTTGCTCCTTCTAAAATCGCGGCGGAAATATAGGCTAGTGCTTCTGGATAGTTTAATTTTAAACCTCTTTGTTTCCGGCGCTCGGCTACCAGGGCGCAGGTGAAAATCAGCAGCTTGTCTTTTTCTTGGGGGGTGAGTTGCATTTTTATTCTGGTAAGGGCGATCGCATTATTGGCTCAAGTTTAACTATCAGTCGCGGTAAATCTATTGAAAATAAAATACGATCCTATTTTACCCAAACTCTCGGCAAACAGCAAGGGCGTTCTGAAAAAGACAAGCGCAGCAAGTGCCAAATGCTCACAAACCAGTCTCTAGCCGCGGTGGTGGATGTACCGCGATATCGGCACAGCAAACCGTTAGGAATGCGAGTCACGCCGATGGTACAATTACCAGGATAAATTGTTGCTTCAGATGGCAAAGCTCGCACTTTTTCTACTATATCTGCTGTGACGGGTTCGCCGATCCAAGCGAGGGTAGCAACTACGGGTTTCCCTGCTAAACCGTGGGGACTTTCGAGCATTTTGTGTCCGCCTTGGAGCCATTGTCTGTCAATCCACAAAGGGTTTTTTTGTTGCCAAATCTCCGTGTGCGATCGCCATTTTCCCGACAAGAATTTTTCTCCCCTAGCACTGCGTCCAAATCTGGTGATTTCCCACAGCAAAATACTGGCTTGCGGTGCTAATTCTACCCGCAAATCTTGCCGATAAATTGCGCCATCAAAAACGATTGTTTCCTGGGGTAGCCATTCTAAATTAGCACCGGGTTCTAGTTTAATGTCGATATTTTGTTGTGATTCTAGTCCGCTGCTACGATAGATTTTAGCAGCAGCGGCGCTGGTGATTAGGGCTTTGGCGTTTGGTTGGAGGTGGAAATTGAGCGAAAGCCGATCGCCCCCGACAACTCCCCCAGCCGTGTGCAAAACGACGCTGTGACAAACCTCTTTCCCTTCAGGATAAAACGGACGTTGCACCTTTAGGGGCGCTTGCATTTGGTTGTGGATGATTTGAGTTGCACCGTCACGGTTGGCGTAGACTAAGTTTAGGCGGCCGTGCCAATTATTTTGATTTTCATGTGTAGGTGTTTCAGGAGAATTTTGAATCACAGATTTTTAGAATTCAAGAATAGACATTTTCAAAAATATCTATCTCAGTAGGGACACGGCAATGCCGTGTCCCTACGGGGATACGCTGTAACAATAATACAAGATAGCAGATTATACTAATTAATATGCGTTTTAAATTATCCTGCCATGCCAGCCACCCCTGAAAGCCTCCAGAAATTCGTCTTCGGGCAACTGCGGTAGAATTGCACGAACACCGCACTCAACAAGTGTCAGCAAAACAGTGAGGAATTACTCAACTTTACAATAAGTTTTTTGCAGAACCAACTAGCCAACTTTATCAAATCCACGTTAAGCTCGATCGCCAATGTCATGCAGCTTACGGATTTACTGACAGTGACAATATCTTAGACCAATTGCTGGCATTAAATCTACAACTAGCAGAAACCGAAAAACAAGGTCAGCCAATAGTTGGGCCCGCGGCCTCTAATTAAGTAAAAATACTAATCGCAATGTAAAGATTCTTATCGATTTCCTCTCAAATTTTTGTTTCCCATCCAAGGAAAATTTAGAGAAATTCCCAAGTAGGAAAGGGAACCGAATTTGTGATTAATTTGCGAGTTGCTGCGTCAAATGAAATAAGCACGGATTCTCGATTTTTTTTAAGAAGTCGAGAATCGGCGTGTATCGCACCTTTAACCTAATTTTTATGGGGGCGGAGGGACTTGAACCCACACGACCGTTTCGGGTCAACGGATTTTAAGTCCGTAGCGTCTACCATTCCGCCACGCCCCCCTTTTCCTGAAATTGCTGTGGGTTTTGAGTCATTCACAACAACAGCCTTTGACTATACAACCAAAACCCCAATTTACGCAACCCCTAATTGAAAATTTCCCAAAAGTCGCGCTGCATCTCCCAAAGCTGTACAATGGTTAACCAGTTGACGGAGTGTGTCAGCCCACTTACCGTGTTATTTTTCCCCTAAATCAAATCTATGTATATTACCTTACTGCTTTACGCCGTCTTGGCAGGAGCCTACCTCCTGGTAGTACCCGCCGCCAGCTACGCCTACTTGAACAGCCGCTGGTACGTGGCCAGCTCTTTTGAGCGCGGCTTCATGTACTTCTTGATGTTCTTCTTCTTCCCAGGTATGTTGATCCTAGCTCCATTTTTGAATTTTCGTCCCAAACGGCGGCAGATAGAAGCCTAGATGAGACGTATTGACGTAATTGGAATCAGTCTCGGCTTTTTTGTAGCAGGTGGGTTGGCCTACTTGCTACTGCAATTCGCTGGACTCGACAGCATGAATGCAGGGATTTGGAGTCAGTTATTTTTGGTCGCCGGCTTGATTGGCTGGCTGGTGACTTATTTATTTCGAGCACTTACTCAAAAGATGACTTACAGCGAGCAACTGAAAGAGTACAAAGATGCTGTCTTGCAGAAGCAGCTAGATGCACTCACTCCTGAAGAATTAGCCAAACTTCAAGCCGAAATTGAGCAGGAAAAAGATAGTTAGTTATTTGTTACTTGTTATTGGTTATTAGTTGTTAGTTATTGGTCGTTAGTTATTAGTTATTAGTAATTGGAACAAACACAAAAAACTAACAAGTAACCAATAATCAATAACCAATAACAACTGACTAATGACCACTGACTAATGACTAATAACTAATGAGTATTTCTAATTGTTTTGAAACGTTGCGCAAGCACAACCAATGTGCATTGATTCCTTTTATTACTGCTGGCGATCCAGATTTGGAGACAACGGCTAAAGCACTGCAAGTTTTGGATGATAACGGTGCAGATGCGATCGAGCTTGGCGTACCTTATTCTGACCCGCTGGCTGACGGGCCGGTGATTCAAGCCGCCGCTACTAGGGCTTTGCAGCGGGGAACGCGGTTAGATTCGGTGCTGGAAATGGTGGCCAAAGTTAGTCCGAATTTGCGATCGCCCATAATTCTCTTTACATACTACAACCCGATTTTGTACCGAGGTATAGAAACCTTCTTACAGCAAATTAAAAGTGCTGGAGTTCAGGGATTAGTTGTACCAGATTTGCCCTTAGAAGAAGCCGCAAGTCTTATTCAACCGGCCAACAAATTAGGGATTGAACTCACATTATTAGTTGCTCCTACAAGTCCTAAAAGTCGTATAGAAGCCATTGCTCGCGAGTCTCAAGGATTTATTTACTTGGTTAGCGTGACGGGAGTTACGGGAGTGCGCGAAGGCTTAGATACGCGAGCCAAAGAGTTGCTGCAAGAACTCCGCAGCATCACTGACAAACCCATCGGTGTCGGGTTTGGTATCTCGAAACCAGAACACGCGAGCCAAGTCAAAGAATGGGGTGCAGACGCTGTGATTGTCGGCAGTGCTTTTGTGAAACGCTTGGCCCAAGGCACTCCTGAACAAGGTTTGGAAGCCATAGGCGAGTTCTGCAAGAGTCTCAAAACAGCGATTCAAAATGATTAGGAACTATGCAGATACTTTCAGCCATTAGATAGATGTGGGCGATCGCCCTGTTCCGCGACAATTACAATTAAAGACCTTGTTGTACTTGAGATTATAAATCCCTTCCTTCTGGTTCCTGACTGGAAGGTTTTTTTTTGACTCTAAAACGCAAAACATTTCAACGCAGTGCGCGCACCGAGCACCAAACGCTCAGCAAAGCATGGAAACGGCAATGCCTTGTCCGGTGCGTGGTGCTGCGAATTTTAATAATTGCTAGAAGATTGAGGATTGTCCATTCCTTGTTACTTATACCATTTTGACAAAAGATTGCTACACAATAAATGTTGTGTTTGTTTACAATGACCCTGTAAAGACAGGTGCGTCGCTGTTAAATTGTCGATATTTTTTAGGGATTGTTGATGGCGACACACCCTACAACTACTACAACTACCGTTGCATTAATTTGACAAATTGGTATTACATCCGTTAAATCCGTTAAATAATCCGTTGCCGAACTTTCTTACATCCATTACATCCGTTAAATAATCCGTTGCCGAACTTCCTTCTTGTATAACTTGAGGAATCCAACTTGAGATAGATGAAAATATCCTGTTTCTCTTGGTAGCCTTAAAAAAGGGTTCAAATGCCTAATTTTGTAATGCTAGCCATCTACAAAACTATCAGACATTTGAGCAATTCACAAAAGATAAGGAGCATTTTTATGAAGAGACTGACTGCATTTCTGAAAAAAATTCGAGCTGTACAAATTTTAACAGTGTTTCTGGCTGGCATCTTAGTATTAGTGAGCACTGCCTGTAGTCGCCCGGATGTGACGGCAGGAAAAACTGATGGACTAACTGGAAAAACGTCCGATCAAATTAGAGAAGAAGTGCCTTCTGAGGCTGTAACTTCGGAATATAAAGGCGGGCAGAATCAATACAGCGATGTCGATCCCAGAAACCCAAATGTTAAAGCATCTGAAACAAAAGCTCAGCTTCTCAAAGATCAAGCGCAGCGCCGCATCGACACCAAATCTAGCAGCAATGTGGGCGAAAACGTGCGGCGGGTAGCAGATGATGCGAACAAACTCGACCAAATTGGCGAAAAACTCAATGACGATGTTCGCACGGCTCAGCAGAAAGCTGATGAGTTTGGCGACAAAACCAAAAAAGGCTTTGCTAATCTGAAGGAAAACACTCGCGAAGGCTTGAAGGGAGCAAAAGATATTGTTAAAGAAGCCACCGAGGGAGCAAAAGATAGAGCAGCAGAGGGTACTGAGTCGCTGAAATATAATGTCAGCCAAGGCAAAGAGAATGTCAAAGATGCAGCCCGAAATGTAAAATACAACGCTGAAGATACCTCGGACAAGGTTCGCGCGAAAGTGAATCGAGATATTGACAGAACTCAACGAGCGGCAGAAAGAGCGGCAGACGCGATCGACTAATTTCAAATAACGCTATTTCCTGCTTTCAAAGCTACACTCGGACAGGGGTTTTATGTTAACCCCTGTCCGATCGCTCCTATTCGTCGATCGCAGATTAGACATCTCCTAAACAGCAGGTTTTGAACAGGCTTTCGCGCCTGTTCCACAATAATTATGGGAGATGTCTACTGTATATTAGTATTTGAGTTGGTTTTAATCGAAGGTCGAGCCCGGATATATGGTGCAGCGAGAGTTTCAGCAGAATGAAACAGTCGGCACTTTTCTAGGTGACAACTGAAATGCTACTAATTTTACCACGGATTCTTGATAATTTGTATAGATTGTATTTTGAGTTTTTGAGGTCACATTTTTCCCATCTGGATAACGGAAATTTGGGCGATCGACTTATATTGAATTTACTTAGGATCGCGAATTAAATAACTTACAATTTTAATTGTTATTGTGGGATGGGCGTCCCGCCCGTTCAAAAAGGACGGGCTCTCCCGCCCATCCCACAAACTTGTGGAAGTTATTTAATTCTCATTCCTTACTTAAATATTGTATTTTTCAAAACACTATACTGCCGTGTTCCTACTGTCCTTGGCACTCATTATAACCCAATACGGTTTACTTAAGACGATCCCCCCTAACCCCCCTTAAAAAGGGGGGGACAAGAATGCCCTCAAAGTCCCCCTTGCTTTCGGGGGATTTAGGGGGATCTCCAGGGCATAAATATGTTAAGTGAACCGTATTGCATTATAACCGCAACGAGATTAACCGCAGCAACTTATACGTAAGTAACAGGCTTAAATCCCGATCGCCAAAGTATAAAATGTTGTTCTTTAATAAATCAGTGGAATTTTTGATCTGCCCTGCCGATCGCAAATGCTGCTGTTTATGCCCTAAGATAGATACACTAACTTTTTTTAAGTTCTTGTCTGGGCCGAGGTTCGCCAATATGGATGCAACACTAGATGTAGTAGATTTGACTGCGGTAATGCCCGGATATCGCCCGTTAGCGAAGCCCTCGAAGAGGATCGCGCAATTGTACACCGGTTCTGGAACGACGGTCGATCGGGCTGCGGGCGAGAAAAACCCGCAACTCGCTGCTAAAATGCTCAAACTTACATCCTCCTCGCGGAGGATTTCCCGGACGCGGTGCTGCCAAGATACGATCGAGTTGCATCGGCGGCGGTTAATTGCATCCCTGGAAATAGTCCTCAAGCCGACAGACATTCCAGGGCGAACTCGAACCAAATCCAGTTATTTACAAATAGATGAAATCTGGCAGTATTTGAATTGATTCTAACTGTCATCGGCTAGATTTAGCAGCATAAAATTCAGCCCGAAAAGGCACAGGATTAGCGATATATTTGAGCCGCAATCCGTAGTAGATAGACAGGGGGGATACAAGCAAACCTTATTTTTAGAACTGTTTTTCGATGCTAGTAACGATGATGCACGACTTTTACGATGCGCTAGCCCATTTGGCAATTTATGTCGGTGCCGCACCGACGGATCGCCAACAAATCCTGAAGCGCGTTGGCGCTAGTCAGAAAAAACTTAAAGAATGCGCTCAGCATACCCCGATCGATTACCAGCACAAGTTGGATCTGGTTGAGGCAGAATGGCGGCGCGTTTTGGGCCAGAAAGCAGAAGCAATGGAATTGTACGATCGAGCTATTGCCGGAGCTCAAGCTAACGAATATTTGAATGAAGAAGCTCTCGCCTGCGAACTTGCTGCTAAGTTTTACCTGTCATGGGGAAGAGAAAAAATTGCGCGAGTCTACATGATAGATGCCTATAATTGCTATGTCCGCTGGGGAGAAACAGCCAAAATAGACGACTTAGAAAAACGCTATCCTCAATTGTTGGAAGCGATTTTGCAGCCCGTAAAACTATCTGCAAATATATTAGCAACTTTCGCCGCACCTGCCTCCCAAAATCAAGCGGTATATCCATCCATTCTGCCATCCATTTATCCGTCTGTGTCGGCGAGCGTCTCGGATTTTGGGAATTTTTCAACTCTCCTAAAAGCTTGTCAAGCGCTATCTAGTGAAAGAGAGCTCGATCGCCTGATTGCCACACTAATCCAACTGGCAATGAGCAATACCAAAGCTGACAAAGCAGTGCTGATTTTGCCTCATGGCGATCGATGGGAAATCGCTGCTACGAGTGCGATCGACAATTCGGGGGTGCAGCGGGCGATCGACATATCATCCGCAACACTCGATGAAAACAGCGATATCCTGCCCCTCACAATTGTTGACTGCGTTAAAAACTTGTTGAAACCTGTGATTGTACGGGATATCGCTCAAAAATGCGATCGCGATTCCGACTCCTATATCCTCAAATACCAACCGCAAAGCCTGTTGTGTTGGCCAATTCTCGATCGAGGTAACTTAGTCGGCATTTTGTATCTAGAAAATCGATTAACCGCAGGAGTTTTTACGCGCGATCGCCTGCAACTTCTCAATCTTCTGTGTTCCCAAGCAGCCATCAGTTTGCAAAATGCTATACTTTATCAAAAATCTCAAGATTACAGCCAACAATTAGAGCGATCTCTAAAAAAATTCAGCCGAACAGAAGCTCAGCTTGCCGAGCAGAAACAAATGCTGCAAGCGATTATTGATGTCGCTCCGATTTGGATTTGGATGGTTAATCCCAAGGGTAAAGTACATTTTTTCAACAATACCTTTTGTGAAGATGTGGGCGTCCCTCTGAGAGATTTTTTAGCTGTCGAGCATTACAAAGATATACTGGGGGAGAATGCAGCGAACTGTCTGGTTTCAGATGCTGCCTGCCTTGCCCAAGATTTGCCGCATTACTCCAGCGAAATCCTCAGACTTGTTGACGGCCAACTACACTATATAGAAGTCACGAAAGTGCAGTTAAAAAATTCCCAAGGCGAGACGATCGGGATTATTGGTTTGGGTGTTGATGCCACGGAACGCAAGCGATCAGACGAACTTTTGCTAGAGCAAAATCAACAGCTAGAACAAACTTTAAAAGATTTACAAGCAGCGCAACTGCAAATCGTGCAAAGCGAGAAAATGTCAGCTTTGGGCAATTTAGTCGCCGGAGTCGCCCACGAAATTAACAATCCGATTGGGTTTATTTCTGGCAATTTAAACGAAGCTAAAAGGAGTTTTGCAGATGTTATGGAACACTTAGAATTGTATCGAACCGATGCACCGAAATCGGAAATTGCCGACCACGCCGAAGAGATAGACCTCGATTATCTGTTGGCAGATTTACCGCAGATGATTGATTCCATGCAAGTCGGGTGCGATCGCATTTCCAGCATCAGCACTAGCCTCCGCACCTTCTCCCGGGGCGACAAAGACTACAAAGTTTCTTTTAATATTCACGACGGTATTGATAGCGCTATTTTAATTTTGAAACACCGCCTCAAAGCAAACGAACACCGCCCGCAGATCGAAGTGATGACTGAATATGGCAATCTCCCTAAAATAGAATGTTTTCCTGGTCAATTGAATCAAGTTTTTATGAACCTGCTGGCAAATGCGATCGATGCCTTAGAAGAGTCAAATCTCGGACGCAGTTTTAACGAAATTGCCATCAATCCCAACCGCATCACGATTTGCACTGATGTAGTAGATGAACGATATATTCAAATTAGAATTGGCGATAACGGTACTGGCATAAAAGAAAAAGTAAAACAGCATATATTCGACCATTTGTTCACGACGAAAGGTGTCGGGAAAGGAACTGGATTGGGGTTGGCAATTGTCCGTCAGATTGCGGTTGAAAAACATGGCGGAACCATCGAAGTGATGGCGGAGCCAGGAATTGGGACTGAGTTTGCGATCGTTTTGCCGGTAAAAGGATAAATCTTGATTAAAATTAAATTAGGACTTAGATAAAAAGTAGTTTGACATCCTATAGCAATCCTAAATGATTTTCTGTAGGGACACGGCACTGCCGTCTCCCTACAGATGGATTTTGGGGAAATCACATTTATGTTCGCGGTAAGGATAATGATTTAGGATTGCTATACATATAGCTGTAAGGTGCGCACTGCGCACCATACATATAGTAACTTGCCCAACAATATCTAATTTAATCACTCGGTAAACTCAATTTTATTACCTGTCCAACTGATACCTCGTGCTTGTGCGTCGCTACTACCACCGCACCTGCTAATCGCGGATCGTAACATCCAACCCAAGCCGCAGGATGGCACTCGTGTACTAAATACCCGTACAGCCAAATTGCTCCTCTACCTTCAATGACAATTCCTTGGCTGAATTCCACGTCTTGAGGAAGTTTCAAACCTTGTAAATCATCGGGTGTGATAATACCGTCTTGAGTTGTAATTCGCAACCGCAAATGTTGGTAAGCTAAACCGTCTTGAGTTTGATGGGGGATTATTTTTAATTCAATAGGATTCATTGGATGCACAAATGTTGAATACTGTTGTAAGGAAGAAGGAAGAAGGAAGAAGGAAGAAGGAAGAAGGAAGAATGTTTAAGGAAGAAGGAAGAATTTTGTATGGAC
>PVWI01000194.1 GCA_003003725.1 filamentous cyanobacterium Phorm 6 | reverse complement strand
CGATCGACTCAGCATAGATTGGATGAATAAAAGCTATTTATTCATAAAAATTATTGTTATGCGAATAACCGCGTATTTTGTGATTGCAGGATTCTAGATATTTGTCGATGAGGTGATTTAGGGCGATCGGTATTGATAATTAGTAAACCATTCTTCATTCATAAACTGGCACTTAATCACTACGTCATTTTGCAGGGATAAATCTGCTACAATTGGGAAAGTTTTATCAATTTATTCACCCGCTCGGGCTGGTGTTTTGAGAACTACCAAAACATCAATATTTGATGCGGGATGTGCGTCGCTTCGCGCTTGGGAACCGTAGAGTACCATTTTGGTGAGGAGACTGTCGCCGTAAAGTTGCTCGAAGTGCGATCGAAGTTGCATCAGTATGTTCTTAAGTTTATCGTTTATGCTCATATTTGTGATAAATTATTTAAGGTCGATATATCCTCTGTGCTAAAATTGCTGTCTAGGAACAGGATTAAGCATAAACCAGGTGCGAGGTGACTTCAAGTCAAGATTGGACATTTCCAGAAGCAGCTAGCCAGAAAATACCCCAATCCTGGGGCGATGCACAGCCAAATAAAAAGAAACCGGGTTGGCGCTGGCGAGATCCAACAAATCAGGGAAATGGCGTGAGAATTGACAGAGGGGATGCAGATAATAGTTTTCCTTCTCAGCAAGTAGACCACGTTATTCTTGGAAAAAATGGTAAAGTTATCGGGAGAAATGGTCAACCAATCATCGGTAGTATCAAAAATAATCCCACAGAAGCTCATATTCCTTTAGATGAATGGTTACAGTGGCAAACCTGGTACGCACCTTAATACAGGAGAAACTTGTATGGTACAATATCCGAAAATGAGAGAAGAGTTATTAGAGACTCTCCGCAGTTTGAGCGATCGAGAATATCAGCATAAAGCTTGGGTAGAGAGCGATTATCCGCCAGGAATCGAGTACGATAGTTTTGATGAGGCGGTTCATTTTCTGTACGACGATACAGTATTGGCAGAAAATCCTGATGCGGCAATCGGAGTAATTATTGAAAATGAAAAAGAAGCCCGTTCGATCGCAGCAGTTTGTCAGGCTATAGATTTAGTTTTTGATGTGTTGGGGACAGAAGCTTCTGATGAGGATTATATTAACTCTTCTGGGTGGATAAGCGTAGTTGAGGCGGCATCGAAAGCGTTGCAGGCGATGAAATTCAATCGCAGCAAGCGGTTAAGGTTAATAAAGTGTGATTCCCAACGGGATAGCTACTTTTCACGCATTTTAGGCACAATGGCTGCAAATCTGGCTGAATTATGGCAACAACAAAAGGGGATTCGAGATCGAGCGACCAGTTTTCATCAATAATTTTGAGATTGGTATCTAAAATCAGAGTCAGTTCGCCAATTTCATCATCGCCATCATCGCTAACCAGGTTGTTTTCGCTAGCAGCTAAATCTGCTTTGAGTAAAAATTTAAGCTTGATCCAGTGAGAAGTGGGATGGTTGTTGATAATATTTGTACCGAGCGATCGCCCGATTAACTCAGCACCGATAGGATGAATAAAAGCAATTTCTTCATATAACTTATTATTGCTATCCCAGTAACCTCTTATTTTGTAATTACAGGATTCTAAATGTTGGGTTGCGAGGAGACTTATATGAATAGGTTCTAAGATTTTAGCAAGTTCATCCCAATTATTGGGTAGAGATTCTATTGGGTTGTGTGCGATCGGGATTATTTGATTATCCCAAAGAGCGATCGCACTTCAATCATATAAGGGCGATCGCTTTTTCAGCAGCTAAGTCAATTATCAGAAATACCAGAACAACATAGCCTGTGCCGAGCATTTTCAGGTCAGGGATTTAAAAGACTACTGGGGTTTAGCTGCTTCAACTATAGCCTGAACCATCTTAATTGCCTCTGTGATAGGTATTTGACCACTTTCGACAGCCCTCATTAAATCCTGAGCCCTTTGAGGGGTAATTAGATTAAGCCTAATTGGTTCTTTCAAGGAAACGATAAATTTTGTCTTGTCACTGTCTCTAACCTTAGATGCTCTTTCTTTTGCTTCAACCTCTCTTAGCTGTTCTTTTAACTGTTGGAGCATTTCTGCTTTTTTCCCTTCGTTGAAATTGCCATCAAAGATGATCCTCTTTGCTCCAACGAGAGCTGCTGCACCTAATGCAGCAGCGCCAACAACCAATCCTACTGGGGGTGCAACCGCTATTAGCCCAAAGAATATGGATGCACCGCCGAAAGCCGCAACAGCACCCGCAGCAGCACCAGCACCTACCACACCAATCCCAATATCAGCTAAAATTCCTAACTTATCATGAGGATTTTTTACCAATTCCTCGATCGCTTTAAGGATTTGCTCCTTAGTTAGGGTTTTATTTCCTGACATATTAAGCCTCCTAATTTTTTGAAATTTTCTTATTTAAGCAGTGATAACGTTGCGAAAAATTTCATTAAAAACATCAATCAGTAGTTGAAAAAACAATCGGGCGATTTGAATAAAGTCTTGTGTTACTTCAACTATGCCATCTACTTGACGGTAGCCTTGATCTAGTCTATGTCCAGCGATCGCACCAACAGTTATACCTAGCACTGCTGCCAATGGCGCTAACACTGGGCCTATAATTGGTATTGAACTTGCCAATAGCCCCACAGCAGCTCCTAAAGCAATGCCTGTAGCTAAATTAGGATGTGCTTTGACAAACTCGATAATTTTGAGCAGAATAATTTTCCCTACAGCCAAAACTTTGTTACCAGATTTTTTCGTGTAGGTAGCCAACTCGTGCAATCTGATGGTGACTTCGTGGGGCAAGCCGATATCATTTAACCAGACATACAGATCGCTACTACTCATTGAATCGGCATCTACTTGCCAGAGAACCATTTCTAAGTTTGCTTGGGGGAGGGATAATGCTTGTGTAGTCATTTTTTTCCTATGGGAAAGCTATAATAGTGCCTCTTAAATATGATTGTGACTCTAAAATCTCAGTCTTGTCCAGTCGGAAAAAGTCGGATAAAGTAAGCACTTTTATATCATTTGCCATTTACCCACGCCAGAAAAAGCTGGACAAACTCGATCGGGTCGGAAAAAGTCGGATAAAGTAGGATATAATAGGCAAAACCCCAGCATTAACCCGACCTATGGACGTTCAAGAAGTCTTAAAACTTGCCGACGACCTAGTTTTTATCAATACGGGAAAACACTTAGACAATCTGCAAGAAGTGATACTGCGGGGAACTTTGCAAGGTCAGAAATACTCAAAAATAGCAGATGAATCTCACTGTAGTGAAGGTCACATTAAAGATATGGCCTCTGCATTATGGAAGCTACTATCAGAAGTATTAGGCGAAGAAGTCAATAAAGCAAATTTTAGAGTCAGATTGGAGCAAGTAAAATTCTCAAATCTCTGGTGGAACTTCAATAAAGATATTGTACAAATTGGTGAAGTCAACTTCTGTGAAAATAATTCACATTCCCCAAAAGTCCCCAACTCACCAATTGATGAAGAACCTCTAACCAAAGGCGATACTGAACCAAAATTGCGTCAATTCTTAGCTGAAATGCCTAAGTCGGGCATTTTCTACGATCGCACATCCGAACTCGCCACCCTCAAACAGGGGATTCTACACGAAAACACCCGCCTACTTGCCATACACGGCATAGTGGGCATTGGCAAAACCGCGATCGCCGCACAACTTGTCCAACAAATCAAACATGAATTTGATTTCGTCATCTGGCGAAGTCTCGCCACATCTCCACCACTGCGAATACTTCAAACAAGTATCATTCAATGTTTCAGTAGGGGCGGTGCCCCCGTACCCGCCCCAGAGGATGGGACAACCACAGGGGGATTGCCCCTACTGGAATACTTGCAAAAATACCGCTGTCTGCTGATACTCGATGACGTACAAATGGTAAATAGCAGCGGACAACTTGCTGGCAATTACCAACCTGGATATGAAGATTACGGCACACTATTCAGACAGGTAGCAGAATTATCTCACAACAGTTGTTTAGTGTTGCTCAGTTGGGAAACACCCAGAGAAATTGCCGTATTAGAAGGCAAAAACCAGCCAGTTCGCTCATTACAACTCAATGGTTTAGGTGCAGAAGCGGGGGAAATCCTTAGAGAAAAAGGTTTAGCTGAAGATACAAAATGGTCAGAACTAATTGAACAATACAGAGGCAATCCCTTGTGGTTGAAAATAGTTGCGACAATGATTCAAGATTTATTTAACGGCAGTCTATCGGAATTTTTGTCTGACGATCCACTATTTTTAGGCGATTTAGAATCTTTACTGCATCAGCCATTTAATCGCTTATCCGAGTCAGAAAAACAGGTAATGTCATGGCTGGCGAGTGAAACCGCACCAGTTTCCATCTCAAAAGTGCCAGAGAATATGCAATTATCTCGATCGCAATTTTTGAAAGTTATGCAATCCTTGGGACGACGTTCATTAGTTGAAAAAATCCAGGAGGGCGATTCCCTACGGGATAGCTACGCTTCACGCACATTTTTCACCCTTGGGCCCGTACTAAAAGAGTATGTCAAAACTAACTATTCCTGCCCAAACATAGAAAAAGAAGCCCGATCGCCCTTTTAGTAAAATTGGGGTTTTAGCCGTTCGCACTTAAATCTGATAGAATTAGGTATCTGCAAAACATCTGAACGATCGCTAAATGCACGTTATCAGTCGCAAAAAATTAAGAGACTACTGCCAAAATCATGCTGATTCCTGCGAAGCCCTCGATGATTGGTACAAAATTGCTAGTCAAGCCAACTGGAATAAACTTATTGAAGTTCAAACTATTTATCCTCAAGCTGAAGCAGTTGGAAATTTTACAATTTTCAATGTCAAAGGAAATAAATATCGCTTAATTGTAAGTCTTAACTATCAAAAGCAGATTGTTTATATCAAGTACATTTTGACTCATGCAGAATATGACAAAAACAACTGGAAAAATGACCCTTACTTTTGACTCCGACAGGTACAGCAGCTTGCTATCTCAATATCAACCTCGCATTATCAAAAATGAAGATGAAAACGAAATATTTTTAGAAATAGTTGAAAGCTTGCTTTCTCGGAACAATCTAACCCCCGAAGAAGATACCCTCCTAGAACTATTAGTCAAACTAATTGAAGATTTTGAAGAAACGCATTATCAAATAAATGCTTCAACGCCCCACTCAAGACTTCTTCATTTGATGGATGCTAGAAATCTAGAGCCAGCGGATTTAGTAGAAATTATGGACACAATTGAGATAGTAACTCAAATCATTAATAACCAGCTAGAAATTACCAAAAAACAAGCTGAGGCTTTGGGAAAGTTTTTTGATGTCAATCCGAGTTTGTTTATATTTAATTAATTACAATCTTTCATATTTCTTAGTCCGCCCAAGCAAACTTCGTTTGTTTAGACGCGATTTCAATTGCCGAATAATTTATCGACTTAGGCCGATCGCACAACAGCAGATTCAGCAACAATTCCTTCATCTTTACCACTCAAACCAGTTCCGAATTCAGTATATTGCCGCACTTGAGGATGCCTAAAACCGAGTACAATATCTTCTTTAGGAACACCTGCTGCTAGTAAATCGGTAGCCACTCCTTCTTCCGTATCATCATATTGAATCCAGATTTTATCGCCAATTAAATTGATGTGAATTGGTGTAGCGTGAAGGTACTTGTTCTCATTCCAACCAATATCCAAGACTAAGTAGCCTCCTCGTTCATCATCAAATAAAATTTGAGACTGATAGCCGTCAGGTATAGTATTGCGAAAGTTAGCGTGTTCCCGAAGTATGGTTTTGATGATTTCTTGGTATCTCAATCGGGTATCCATTGAAGTATTGCCTCACTTTTTTTATCAAAAACAAGCAGTTTAACAAGATTATTTTTCAATAATACTTGCCCTAATTCTATGGTAAATACGCTATTAAAAACTTCCTCAGAAATAGCCAGATATAAATTTCTATTTATCTGCATTTCATTAAGCACTTGGCGGTAAAGAACGTACTGTCCCAAAGCTTGTTCCAAATCTTTTACATCCGATCGCCCTACAAAACTCTTAACCTCAACAACAATTTTTTCCCTTCCTTTTTCAGCATTAATTAGACGTTCTGCACCCAAGTCAGCAGATAAACGCTTGCGACCAATCTGCATGGGAAATGGATCGTGAGTAATTGTCCAGCCATCCTTTTGTAGGGCACGCTTAACTGTATTGTGATAAATATCTTTAGCTGACACGCATTAGCACTCTGAGCCTGGAGGATTCACTGCAACCATTATATAATAAGTTGAAACTTGTTGCGATCGCCCTTAATCCCCCCTATCATGCTTCCAATCCGCCGCCGTCCCCCCAGCACCTCAGTCTCCGTACTCTACCTCAGCTACGAAATCGCTGTACCCGACTCCGAACCCCGCCACATCCTCGAAGAAATCGTCTGGCAAAAAGAGGCAGAAGTGGCCCAAAAGCGCGATCGCACCCCGCTAGCCGAACTTCACAAAAGACTCCCCTTTGCGCCCCCCATCCGCGACTTCCTCGGCGCGCTCAAAAACGGTAAAACCACACCCGCCATCATCGCCGAAGTCAAAAAAGCTTCCCCCAGCAAAGGCGTAATTCGTGAAGATTTCGACCCCGTGGCGATCGCCCTAGCATACCAACAAAACGGCGCTAGCTGCATCTCCGTACTCACCGATGAAAAGTTCTTTCAAGGTAGCTTCGACAACCTCGCTAAAATCCGTGCCGCCGTCGAATTGCCGCTACTTTGCAAAGAGTTTATTATCTATCCCTACCAAATCTATCTCGCCCGCATTCACGGCGCAGATGCCGTACTTTTAATTGCCAGCATTCTATCTGACAAAGACTTACAATACTTTGTAAAAATTGTCAAGACTTTGGGCATGACTGCTTTAATCGAAGTTCACACTCTCGAAGAACTCGATCGAGTATTAACCCTACAAGGTGTCGAATTAATCGGCATCAACAACCGCAACCTAGAAAACTTTTCCGTCAGCCTAGAAACCACCGGTCAACTATTAGCCGATCGCCAAACCGAGATCCAAGGAAAAAATATCCTCACCGTCAGCGAGTCAGGAATCCACACAGCAGACGACCTCAACCGAGTGGCCAGCGCCGGAGTCCAAGCCGTCCTCATCGGCGAGTCCCTAGTCAAACAGCCCGATCCTGGCGCTGCTTTAGCCTCCCTGGTTAAGGCTCATCCGCACGTCACCAAAGGCGAGACTGCTTGACAAACACCCCCGAATTCTGATAAAAATTGATTAACTGGGTAAATAATCAGAATTTCTAGCCTGCATCGACTCAAGCGCTTAACTGAAAAAAAAATAGCACTTAAAGCTGTATTGCGTAGAAATATTTTGCCGAAAAGCAATTAAATCTATTCGCTCTCGCTAGTCGATCGCCAAATTTAGCGCTGACAACGCACCCAGCCCCGAAAAATCGATCGGCAAAGCTGGGGTTTTTGTACGGTTAGAAAACAAATAAAAAATCAGGCATCTAATGTCCACTTGTGATGCCCCATGCAATTGCAATTGCAATGGGGTGTCTGTTCGCTGAGGTATGTTAGCTTTCATGGAGCCAATTCCCCTGCCTTCGTACATTCATTATGAATTGTTACTTCAATTGTTAGAACGCAAAACAATGTTTGCTGTCAGTCCACAATCGCCGCAGCAGCAACAAGTTCACCAACTTATTATTACACTGCGTAAAGCCCTTGCCATTCAAAAGCAATTAGAACAAAGCTGCCAGCGATCGAACTTAGCGGTAGAATACCGCTGGTCTTTAAATGAAACTAACTCTACGGGAGTTAAAAATTAAAAGTTAAAAAACTTAGAGTGCAGACTTTAAAGTTTCAATTTTTGATTTATTCTATTAACTCCCACAGAAAAAGTTAGGACAGGATTATGGACAACAAATTAATGCTGATGATTCCCGGCCCGACACCGGTGCCCGAAGCGGCTTTGCTGGCGATGGCTAAACACCCGATGGGCCACCGCAGCAAGGAATTTGATGCGATTTTTGGAGAATGTACCGAAAACCTCAAATGGCTGCACCAAACAAAAAGTGACGTGCTGAGTTTGACCGTTTCTGGTACCGGCGCGATGGAAGCTGGGATAATTAATTTCTTGAGTGCGGGCGATCGAGTTTTAGTCGGCACCAACGGTAAATTTGGCGAACGCTGGGCCGAAGTCGCGGAAGCCTACGGTTTAAATGTCGAAATCATCAAAGCCGAGTGGGGCCAACAATTAGACCCCGAAAATTTCCGCGAAAAACTCGAAGCTGATAAAGAGAAGCAAATCAAAGCTGTCATCATCACCCACTCGGAAACCTCCACGGGCGTTCTCAACGACCTCGAAACTATCAACCGCCACGTCAAAGCCCACGGCGAAGCTTTAATCATGGTCGATGCTGTCACCAGTTTAGGTGCTGCGAATGTACCGATGGACGCTTGGGGAATTGACGTGATTGCTTCTGGTTCTCAGAAAGCTTACATGATTCCCCCTGGTTTGGGTTTTGTGGCTGTTAGTCCGAAAGCTTGGAAAGCTTACAAAACTGCGACGCTGCCCCGCTATTATTTGGATTTGGGCAAATATAGCAAAGATGCTGCCAAAAATACAACTCCTTTTACTCCGCCGGTCAATATGTTTTTTGGACTGCAAGTAACTTTGCAGATGATGAAAGCCGAAGGGTTGGAAAACGTTTTCGCGCGGCACAAACGGTTGATGACAACTACTCGCGCGGCCATGAAAGCTTTAGGTTTGCCGTTGTTCGCGGCTGACGGTGCAGCCAGCCCTGCGATTACTTCGGTGATGCCGCCTGAATCTGTAGATGCTCAAAAAATTCGGACTTTGATGAGAAAGAAGTTTGATATTGCTCTCGCCGACGGACAAGACCATTTGAAAGGTAAAATCTTCCGAATCGGTCATTTGGGCTTTGTGTGCGATCGCGATATTCTAGCAGCTATTTCCGCCTTGGAAGTCGTATTGCAAGAATTGGGCCATGAAGGCTATACTCCTGGTGCCGGCGTTGCTGCTGCTGCGAAACTTTTGGCAGAATCTTAATCTTTGGATATTAAAGGATTTTGGGTTTTGGATGCTTTCTAAAATCTAAAATCCTTTTAATATGCTTGGGCTAACCAGTCAAAGATTTTGTCCAATTGTTCTAACGTCACCAAACCGTACTGCCACAATACCATCGGCAGGGAATTCGTGTCTCGATCGCGTTGTCGCTGTTCGTTACCGCCAACACGTTCGGCGACATCAATTGATGCACGAGAAATTGCTAAATCTTCTTGTAAGAATCGAATTAATCTTGTGTATGTAGTGGGTGTCATGAATTTTTCCTCTTAGTGTAGGACACCATTTTCCGATCAGAACCTGATGTCTTTGATTAGTAATAAGCCAGTTTTAAATCTGTCTTGGAACCGTGGATATCTGTAAAAACAGTATTGGCCGAAGTTGAAAATGGCAAGTTTGTTGTTGAGTGCGACTCTAAAACCAACCTTTCCCAAAAAGTGAAAGGTTTGGGGATTTTTTCGCTATGGGATTGAAGAATGTGCGATCGACTTGCGATCGTGAACTGAATACCTCAGCATCTATGCAGCGCGAATCTAAATAAATTCTGCTACCTACTTAAAGCTACTCGCACCGCTTCCGAGCTTAACTTCATCTGCCAAAATGCAGAATCCGCAAATCTACTTCGGCAATCTTGGTGAGATACTTCGATCGACCTCACGTATTGCTACCTAAAGTTAACTGTGGCAATTAAATTGGCTCGTAGCATCTTACTTCAGATAGGTCTAGTAGATGGAACTCGATCGCCCGAAGTTCCAGACAATTTTTTTGGCGCTGCTAGCCCTTGAGGCTGACCATCGTCTCTCAGGATTGATCGCGAGTCGCTGACTCATCTCATATCTTGGACTAACTATTTACAGCTTTCGCGAACCAGCTCAAGTCCAGACTGACTGAGATTGACATCGTACCAAATCTTTTGGCGTTTGTGCTGACTCGTTCATTAATAATTTAACAGATTTTATCAATTTTTGTAAAGTTTATAAGTTTTTGCCTAATTTTTCCTAATCCGAACTCAGCCGGATATGAATAGGGGGAGTTACCTCAGAAACCCGGTTTCTACGAAATTTTATGTTTATTACGAAAAATATGGGAAGAAACCGGGTTTCTAGTCCCGATGCGTAAGCCCTGAGACTGTGATAATTGTTACTAGAAAAACTCGATCGCAATCCGATCGCCCACTTTGACACCGAGTTCAGCAGCCCGCCCGCCACGAAGTTCGATCACTCGATCGACAGCAGTATCGGGCCCGTAGGTGGGACAAGGATCGGTAGTACAAGGAGGTGCAGAAACTTCGATCGCTGTGACTACTCCATCCCGCAGAAAAATCATATCCAGAGAAATCTGGCAATTTTTCATCTAAAAATTCACCCAGCGGGCCGGTTTAAACTCAAACAGCATTCCTCTGTCATCGGCCAGAGAAGTTCTGTACATTAAACCCATAGCCTGTTGTTCGGGTGTTTTAGCGACTTCGAGTTCGATCTGGCGATCGGCTATCCGAGCTCTAGCAGAAATAGGCAGCACTTGACCCGATGTTGTCGCCGCTGGAGACTGCGACGCCAAAATACCAGTAGCATCGGCATTTGCGATCGGTAAAGTCGGCGAACATCCCAGCAAAAATATAATTACCCCAATACTCAGGAAATTAACCAAATAACTCATAATGATTTTAGATTTTAGATTTTAGATTGGGAATGGGGAATTGGGAATGGGGAATTGGGAATGGAAATTTTTAACGAATGTCAACTGACAACTGACAACTGTCAACTGTCAACTGTCAACTGTCAACTGACTTCAAGCTTCGCGCATCACATAGCCAACACCGCGCACCGTCTGGATCAAGCGCTTTTCGCCCTCATCTTCAATCTTGAGGCGCAGATAGCGGATGTAAACCTCAATCACATTCGACTCGCCGAGAAAGTCGTAACCCCAAACATTCTCTAGAATTTGTTCGCGAGTCAAAACGTCGCGGGGATGTTCCATCAAATACTTTAGCAGCTCAAATTCCTTCATAGTCAGGTCGATCGCCCGTCCGTTGCGCAGGGCTCGCCTAGAAGCCAAATCCAAAACTAAATCACCAAACCTCAATTGTTCGTTGCTGCTGCTATCCGGCTGCAAATACAAGCGCACCAACTGCAAAAAATCTTCACTGCGGTAAGGCTTGAGAAAATAATCGTCTGCGCCAGCTTCCAGACAAGCCACGCGATCGTCCACTGTATCACGACCGATCAATAGTAGCACCGGCGATCGATTGCCGATACTTCGGAGGTGAGAACATAGCGTCAGTCCTGACTCAGAGCCAAGTATGCGATCGATTACAATCAAAGCTGGCTGCAATTCATGGGCTAAATGTTGACCTGTGGCGGTGTTAGAAGCTACTACGGGTTCGTAGCCGGATGATTTTAAGTCGAGACTCAAGTGTCCGGCGAGAACTTCGTCTGCTTCTACTAGCAGGACACAGGGATTGCGATCGAGAGTAATTGCAGCCATTGAATTGACCTGTGAAGACCATACCTGTTCTAGCACGTATCGAGGGACAGTTGACTGTTGACTGTTGACTGTTGACTGTTGACTGTTGACATTAGTCATCAGTCATCAGTTAGATGGAAAAATCAAGAAATAAGCAAGATCAGCCAATTACCAATTACAATTACCAATTACCAAATTCAATCTTAAAATTAGAGGACTGAAGTCCTCACTACAAACCTAATTACTAATGACCAAATTTAATCTTAAAATTAGAGGACTGAAGTCCTCACTACAAACCTAATTACCAATTACCAAATTTAATCTTAAAATTAGAGGACTGAAGTCCTCACTACAAACCTAATTACCAATTACCAAATTTAATCTTAAAATTAGAGGACTGAAGTCCTCACTACAAACCTAATTACTAATTACCAAATTTAATCTTAAAATTAGAGGACTGAAGTCCTCACTACAAACCTAATTACTAATTACCAAATTTAATCTTAAAATTAGAGGACTGAAGTCCTCACTACAAACCTAATTACTAATTACCAAATTTAATC
>PVWI01000193.1 GCA_003003725.1 filamentous cyanobacterium Phorm 6 | reverse complement strand
TGCGCCAAACAAAGAGTTGTAAATACCATCGTTTTCCAAGTATCTCGATTGCCCTGATAATCGGCAGCGTGAGTATATCCGTAAGCCCAGGACATCATCGCGATCGTCAAAATTGCAAAGATAATCCCAATCCGCACCATGTAAGAACCCAAACCCCGCGCAAAAATACTTTCTCGCGGACTAAAAGGAGGCTTTTTCATCACATTCGGTTCGGCAGGTTCCACGGCCAAGGCCAAAGCGGGAACACCATCTGTTACTAAGTTCATCCACAAAATTTGCAGTGGAGTTAGCGGTACTCCTCCCAAACCCAATAAAGGTGCGGCGGCAATTGTCAAAACTTCGCCAATATTACTGCCCAAAATGTACTTAATAAAGCGGCGAATGTTGGTATAAACCACTCGGCCTTCTTCGGCGGCGGCGACAATAGTTGCGAAGTTGTCGTCGAGGAGCACCATATCGCTAGCTTCTTTGCTGACATCGGTGCCGGTAATCCCCATTGCGATGCCGATATCGGCTTGTTTCAAGGCGGGCGCATCGTTAACGCCGTCGCCGGTCATCGCGACAAATTCGCCTAAACTTTGCAAAGCTTGGACAATGCGCAATTTGTGTTCGGGAGAGACGCGGGCGTAAACGCTAACGTGTTTGACTTGCAGTTTGAGCTCTTCTTGGCTGAGCTTTTCTAATTCTTGACCGGTGAGAACTCGATCGCCCAAGGAAGCAATACCTAAATCGTAGGCGATCGCCTGTGCCGTCAACTGGTGGTCTCCTGTAATCATCACCACCCGAATCCCTCCATCGCGGCATTTCACCACGGCTTCCCGCACTTCCGGGCGCGGTGCGTCCAGCATACTGACGAGTCCCAGCCAAACCATCTCTTGTTCGCTGGTTTCCTCGGAACCTTCGGAGGGCACGTTTTCCCAGATTTTGTACCCAAATCCGAGGACTCGCAAACCGCTGCTTGCCATGTTGTTGTTTTCGGCGAGGATGCGATCGCGCATTTCCTGGCTTAAAGGTTCAACTCGATCGCCAACTATAATCCCTTGGCAGCGCTCCAAAGTCAACTCTGGAGAACCTTTGGTAAACATCAAATAATTCTGCTGCTGTCCGTTTTCGCAGGGAAATCCCGAATGTGGATATCTGCCAGGGACTTCGCAAATTACGCTCATCCGCTTGCGTTCGGAAGAAAAAGGAAATTCCGCCGTGCGTTGCAGCAATTGAGACTGTTGTTCCTTATAAATGCCTGCTTTTCCCGCTAAACAAAGCAGAGCTCCTTCTGTGGGGTCGCCCAAAATCTTCCATTCTTGCTCTTCGTACTGCAATACTGCGTCGTTGCAAACCGCACAAGCAATTAATAAAGATTCGAGTTCTGGATATTCTTCTAAATTAGTAATTTGGGCCGAGGTATGGCGATCGGTAAAATCTCCGATCGGGGCATAGCCGTCGCCTCCGATGGCGACAGTGCAGTCGCCCGTAGACACTAGCTGAACTACCATTTTATTTTGGGTCAGAGTGCCTGTTTTGTCGGAACAAATTGTTGTTACCGAGCCCAAAGTTTCTACTGCTGGCAGTTTACGAATTAGGGCGTTTCGCTTCACCATCCGCCTAGTTCCGAGTGCCAAAGTGACTGTCACGACTGCCGCGAGTCCTTCGGGAACTACAGCAACTGCCATGCTGAGAGAAACTTCTAACAGTTCTTCAAATCTGCTGGTATCTAACCCGATGCCACCGTTGTTGAAGGTAATCATGCCGCCGATGACGACAACTACGACTAAGCCCAGAGCACCGGAGACTAGAACATTTCCCAACTGTCCCATCCGCTGTTGCAGGGGAGTCGGTTCGGTTTCTACTGACTGAAGCATGGCGGCAATTTTGCCAATTTCAGTTTGCATTCCGGTGTTGGTGACGATCGCCTTGGCGCGTCCTTGAACAACTTCTGTGCCCTGAAAAATCAGGTTGAGTCGATCGCCCAAGGAAGCATCTTCGGGAAGTTCTAAATTAGCTTGCTTGGTAGCTGCGATCGCTTCTCCCGTCAAAGCAGATTCTCTGACTTGCAGGTTGGAAGCTTCGATCAAGCGTCCGTCTGCGGCTATTTTTACCCCAGCCTCTAACAGCATCACGTCTCCGGGTACGAGTTCCTTGGCTGCTATTTCCGAAGTTTTGCCGTTCCGCAGGACTCTGACTAGAGGGGAAGAGAGGTTTTTCAGGGCTGCGAGAGCTTTTTCAGCACTTTGTTCTTGGAAATAGCCGAGAATGCCGTTGAGTACCACGATCGCAAAAATGGCGATCGCATCTTTGGGAAAAGTATTCGACTTGATGTCTAAGAATCCAGAAATCACGGCCACAAACATCAGCATTATCAACATGATGTTGGTGAACTGATCGACAAAAATCGACCAAGAACTGCGGCCTCCTGTTTCTTCGAGTTCGTTGGTGCCGTATTGCTGCAAGCGTTCTGACACCTGTTGGCTGCTCAAGCCAGCGTCTTTGTTGCTGCTGAGCTGCTGGAGAGTTTTGTCAATTGCTACGGTGTGCCAAGAAGAGGGAGAATTTGAAGACATAAATTACGATCGAGCATAGGGCAATTAGGGGACTGCGGCCGAACAGCTACAGCCGATGAATCTGGCTGATGGCAGTGAAAGAGTTTTTAGTTTTTAGTTCTGGATAAAAAACTGTTTAACTTGAGACTCCTATTGGGCCACGGTTCGATGCCAAGAGAGCAGGAAGCTTTTTTCACCTCACTGCGTCTGGCGGCTCGATCGCCCCGTTTGTAGACCTACCGCTGACAGCACTTATCCACTTTACTACTAAAAATTAGCAATTCCTTCGGCTTTTACTCAAGGCCCCACGGCTGAGGTTTGTCTTTAAATGCTGATATTTCGGGCAAAAGCTGAGGTTTTGCCGATCGACAATGGCAATCCGTTCGATTCTACCCACACCCAATTCTGCTGGCATTCTCGATCGGACTGAATCCCGATCATTTCACTTGCTTCTGGCTGCATCTTTTTCCCAAAAATTTAATTAATGTAATTTTTCTTAATAATTCTCTGTTTTTTGGGAAAGTCAAGAGGGGCGATCGACCCACGGGAAAATTCGGGTGGGCCCAGAGTCATAAAAATGGCGATCGAATCAAACTGTCAGTTGACCGCTGTAACCCCGCATCTACCGCAGGAAGGTGAGTTGCCCGCATTCGCCCCACCCCGGTTTACCTTCTCAGAGGGATAAGCTCCTGTAATAATTTGTAATAAACAAACGCGGGAGAGCATTGTATAAAGGTTATCAGAAGGTTGAAACGACACGCTCAAGTTAACAAAAATACTGATTAACAAGGTTTGTCGCATCTCATAAAAGGTGTAAAATTTTCTAAGGTTTCTTAAATGTCCGCTGCAATGTCACAATAGTACAGGTAGCGGAAAAAGAGAGAACAAGCCGACCAGCTTTTCGTAGCTGGCGTCAACCTTCAAACCTTGCAGGCTTACGGGCCTGAACAAATTTAACTTAACGGTTTTATACCGCAACCAAACTCAATTAACTCAAAGTAGGAGAGTTCTTTCATGTTTGACGCATTTACAAAAGTGGTTTCCCAAGCAGACGCTCGCGGCGAATTTTTGGCCACCGGCCAACTTGATGCCTTGAGCCAAATGGTTGCAGAAAGCAACAAGCGCATGGATACAGTCAACCGCATTACCAGCAACGCTTCCAGCATTGTTGCCAATGCAGCTCGCTCCTTGTTTGCTGAGCAGCCTCAGTTGATCGCCCCAGGCGGCAACGCATACACCAGCCGCCGCATGGCAGCTTGCTTGCGCGACATGGAAATCATCTTGCGCTATGTCACCTACGCGATTTTCGCAGGCGACGCCAGCGTACTTGATGACCGTTGTTTGAACGGCCTTCGCGAAACCTACTTGGCTTTGGGAACACCCGGCGCTTCTGTAGCTACCGGCGTTCAAAAAATGAAAGAAGCCGCTTTGGCGATCGCTAGCGATCCTAACGGTATAACTCGTGGAGATTGCAACTCCTTAATGTCTGAAGTTGGCAGCTACTTCGATCGCGCCGCTTCCGCAGTAGGCTAAACCCCAGCCATTGCCACCAAATTTGTCAAGTAGCGCGATCGCTTGCGACAAATCGCATTCGTCAAATCGTACCAAAAAAACCGCAAACATTAGGGAGACAGCAAAACATGAAGACCCCATTGACTGAAGCAGTCACAGCAGCCGATTCTCAAGGCCGCTTCTTGAGCAGCACCGAAATCCAAACAGCTTTCGGTCGTTTCCGCCAAGCAACCGCCAGCTTAGAAGCAGCCAAAGCTTTGACAGCCAATTCTCAGCGCTTGATCGACGGTGCAGCCCAAGCAGTGTACAACAAATTCCCGTACACCCAACAAATGCAAGGCCCTAACTACGCTTCTACCCCAACCGGTAAAGCCAAGTGCGCCCGCGACATCGGCTACTACCTGCGCATGGTGACCTACTGCTTAGTTGCAGGCGGCACAGGCCCAATGGATGAGTACCTGATTGCAGGCATCGACGAAATCAACCGGACATTTGAATTGTCTCCTAGCTGGTACGTCGAAGCTCTCAAGTACATCAAAGGCAACCACGGCCTGAGCGGCGACCCCGCAGTGGAAGCTAATTCCTACCTCGACTACGCAATCAACGCCCTGAGCTAGATTTGCGTGATGCCCGGAATTGTAAGCTGCTGTTAGCTTTAGTGTTAACTGTTGTTTATAATTCCGGGCATCTGCGATCTTAGCCTAGTTTTCCAAATACTTTTTTTAGAAGTTTTCAGTTTTTAAAGCAAAAAAGGGAGAAGCGAAGATGGCAGGATTAGGTGCAGCAGAAAGATTGGGAATAAAAGCATTTGAAGAAGCGGGACAGGTAGAACTGCGCCCGAACTGGACGCAAGACGATGCGAAAGCAGTAATTCGCGCCTCTTACAGCCAAGTTTTCGGCAACGAGTATTTAATGTCGAGCGAGCGAGTTACCAGCGCCGAATCTCTGCTGATGCAAGGACAGATTTCAGTTAGAGATTTTGTGCGCTCAATGGCTCAGTCCGAAACTTATCGGAAAAAGTTTTTTTACCCGAACTCGCAAACGCGGTTAATCGAGCTTAATTACAAGCATTTGTTAGGCCGCGCTCCTTACGACGAGTCGGAAATTGCTTTCCACGTTGATTTGTACAATGCAGAAGGCTACGAAGCTGAAATCAATTCTTACATTGACTCAGTTGAGTATCAAGAAAACTTTGGCGAAAGCGTAGTTCCTTACTATCGCGGTTTCGCAACTCAAAGAGGCCAAAAAACCGTCGGTTTTAACCGGATGTTTCAATTGTACCGGGGTTTTGCTTCGAGCGATCGATCGCAAAACCAAACCCAAGCGCGGTTAACTTGGGAAGTAGCCAGAAATACGGCTTCGCCCATATACGCCGCAGGTAGCGGACAATCTCTCGCTGGCGCTTCCGGCGGTTCTCGCGGGCAACTCTACCGAGTCACCGCCATGCAAGGTTCGGCTAAGTTTGCGCCTCAAGTGCGACGGACTACTAACGAATATCTCGTACCTTACGAACAGCTTTCGAGCCGCTTGCAACAAATCAACAAACGTGGCGGCAAAGTGGTAAGCATTACCACAGCTTAAAGTTTGTAAAGACGTTTTTTTGCAAGCGTCTTTAACAAATTAGGACTCACTTATGTGTGTGGGTAAGGTCATTGGTGTCAACAATCGCCTGAAACCGTTGATAAATCTCGCTTTTGTCCGAGGCCCGATCCCCCCTAGCCCCCCGAAAGCAAGGGGGGGACAGGAAACTGATCAAAGTCCCCCTTGCTTTCGGGGGATGCGAGGGGGATCGGGCCTCGCGTCTAAACGAGATACAAAGGTTTTCGGGCGATTGTTGACACCAATGGTGCGCCTCGGCGCATCCTACCCATACAAATATTAGCCTGAGTCCTAAAAATCTCAAGTGCAACAAAGCTTTAAACTTTTGTTATTAATTTAGGAGAAAATCTGGTGGCTATTACGACAGCAGCGTCCAGGCTGGGAACATCCGCATTGAGCGATTTGCCAAGGGTAGAATTGCGCCCTAACTACACCAAAGATGACGTAGAAACAGTAATTCGCGCCGTTTATCGTCAGTTGTTGGGCAACGACTATTTGATGAAATCTGAGCGCCTGACAAGTGCCGAATCTCTCCTGCGAGATGGCAGCTTAACGGTGCGAGAATTTGTGCGTGCAGTGGCAAAATCGGAACTGTACAAAACCAAGTTTTTATACAGCAGCTTTCAAACTCGGACGATCGAACTAAACTACAAACACTTGCTCGGTCGCGCTCCCTACGACGAATCAGAAGTAGTTTATCACTTAGATTTGTACCAAACAAAAGGATACGATACTGATGTTGATTCTTACATCGATTCAGTAGAGTATCAAGAAAACTTCGGCGAGAATATCGTCCCTTACTATCGCGGCTTTAACACCCAACGGGGACAAAAAACCGTCGGTTTTACCCGGATGTTCCGCTTGTATCGTGGCTATGCAAACAGCGATACATCTCAACTAGAAGGCAATAACTCCCGCTTAGCTGTCGAACTCGGCACTAACAGCGCTACGGCTGTAGTCGGGCCATCAGGCGGTAACGAAGGTTGGGCATATCGGCCTTCAGCGCAAAACGTGACTCCTAGCACCGGTTTCGGCGGCGCAGCAGCTTACGGTAAGCAAGGAAGGCTATTGCGCGTCGAAGTTTCGGGAATTCGCACGGGTGGCTATCCCAGCGTACGCCGCAGCAGCAAGGCGTTTATCGTACCTGTTGATGATTTGTCCTCGCAAATGCAGAAGTTTCAGCGCATGGGCGCGAAAATCGCCAGCATTACTCCAATTTAGTTGTTAGTCATCAGTCATCAGTCATGAGTCATTAGTTATTTGACTTGCACAGGACTTGTGGGCGACCTCTGTATATGGTGTGAAAGTAGGGGCAATATCCTATTAAAAACCCCCGAACCCTGAGCGAATTGCGTCCAGGACTGTTATGCAGAAATAGGTTGTTTCTGTTCCAATCTTAATCTAATGACTAATGACTAATAACTAATGACTGCTGACTAATGACTGCTAAAAAATTACCAATTACCAAGAATATTATGTTAGGTCAAATTGTAGCTGGAAAAAGTGGCAATACAGCTTCCGCAGGTCGCTGTTTTCGATATGAAGTTGTGGGCTTGCGCCAAAGTGATGATACAGAAAAAATTGATTATTCGATTCGATCGAGCGCGAGTACATTTGTCACCGTGCCGTACAATCGGATGAATCAAGAAATGCAGCGGATTACTCGCATGGGTGGGAAAATTGTGAGCATTCAGCCTTTAAGTGCGATCGCCGAATCATCGGCAGAATCATCGCCTGAATCATCCGAGGATGATAATTAATAGTCTCCTTCAAAGGGCGATTGAAATCGGTGATTGAAAGATCGATCGCAATCGCCCGGTTCCCCAACCCGCGCAGGCGGGTTTTGTTTTTGTAGCTGCGATTTCAATCGCCGAGTTTCTAATAACGAATAACTAATAACCAATAACCAATAACGAATAACTAATAACTATGGATTTTTACGAATCAGACTCACCGCCGGCGGGTGTAGCTGACGGCGAGTCTTTAACAGTAGAACAGGCGATCGCAAATTTGCACTCCCAAGACTACAGTCTCCGGTATTACGCTGCTTGGTGGGTTGGCAGATTTCGAGTTAAGGAACCGGCGGCAATTTCAGCTTTGATTGCAGCCTTGCAGGAAGAATCAGAACAAACAAAAATAGGCGATTATTCCCTATTGCGAAATGCGGCGCGGGCGCTGGGTAAATTGGGCGACAAACAAGCCTTACCGGCGCTGATTCGGTGTTTGGAATGCGCGGATTATTACGTGCGGGAAGCGGCGGCTCAAGCTCTAGAAATGCTGGGCGATCGCGATTCAATTCCGTCGCTGATGAAACTCTTAGATGGGGGCGTAGCTGTAGCCCTACGAGTGGCTGGCAAATCGCACCTTGTGCAGCCTTACGACTCGGTAATTGAAGCTTTGGGCACGCTGCGAGCGGCAGAAGCCGTACCGCTAATTGCACCTTTTTTAGAGCATTCTGTGGAGCGGGTGCAGTACGCTGCGGCGCGGGCGATGTATCAGTTGACTGGCGATCGCATTTACGGAGATCGCTTGGTAAGGGCTTTGAATGGGGATAATTTGCAGTTGCGGCGATCGGCTTTGATGGATTTGGGGGCGATCGGCTATTTGCCCTCAGCGCCAGCTATTGCTGAAACTTTAGCAGAAAATAGCATGAAATTGATTGCCCTCAAAGGAGTTTTGGAGCATCACCTAAATCAACAAACATCTCTATCTTTGTCCGATGAAGCTATCCAAGTGATGAATTTAATGGATAGTCTTTTGTAAATAACGCCGGTAACTATTAACTTAATTGTTAATACCCAATCCGAGCGCTGTTTTCTTAGTAACTTCTAGGGAGGCATATATTAGCTCTTCCCCAAATTTCTTCACTTGCTCAACTAAAATATCTCCAGCACTTTGGGGGGAACCAGCATTAAAAGGTGGCGCGGGATTGTATTCTAAAAGTAACTGAATCATTTTGGCAGTTTCCTCGCCGCAGAGCTTGCCGGCAAGCACCAATCCGAAATCGATGCCAGCAGTTACGCCGCCACCTGTAATTCGATCGCGATCGACAACAACTCTTTCGGTTCCAACTTCAACAGCATTGCTAGCTGGTCGCGAAATGCCCAATGGCAAGCAGCGCGGTATCCTTGAAGCAGTCCAGCAGCAGCTAAAATCAAAGAACCCGTACAAACCGAGGTGACATATTTTGCTGTTTTTCCCTGTTGGCGCAGAAATTCCAGCATCTCTGCATCCTGCATCATTTCCACTTGTCCGATCGCGCCACCGGGAACGCACAAAACATCTAATGACGGACAATCATTGAAGGTAACGGCAGGCAAAATCGTCATTCCCTCGCTAGTTGTCACTGGTTCGAGAGTCTTCCACAACAGCAGAACACGAGTGTCAGGCATCATGGAAAATACCTGGTAAGGGCCAGTCATATCGAGTTGCGTCATGCCGGGGAAAATCACTAAACCAATGCAATATTTTGTTTGATTCGTCATTTTTCAAATTATTTCAACCTTTGTTAGAGATTATGGTATGAAGTAATCTCTCTTCTTGCATAGTCCTCAAGTGGGTACTTTTAACGATCGATGGCTAATTCTCTTCTGCCCCTATTTCAGGCAATCTCAAGCGCTCGGGACGATCGCGAACTGCGAATGCGCGTCATGGATGCGGTGGGCGAGCATTTTGGCGCGCAGCGTTGGGGAATTTATTTACTCGATGAGGAGTTCCAGGTTGCGGAGGTTGATGTCTGCGGCGTACCTGATGTTAATGGTTTTGTGGATTGCTACGAAAAATTCGGTAGGGCCGTCGATCCGGTAATGCGCTACGTGCTCGATCGACACGCTCCGGCTCACGAGCAATTAGTGCTACCCTCAGGAGGTTGGAAAGAGTGCGAACTGTATCGACACTGCTGTGGCTATTACGGCCACGAACACATAATGACCGGGCCAATTGTCGGCGCAGGTCGTCTCATTGGTTCAATTCATTTTGCCCGCGTGGGGGACACACCTGCATTTTGTACTGAGGAACTTGCTGACTTGAGCGCTTTGTGCCTTCATCTGTCAGCCAGTCTGGCAACGTTACAGATGCGATTGACCTCCTTGATTTCACCGCTAGAAATGCGTTTGACACCGCGAGAGTTGCAAATTGCTGAACTGGTAGCACGAGGACTAAAAAATGCTGAAATTGGTGCAGCGCTTTGGATTTCGCAGAACTCTGTCAAGCAAGCTCTCAAACGGATGTTCCGCAAGCTGAATGTTTCATCTCGTACTGAGATGGTAGCGCAGCTTCATGGGGTTTTTGGTTCGTAAAAAGTATTGCTAAAATCGGCAATTTTAAATCTAATATTGTTTGGTAAACCTGTTGTAAATACTATAAGTAAATGGCATTAGAACTAATTCGCGCTGTCGAGCAAGCAGATTCTTCCGAAGGCTTGTTAAACGCAGTCAAAGCACTGGCGGCGGCTGACTCAAAACAAGCAATTCCTACCTTGATTACAGTGCTCGGTTACAACAACCCAGGCGCTGCTGTTTCCGCCGTTGATGGGCTGATTCAAATCGGAGAACCCGCCGTGCTGCCGCTTCTAGAACAGCTTGACGGCTACAATTACGGGGCGAGAGCTTGGGCTGTTCGGGCAATGGCTGGAATTGGCGATCCCAGGGGTTTAGAGATTTTGCTCGATGCTGCGGCGAATGACTTTGCTTTGAGCGTGCGGCGGGCGGCGGCTAGGGGTTTGGGGACGATTTGCTGGGAACTTATGCCCACACAACAAATTGCAGATGCTCAACTTCGTGCTGTGAAAACGCTGCTGCAAGCGTCCCAAGACCCCGAATGGGTGGTTCGCTACGCAGCAGCGGGGGGTTTGCAAGCTTTGGCAAGTGCGGCTGCTGTGAAGCCAGATTGGTTGCTAGAAGTTTCCGCCAGGCTTGAGGAAATTGCCCAAAGCGATGAAACTGTTTCAGTTAGAGCACGCGCCATGCTTGCCAAACAAAAATTATCACTTGGCTAGGGTTTGGGCGATCATCTCTTCCAAGTCCCCTTGACTGAGAGTGGTTAATATAAAGACTTCTTGTACGGTTGTGCCCTGTCTGGCAATGATTTTAAATCCCCCGCGAATGGGTACTGACACTCTTAATGTCATGCGGGGGATGTGTCCTTTAACTTTGTTGATGACGCCTGGGGTAACGGTTTGAATGCCCATTTTTAGGGTGATGCGCTGTAAAATTGGTATCAAGCCGGGAAGGTGGGTAGAGTGATTCCAGACTAGGCGGCCTTTGGGTTGTGCGTTCATAATTTTTTAACCAAATTCAACATACCCAGTCTAAGTCACCTTCTGGCCGAACCAATTTGAAATTTCCTCAATTTATGTATCGATAACGTTACTGTACGTGTCATTGAGAGCAAAGCGACGCAATCTCAAACCGAGGTTTTTGATTCCGGGCGCGCTTGCTGGGATTTTGTGACGCAGAATTGTCCTGTAGTTTTTGATGTTTTGGGTTGGTAATTTTCGGTTTTTCTAGTTGAGTTGCGATCGCCTGGAGGATGACGGCGACGCTGCAAGGTTTCTGGAGATAGCCGTCGGCTTTGAGTTCGATCGCTTTTTCTATTTCTGAACCCGTCATAAAAATAAACGGAATGCTGGCGGTTGCAGGGTGCGATCGCAAAATCGCGAATACTTCCAAACCGTTGAGTTCCGGCATCATCACATCAGACAAGATTAAATCGGGAATTTGGGCGATCGCGGTTTCGATACCGACTTGTCCGTTTTCCGCGCCTACAGCTTCAAAACCTCGTGATTCTAGAAGTTCTAATACAGTTTCTCGGATTAAGTTATTGTCTTCAATTACTAATATCTTTGGCATTTGTTTTAGTTGACTCTTGACTGTGTTTGTATTTCTATGTGATAATTTTGGCAGGTAACTTTTAATAAATTCAATAGGGTTATTGCAAAAAACCGCTTTTTACGCGTCAGCGTGCGATCGCCACTACGTGCAGTATCTCAGAAATCCGCCGCAAAGCTTGAGCGCGCAACTCCAAAAGTTACTATTCACAAATTTTGGGCGATCGGGTAAAATGCAGCTCAGTGTATCGCTATTAAGTTAGGAGAGACCTATGTCGGAATTTTTAGACTTTCTCAGACATCAGTTTGCTTACATTGCCATTGGCGAATTTAAACCAGGAAAATTCAAAGAAGCAGAAGAACTTTTTGCCAAAGCCGTGGCAACTTATGCTACAGGTTTTAAGGGAGCATACCTGCTGCAATTGCCCAATACAGACAAAGGTATTGCGATCATTTTTTGGGAAAGCGTGGAAGAAATGGCCGCCAATCAAAGCGAAGCTTATCAGGAAATATTGAAGCAGATGACGCCTTTGTTTGCGAAAATTCCTGACACTGATGTTTATGAAATCGTCAGTGAAATTAAGCCGAAAAGTGAATGATTAAAAATTCGGCAATCGGCGCGTCATTCCCATTCCCATCGGCGTTTTTCGCCCAACTCCGCTGTAAAGCGCAAAATCTGCTAAAGCATTAATTTGCTTAATAGCAACCGGATTAACATCTCCCATGATTCGGTAACTAACCTCACCGACGCAGCCAATAAATTTACTGCGAGAATCCGTAC